>NC_021500.1:314939-629878 GCF_000410515.1 Enterobacter sp. R4-368 | reverse complement strand
AGATCGGCCACCCGTTTCGTCAGCCGCAGGTTTTCCTCTTCCAACTGACGCATGTGCTTCAGTTCTGAGGGCGAAATCCCGCCATATTTCTTGCGCCACGTATAGAACGTGGCATCGGAAATACCCAGCTTACGGCAGACCTCCGGCACGGACGCCCCCAGTTCCGCTTGCTTCAGGGCAAAACAATCTGCTCTTCGGTGAATCGTGATTTTTTCATCGGCCCCACTTCCGTATAGGGAGTGTAGATCATGCCGGCATTCTGTTTCTGAATGGCGCAGGATTTCGGGTCAGGGTCAAGGGAATTTCCACGCCGTCTACCAACGGCTAAAAAGATGGGGCTGAAATATGGTGAGCAGGCTGCAGTGGAATTATATACTACTAAGAGTTACGCTCTTATTAATCAGCGCCTTAGAACAGGTGATTTAAGTCAGAAATAGCATAAAGTTTTAAAGCGGGAATTTATAAATTGGGATTTATTAAAAACAAATTTCTTTTCTGGGGGGCTTTTAATAAAAGCATGACATTGTTCGAAAATTCCTTAAAGTCTGATTTGGCGAAACATCCAACAAACGAAAAAATATGGCCGACTCCTTTTTCGTGGTATTGGCTTTGATTATCCAGAAGGTGCTAAGGATGAAGCGCTGTATTCAACGGTTGGTAATGAAATTGAACAGGAAAATTACGCCAGCGCATCAATTGGGTTGCCTTTTTTAAACACGCATCTTCTTATCCTGGATGCTCCAGCAGCTGCCAGGGGGCATTGGATTGCACCATCATCAGCATTACCGCATGAGGGTGAGGTTTTATTCCCGTCGGGAATAAAATTTCGCATAGCAGACGTTGTAAAATCGAATGGGTTCAAGCGTGCCCATTTCATGGGCTCTTTCTTGATAGATATCATCCCCCTCCATTTCTGGAGAAGAAACCAGAATTTATCGCGGCTGAAGCGAACTATAAATATATTAAAAAATATATTTATACCGCAGTGATTCCTGCTGCGTAATTCTACTGATAGTTGGTTATCTTGTTGGGGTGATTAGCTATATTTAGTGGTGTTGTTAATATAAAATGACGCGGGAAATATGAGTCGTGATATTTAATTAATGTTGATCGACAGCTGCTTTTGTATAGGACTCACCCCTGGTGAGCCAGATAATACATATAAATCAAATCCGACAAACTTTGCAGAGGCCGTCAACTATACTTTCGGTGACCATTTTGGTTGCCTAACATCTAACGGAGTATTCCATGAGTCTTTCCCTTTACAGTAAAACCCCGTCGGTCACGGTGCTGGATAACCGTGGCCTGGCGGTGCGTGACATCGTTTATCACCGCCATCCGGAAACGCCGGACACCACCGATGAGCGTATCATCCGCCATCAGTTTGACGCGCGCGGTTTACCGTCACAAAGTGCTGACCCGCGTCTGTATGCCGCCGGGCGGGCGAATTTCAGTTATCTCCCCGACCTGAACGGCGCGCCGCTGCGTACGCAGAGTGCCGATGCCGGAACCACGGTTGCCCTGAATGACGCCTCCGGGCGGGCGTTTTTGCAGGTCAGCAATATTGGTCCAGAGAATGACCGCAGCGCCGCCGTTACCCGCACTTTTCAGTATGAAGCAGCAGACCTGCCGGGGCGGTTGCTCAGCATTACCGGGCAGGGAAAAGTCACTGAACGATTTATCTGGAGTGGGAATTCAGTGGATGAACAGAGCCACAATCTTGCCGGCCAGCCTGTCAGCCACTATGACCCGGCAGGTTTGCTTTCTACAACCAGTATTTCCCTGAGCGGCGTACCGCTTGCCGTCACCCGCCAGCTGTTGCCGGACGATACCGACGCAGACTGGCAGGGTGCGGATGCTTCCGCGTGGAACGACCTGCTGGCGGGCGAAACCCACACCACAACCAGCACGGTGGACGCGGCCGGGAATGTCCTCACCACCACCGATGCCAGAGGTAATATGCAGCGCGTGGCCTATGACGTGGCGGGGCTGCTGAAAGGCAGCTGGCTGACAGTCAGTGGCGGTTCCGAGCAGGTAATTGTGAAATCCCTGACCTGGTCCGCTGCCGGGCAGAAGCTGCGCGAGGAGCACGGCAACGGCGTGGTGACCACATATTCGTATGAAGCGGAAACGCAGCGCCTTGTTGGCATTAAAACGGAACGTATGACACCGGCAAAAGTGCTGCAGGACCTGCGCTACGAGTACGACCCGGTGGGCAATGTGCTGGTGATTACTAATGATGCTGAGGAGACGCGTTTCTGGCGAAATCAGAAAGTGGTTCCCGAAAATCACTACGCCTACGACAGCCTGTACCAGCTGGTCAGCGCCAGCGGACGCGAAATGGCAAATGTGGTACAGCAGAACAGTAACCTGCCTGATGTCACCTCCTTCGATAACGCCACGTACACGAACTACTCCCGCACTTACAACTACGATAACGCCGGTAATCTGACGAAAATTCAGCACAGCGCGCCCGCATCCGGCAACAACTACACCACCAGCATCACCGTATCCGACCGCAGCAACCGGGCGGTGCTCAGCACGTTTACGGAAAACCCGGCGGATGTGGAGGCGCTGTTCACTGCCGGTGGCCAGCAGCAACAGCTTTTACCGGGGCAGAGCCTGCTGTGGACGGCGCGTCAGGAACTTCAGCAGGTCACGCCCGTCACCCGCAGTGGTGCCGCGGACGACAGCGAACGTTACCGTTACGACGCCAGCAGCCAGCGCATCGTGAAAATCACCTCGCAGCTGACCGGCAACAGCACGCAGACCAGACGGGTGGTTTATCTGCCGGGTCTGGAACTGCGCAGCAGCGCCACAGAGGCGTTACAGGTGATAACCGTCGGCGTGGCCGGACGCGCCCAGGTACGAGTGCTGCACTGGGAGAGCGGGCAGCCTGAAGGCATCAGCAATGACCAGACTCGCTACAGCTACGACAACCTCACCGGCAGCAGCAGCCTCGAAGTGGACGCCAGCGGCGAGCTTATCAGCCAGGAGGAGTATTACCCGTTTGGCGGTACGGCGCTGTTTGCCGCGCGCAGCCAGCTGGAGGCGGATTACAAGACCATCCGCTATTCAGGTAAAGAGCAGGACGCCACCGGGCTGTATTACTACGGCTACCGCTATTATCAGCCGTGGGCGGGACGGTGGCTGAGCGCGGATCCTGCGGGGACGGTGGACGGGCTGAATCTGTTCAGAATGGTTCATAATAATCCGGGCAGTTATATAGACAATGGTGGTAATGCTAGTTCCAGTGTCAATTTAATTTATGGTACAGAATCCTCAAGAGAAGAATACCTTAAGATAAGAGGGGAAAGTGGGCATTTAAGAATAGATTCGCTTAATGTCGCATTTAATATTGACTTTAAAAATTTACATGAAACTGCCCCCAAAATTAAAAAAGGGCTTCCAGTAGGTTCCGCGAATATAAAAAGCCTACAGAAAGAAAATCCTGCATTATCGGACGATTATGCTAAGCAATTATTAAGTAGTTGGTCTGCGTTTTTAAAGAAAAATTATAAATATTTTTCTTTATCAGAGTATATGAAAGCGAAGAGTAAAAAAAATACGTTGCTGCAATCGTTAGCGAAAAACTACAGGGACGACCAGGGAAACTTATTTACTCGAATAGGCGTCGTACAAGTGCCGTTTAAAGAAGCAATGGAGGATTTTGCGAAAGAGTTTAAAAAAAGCGATAAAGCCGGCTATAAGAAAATGGAGAGAATCGATAACATGCAAGGCGCTAAGTTTAATCTGGAAATGGTTTCTTATGCTCTAAAAAATGTTTTTTTCAGAAAGCTTTCTAAATTAGGGCTGGACTGGGTATATAGCGGTAGTTCGCCGATTAAAGAGGTGGATTTTATGATGTTCTTTGATGGCAGTCGTGTTGAATCTGAGGATTATAACAAAAGACCATGGGCCAATCTTGAAAAAAGAAGGAAAAACGAAGCTTTTGATCCTATAACCTTTTCTGAAATAAGGCATGTGGTGAGAAAAAAATATCCTGTTAATAAAATTTATAGTGCCGATTAAATTTTGCACTGCCATGATAGCCTCCCGGAGTTAATCAATGATTCAGGGAGGCATACTTGTTTTTACGTTTCAGGCATTAGACACGAAACAGGCACTCTGTGGAAAATACACAGCAGCCTGGCTTTTACTGTTAGTACCCGATGTACAGGATCTTTTCTGCTTTTAGATTTTCCTCAGCGCATCTGAAATAGATGCGTTAGCGAAACAGCGTTTTTTGCGCCACCGGAATAAGCAACTGCTCTTGCCACTGCGCCAGCGTTAATTGCGCCAGTTGCCCGAGTGCCATGAAAAAAGGGTGCTGCGCGTTATCACAGAACTCGGCAAGAAACCGCCCGCTCCACGGCAGCAGATGCCAGGCCAGTAATTGATCGCAGGTGTTGTTTTTGCCTTGTTCCACCAGCCACGCCGCCATCAGCAGCAAGGTGCCGAAGTGATCTTCCGGCTCGTTTTGCCCGCTATTGAACGCAATATTGTTGTCGCGCATCCACTGGCGCAGCGCCAGCGTCGAGTCGCCAAATAACACGCTCTCTTTATCCAGCCAGACCGAACCCCACGGCGGCGCGGGTAGCGCCCACGGGCCGATCAACAATCGTTGCCAGGCCTCATTTAGCGGCTCGTCACATGGTTGCGCAAACGCCTCTGCCAGCGGAATAAGCGCCTCTTGTGGTAAAGGCCACTGTTCCAGCCACTCGCGACTGCGTAGCGCGGCGACGAGCGGCGCGGAGGGTTCGCTCTCCGGCGGATAGTAAAAAAGGGCGCCCAGCACGCGGGCGGTAAAAATAAAAGACTCGCGGGTTGCGTCCGTCATGCTTTCTCCTGAAAAGCGCGGGTTTCCCCGCGCATTGTGATTAACCCGCGACGGCAACGCCAACGGTCATATGCAGGCCGTAAAACAGACCACGGCCAATGATTTCACCGGCTACCACCAGCACAACGCCGACCAGCAAGCTGCTGGCTTTCGGCTGTCTGCGCATTACAAGCGGACAGATCCAGCAACCGAGACCGAGGGCGACCAGCAGTAAACGCACCACCTGCAACAGGGCGTAATCCGGCACCAGCGCGACCGCTTGCTGCACTGAGCTGTGGGTTTCGCCAAGCTGCATGCTCTGCAACATTACCACGGCAACGCTTGCGATAAGTGCCGCAACGCTGATGGCGGCAAAACGCGGGGCCGGAAAACGCATACCCGCCAGCCGCAGCAGCAACGCCGCCAGCAGCGGCCCGCCCGTCAACATAGTGAGGAAAAATGCGGCGGTGGTGTAGCCGTTATGCCAGGTCGGCACGGTATCAATCTGGTAAACCTGCGTCATCGCCCAGACAAACAGTCCCCCCAGCACCATGCTGATAATCAGCCAGCCGCGCCCCAGTGCGGCTGGCAGTTTGCCAAGCCAGGCCAGCAGCCACCAGAAACCGCCGACGGCGAAAAACAGCGATCCGGCGGCAATTTCATTACTCAGTGACGAGGCGCCAATGCGGTTTAGCGAGTTAAACGCGCGCAGCGGTGAACCGAGGTGCATCATTGAGGCGATAAAACCGATGCCCATCAACACCCAGAGCAAAAACTGGCTGCGGACAATCCGCACCTGGCCGCTATTGTCATCTCTGGCGTTCATCCAGACGAAGCCAGTCACAATCAATCCGCCCACCACGCACTGACCGAGCACCGTAAACAGAACCAGCGGCCATTCATGCCATCCGTTTCCCATCTCACACCTCCTGCGGGTTTGCCAGATAGCCGGTGGTATCCCCCGTCGGGCGGCTGTTGGCGTTTGGTTTGATGACAATATTGGGCTTCGTGAAGTGCGATGCCGGAAGCGGGGCGATAGCGGCCAGTTCGCCATGTTGCTTACGCAATTCGTCAATCGGGCCGAAATCGAGCGCGCGCAGCGGGCAGGATTCCACGCAGATGGGCTTTTTCCCTTCTGCAACGCGGTCATAACAGCCGTCGCATTTGGTCATATGACCTTTTGACGCATTGTATTGCGGCGCGCCGTACGGGCAGGCCATATGGCAGTAGCGACAACCGATGCAGACATCTTCGTCCACCACCACAAACCCGTCTTCCCGCTTATGCATTGCACCGCTCGGGCAGACTTTGGTGCACGCCGGATCTTCACAATGGTTGCAGGAAATCGACAGATAATACGCAAAGACGTTTTGCTGCCAGACGCCGTTATCTTCCTGCCAGTTACCGCCCGCGTATTCATACACGCGGCGGAAACTGACATCCGGGGTTAAGTCTTTGTAATCTTTACAGGCCAGTTCGCAGGTTTTACAACCGGTGCACCGGGCAGAATCGATAAAAAATCCATACTGGGTTGTCATCGGCTACTCCTTAAACCTTTTGAATATCGACCAGATTGGTGTGCTGCGGGTTGCCTTTCGCCAGCGGCGAAGGCCGGTGCGTGGTCAGCGTGTTCACGCAGCCGCCGTGGTCAATGCGATCGCCGTCCATACTGGCCTGATGCCAGGCCCCCTGGCCCATGGCGCTGACGCCCGGCATGATGCGCGGCGTCACTTTCGCGGCGATACGGACTTCCCCGCGGTCGTTAAAGACGCGCACCATGTCGCCCTGTTTGATCCCGCGCCGTTCGGCGTCGATCGGGTTGATCCACACCTCCTGGCGACACGCTTCCTGCAACACATCGATGTTGCCGTAGCTGGAGTGGGTGCGTGCTTTGTAGTGAAAACCGAATAATTGCAGCGGGAATTTTTCGCGCGCCGGATCGTCCCAGCCTTCAAAGGTTGAGGCGTAAACCGGCAGCGGACTAATCACTTCGTCTTTATCCAGTTCCCAACTGTTGGCAATTTCCGCCAGCTTGCTGGAGTAAATTTCAATTTTGCCGGAGGGGGTTTTCAGCGGGTTGGCGATCGGGTCGTCGCGGAATTTTTTATAGGCAACAAAGTGGCCGTTCGGATCTTTGCGCTTATAAATACCCATCGCTTTCAGGTCTTCATAAGCGGGCAGCTGTGGATCTTTGGCGACCATTTTGGCGTACAGGTATTTCAGCCACTCTTCCTGCGTACGGCCTTCGGTAAATTTCTGGTAAATATCCGGTCCCAGGCGGCGAGCGATTTCGCTGGTTATCCAGTAAATCGGTTTACGTTCGAACTTCGGCGCGGTGACGGGCTGGAGGATAATCAGGTAGCCCATGTTCCCGGCATAATCATTGGGGATAATGTCTTCCTGTTCGACGGTCATCAAATCTGGCAGCAGAATGTCGGCATACATCGCCGATGAGGTCATAAAGTTCTCAATGACCACGATCATTTCGCACTTGCTGTCGTCCTGCAGAATGTCGTGAGTGCGGTTGATATCGCCGTGCTGGTTGGTAATGGTGTTTCCGGCATAGTTCCAGATAAATTTAATCGGCACATCAAGCTTATCTTTGCCGCGCACACCGTCGCGTTTGGCGGTCATCTCCGGGCCGCGCGCAATGGCATCGGTCCAGGTAAAGCACGAAATCGAGGTTTTCACCGGGTTTTCCGGCATCGGCATACGTTCAATGGTGATGGTGTAGGTGGATTCACGCGCGCCGCTGTTGCCGCCGTTGATGCCGACGTTACCCGTGAGGATCGGCAACATGGCAATGGCGCGTGAGGTCAGTTCGCCATTGGCCTGGCGCTGCGGCCCCCAGCCCTGGCAGATATAAGCCGGTTTGGCGCTGCCAATTTCCCGCGCCAGTTTGATGATTTTATCGGCGGGAATACCGGTGATACGCGATGCCCACTGCGGTGTTTTAGCGATGCGGTCTTCGCCCTGGCCGAGAATATAGGCTTTGTAATGGCTGTTGGCGGGCGCATCGGCAGGCAGCGTTTTTTCGTCGTAGCCGACGCAATATTTATCCAGAAACGCCTGGTCGACGAGGTTTTCGTTAATCAGCACCCACGCCATACCGGCAACCAGCGCGGCATCGGTACCTGGACGAATGGGCACCCACTCATCTTCGCGTCCGGCGGCCGTGTCGGTATAACGCGGATCGATAACGATCATCCGCGCATTTGAGCGTTCACGCGCCTGCTCGAGGAAATAGGTAATGCCGCCGCCGCTCATGCGGGTTTCCGCCGGGTTGTTACCGAACATCACCACCAGTTTGGTGTTTTCGATATCCGAGGTGCTGTTACCGTCGTTGGAACCGTAGGTGTAAGGCATCGCACAGGAGATTTGCGCGGTGCTGTAAGTGCCGTACTGGTTGAGAAAACCGCCATACATCGCCATCAGGCGGGCAATAATCGACGCCGAAGGGGAAGAGCGGGTAATGTTGCCGCCGACAATGCCGGAGGAGTAATTAATGTAGACCGCTTCGTTGCCGTATTTTTGCACCACGTCTTTCAAACTGTTGGCGATAGTATCCAGTGCTTCGTCCCAGCTGATACGTTCAAACTTGCCTTCTCCACGTTTACCGACGCGTTTCATGGGGTAGTTCAGGCGATCCGGGTGGTTAATGCGGCGGCGAATAGAACGGCCGCGCAGGCAGGCGCGTACCTGATGATTGCCGTAGATATCCTCGCCGGTATTATCGGTTTCGACCCAGTAAACTTCATTGTCACGGACGTGCAAACGCAGCGCGCAGCGGCTACCGCAGTTGACCGAACAGGCTCCCCACACCACTTTGTCTGGCGCGGGTTGCATCGCCTGTTGCACGGCAGCGGCGGCAGAACGCAGGCCAAAGGGCAGGGAAAAACTCCCGGCGGCCAGCGCAAGCGATCCTAAAGCGGTGGATTTCACCAACGTTCGTCGGCTGATCCCTCCCTGGTATTCACTATCGGACATAGCTCACTCCATTATTTTTTATAATAAAAAGAAATTGCCTGGTGTATTAAAAGCAGGCTAATGAAGTGATCATGTTAATCATTAGGGAGTAGAAGAATCTTAAGCGTGATCAAGTTGAGGGAAATCCCCCTGAAATGAAGGGGGATTTTATTTACTGCGCGCCGGCGCTTTCTTCGCTCTGCTGAGCGGCGCCGCTGTTGCGGGTGTAGAGAATTTTGTAGGTGTCATTGGCGCAATGACCGACGACCTGCGAACCTGCCTGGTCAGCCTGATCATTAGGCACGATGGTTAGCGTAAATCCCGTTTCCGGCACGCCATTATTGATAATACGTTGCTGAATATCGGTTTTAACCCGTTCGCATGAGTCCGGCGCGGCGAACGCCGGCACAGCACCCACCAGCAGTAATGCGCAAAGCCAACGTGAATAATGCATCCTCGTCTCCTTCTGTTTTACCCGCACTAAGCTTAGCACCTGCGATGGCTGCAAAAGGTAAATATCTGAATCATCTGAATAAGCCGCTATCGCTGTTTTAATAGCTCCACCTCCGGCGGGAAATCGACCGGGACGGCGGTGAGCAGGAATTCGCCCAGACGGTCAATATTCTTTTTGCGCGGCGAATCTTTGGGCCACACCAGCCAGTAACTGTCGCCAGTGCTTATTGCTTGCGGGAAGGGCAGCGTTAGCTGATTTTGCGCCAGGGCGGGCAGGCTGAGCAGCAGATCGCCGACCGCCACGCCATGACCACCGATCGCCGCCTGGTAGGCTTGTTCCAGCGTGTCAAAAACCGCGCCGCCGCCAGGGACGAGCGTGGGAAATAAACCGCTCCCGGCTTGCCAGCGCCGCCAGTCGCGGCGATCGCGCGACGGATGGATCAAGGCGCAACTGCTCAGCTCGCGTTGCGCCAGCGCTTTAAGCGCCGGGGCGCAGAGCGGGATCAACCACTCATCAAATAAGCGCAGGCTTTGCGTGTACTCACCAAAATGGCCGTTACCCAGCAGAATGGCGCAATCGAAGGGTTCGGTGCGGAAATCGACGGTATCGATATCCATCCAGACACTACTGATCTCAATCTGCGGTGTGCTGTGCTGCTGGCGAAAGGCATTTAATACATCTAATAACCAGCGCATTGTCAGCGTCGATGGGGCTTTGAGCCGCAGCTGATGCTGGTGGCTGCGCAGTGTCTGGCAGGCATTTTCCAGTTGCAAAAAACCGTCCTGTAAACGAACAGCCAGCTGGCTTCCTGCGTCGGTCAGGGTAATTTTCGGGCCATGGCGCAGAAACAAACGACACCCAAACCACTCTTCAAGGGTACGAATATGACGGCTTACCGCACCGGGGGTGACATTGAGAAAAAGGGCTGCCTGGCTAAATGATGCCATTTGCGCGGCAACGGTAAACGCCCGTAGTGCATAGAGTGGCGGCAGGTTTTGGTTCATTTGTTCGTTATCCATTATGAGTTTTTTGCATAGCGAACGGCAGTTTAACTCGTTTTTCAGACCCGCGCTTTCCGGTGATACTTCGTCAATAAATAAAAGGAGGGAGAGGATGGGATCACTGAATGTGGTGTTGCTGGGAACATACATCGGTGTGGTAGTGACGTTGCTGGCAACGCCCGGGCCGGTGGTGGCGCTGGTGTGCGCGGCGGCAGCGCGAGGCAATCACGCGCGCGCGTTTTTAACGCTGGCAGGCACTAATCTGGCCTCGCTGGTATTAATCGCACTGGCGGGGTTAACGTTGGCGGGCGTTGTCACGCTCTCGGGCTGGCTACTAAATCTGGTAGCAATGGCGGGTTCGCTCTTTATTGCGATTAGCGCTGTGCAGGCATTGCGCGCCTTGCGGCGTGAAAAAGGCACGGGGATGACCCACAATAGCGGGCAGGGCGGGTTTGTTGCGGGATTTATGACGGCCATCGCTAACCCAAAGGATATTCTGTTTTTTATCGCTTTTTTCCCGCAGTTTACCGGCATTACCGGTGATTTCGCCGCCAGCATCACGTTGCTTACCGCCATCTGGGTAGTGCTGGATTTTAGTGTCTTAACGCTCTATATCCTGGCCGTTAAACGCTGGTTACCCGCGAGGCAAAGTGGGCGTTTTGCTACCTTCTCATCGTTGATTTTATTGCTAACAGGTGTGGGCGGCGCAGGCTATTCGCTGTTGTTACTCGCCAGCCACCAGGCATAGCCACAAAGAAGTCATTGCCCTAAGTTATAAAGCTTTTGCTAATATAAGCGCATTACAAAAGAAGAATGTGGTGAACCCATTGAAAAAACAGCTGTTACTTATCTCTCTGGCGGTGGCGCTTGCCGGATGCGATAAGCCGAAGGGACCCGTTTCATTCACGCCGGAAATGGCGAGCTTCTCGAATGAATTCGATTTTGATCCGTTGCGTGGCCCGGTTAAAGATTTCAGCCAGACGTTGCTTAACGATAAAGGTGAAGTCACGAAACGCGTTACCGGAACGATGTCGAAAGAGGGATGTTTCGATACGCTTGAACTGCACGATCTGGAAAATAACAGCGGCGTGTCGCTGGTGCTGGATGCCAACTACTATCTCGAGGCGGAATCGAAGGAAAAACGACTGCGTTTGCAGGGCAAGTGCCAACTGGCGGAGTTCCCGGCAGCGGGCGTGACCTGGGATACCGACGATAACGGATTTGTGGTTCGCGCAACGGGCAAGGAGATAGAGGTTAAATACCGCTATGACGATGAAGGGTATCCGCTGGGAAAAACCACGACATCGAAAGACGCGACGTTGTCTGTTGTGTCTACGCCTTCGAAAGATAAGCGCAAAAAGCTGGATTACACCTCTGTCAGCACGCTGAACGATAAGCCGCTGGGCAATGTGAAACAGGCCTGTGAATACGACAGCCATGATAACCCGGTGAGTTGCAGCCTGGAGATTGTGGACGAAAGTGTTACACCACAGGTGTCGCACAAATACAGCATCAAAAACACCATCGAGTATTATTGATGCCGCTGACCACCGCGCTTTACTGCGCGGTGGGTTTCAGTAGCGTCGGGCCGCTTGTTTTGTGGTTTTCAAGATACTGCTGCTGGAAAATACACATGCGAATGGTGTTGCGGTACTCACCGTTAATAAAGAACTCATGGATTAATTCACCTTCGACCATAAACCCCAGCTTGCGGTAAATGTGAATCGCTTTTTCGTTCTCTTTATCCACAATCAGATAGAGCTTATACAGGTTCAGTACCGTAAAACCGTAATCCATCGCCAGCTTCGCGGCTTTTGATGCCAGCCCTTTGCCCTGATATTCCGGGGAGATGATTATCTGAAACTCCGCACGGCGGTGAACGTGGTTAATTTCAACCAGCTCCACTAATCCGGCTTTTTCGCCATTGCACTCGACCACAAAACGGCGTTCGCTTTGATCGTGAATGTGCTTGTCATACAGGTCAGAAAGTTCAACGAAGGCTTCGTAGGGTTCTTCAAACCAGTAACGCATGACGCTGGCGTTGTTATCCAGTTGATGAACGAAGCGCAAATCCTCGCGCTCGAGCGGGCGCAGGCGGACGGTGTAAGCGTCACTCATGAAAAGTCCTTTTACGTAAGCGGAAATCGGGCGCGCGAGCGCCCGGGGCGGTTAACGAATTTGCTGTCCGGTGCGGCGATCCAGACAACGCAGGGTATTGGGTTCCCAGTAGGCGTTGAGGTTGCTACTTTTCTGGCATTTGTCCTGCGCATCAAACGCGACATCGGTTTTATCCCACTCTTTTTCCACGCGCTTGTTCACTTTGTTGCGCAGGCTGCGGGTGTCATTCCATTGCTCTTTTTCCATCGCTGCGGATTGGCGGCTTTGCGCGTTATCGCCGGATTCAATCACCAGACGATTGGTTTCGGCCAGTGCGGAGGTGGTGTACACGATGGCACCCAGCGTCAGCATTGCGGTGAGGCACAGGCGTTTGCTAAGTGTTTTAGTCATTGCGATTTCCTTAATTTGAGGGAGAAACAAGATGCCCATATCACTCTATTCTATGCGATCTCAGCCACACGGGATAGCCAGCCGGGACTCACTCTCAGAGCATTATCAGGTATGATAGTTCAACCAAGTTTGAATCAACGTGCCTCTGATGCTGAAAACTACACTCCTGTTCTTTGCCACCGCGCTGTGTGAAATTGTCGGTTGTTTTTTGCCCTGGTTATGGCTAAAACGCGGCGCTACGCCACTGTTACTCATTCCCGCGGCATTCGCGCTGGCCATGTTCGTGTGGTTGTTAACGCTGCATCCGGCGGCCAGTGGGCGCGTTTACGCGGCTTACGGCGGCGTGTATGTATGCACCGCGTTGATTTGGCTACGTGTGGTCGACGGCGTCAAACTCAGTGTTCACGACTGGCTTGGGGCGCTCATCGCCATGTGTGGGATGTTGATCATCGTGGCTGGCTGGGGACGCGCATAATGTACGCCGTTTTTGATACTCAGCGTGACAGCACCGTTGTTCGCATGCGGTCTTTTTTTCTCTCCTGATTTCATTCTGTTAGCACGGTTTAAATAACAGCTAAGGCAATATCCGGCGCGTGAAATCGCGACAGGCGCGTAGAACTTCTGAAGAAAATGGGGCACGGCGACAGCATTTGACCTGGCAGGAATGTCTTCAACATGCCCGGTTCAGTAAGGCTGTTTAAGATGATATCCGTCACCTGCAAAGGGATTCATTTACTCTTCGAACGCTTCAGATATTGTTCGCGGGCGCGGCTATTTTTAAAACGCTTTTTGCCGTAATGCCGTAATGCCGTAATGCCGTAATGCCGTAATGCCGTAATGCCGTAATGCCGTAATGCCGTAATGCCGTAACGTCTGCGCTATCGCGTAATTTCATCTCCTCAACGCATCGCCTGAATCACAAAGGTAAATGTATCACGTTTTGACACATTTGGTTACCATTCTAGTTGGTGTAGTCCGCAAATCCTGTCGCAAATCATAGTCTGGTTTACCGCAGTCCGTAATCTATTGAACCACTGTTTCACTTAATAAGATGAGTCTCACCATGGAAAACAGGCTATTAACGGCGAAAGCCACGCTACCCACTTATGACCGTAACAAACTGGTTGCGCGCATTGTGCATCTCGGCTTTGGTGCGTTTCACCGCGCGCATCAGTCAGTTTATGCCGATATTCTTGCTGCAGAGCATGGCAGTGACTGGGGCTATTGCGAGGTCAATTTGATTGGCGGTGAGCAGCAAATTGCCGATCTCAAGCAGCAGGATAACCTCTATACCGTGGCGGAAATGTCTGCCGACGCGTGGACTGCGCGTGTGGTTGGCGTAGCAAAACGCGCGCTGCATGCTCAGGTGGATGGCCTGGAAACCGTGCTCGCCGCTATGTGCGAACCGCAGGTTGCCATTGTTTCGCTGACCATCACCGAGAAAGGCTATTGCCACTCTCCGGCGACCGGCAAATTGATGCTCGATCACCCGTTAATTGTCGGCGATCTGCAAAATCCGCAGCAGCCAAAATCGGCCGCGGGCGTGATAGTGGAAGCTCTGGCGCGCCGTAAAGCCGCCGGTTTACCGGCGTTCAGCGTGATGTCCTGCGACAACATGCCGGAAAACGGCCATGTCACCCGCAATGTGGTCTGCGCTTATGCACATGCGGTGAACGCAGAATTGGGCGACTGGATTGAAGCCAATGTGACCTTCCCGTCAACCATGGTAGACAGAATTGTTCCGGCGGTGACTGCCGAAACGCTGGATAAAATCGAGCAACTGACCGGTGTGCGCGACCCCGCGGGTGTAGCTTGTGAGCCGTTCCGCCAGTGGGTGATTGAAGACAATTTCGTGGCGGGTCGTCCGGCGTGGGAAAAAGCAGGTGCCGAGCTGGTGGCAGATGTTGTGCCGTTTGAAGAGATGAAACTGCGCATGCTGAACGGCAGCCACTCCTTCCTGGCGTATCTGGGCTATCTGGCGGGTTATCAACATATTAATGAGTGCATGGAAGACGAGAATTACCGTCGCGCCGCGCACGCGTTGATGTTGAAAGAGCAGGCGCCAACGCTGAAAGTGCAGGGCGTGGATCTGGCGCATTACGCCGATCTGCTGATCGCCCGTTACAGCAATACCGCGCTGCGTCACCGTACCTGGCAGATCGCCATGGACGGTAGCCAGAAACTGCCGCAGCGTATGCTGGATTCTGTGCGCTGGCATTTAGTGCATCAGCGAGATTTCTCCCTGCTGGCGCTGGGGATTGCCGGCTGGATGCGCTATGTCGGCGGCGTCGACGAGCAGGGGCAAGCGATTGAAGTGTGTGATCCGTTGCTGACAGTGATCCAGAGCGCGGTTAACAGCAGCGCGCAAGGTGAAGCCCGCGTGCAGGCGTTGCTTGGCATTGAGGCGATTTTTGGCAATGAATTGCCGAAAGACGCGACCTTTGTGGCGCAGGTGAAAAAAGCCTATCTGACACTGCTGGAGAAAGGCGCGAAAGCTACGGTGGCGCAGTACGTCCAACAATAAAAAGCAGCAACAATATTAAGCCGTTCAGATCAAAGGAATGAAGCAGGAGGCTCACGGAAGAGCCGGGCGGAGCGGGAATTATCGACCAGATAATGTGAAGGGGGCGCAAGCGGTACTGGTGAAAAAAAGTAAAATTTACGCGAGCGAAACTTAACGTTTATATGTGCTAATTGCCGCAACAGAAATTTATTTTTGAACAATATCTTATACCTAACATGAACTGGATTATTCCTCGTTCTGTCATCCCAACCGTGAAACCATTTTATAAACTACTTTTATAGGGAGCAGCTTTTAATTGCGTATAGCACGATGAGGCGAAAATGAGCCGATCTACCTTCAGCAAGACTCCTTCAGTCAAAATATATGATAACCGTAGCCGAATGATTCGCGATGTTTCATATTATCGGCATCCCGACACCACTGATATTACCGACGAGTATATTACTCATCATCAATATGACTCTCGAGGATTTCTTACCCAGAGTTCCGATCCACGGTTGTCCGACAAAAACCTTGTAAATATTGATTATATCAATGACCTTGCAGGTAATGTTTTGCGGATGCAGGGCGCTGATAATGGCTCATCAGTCACGCTAAACGATTCTGCTACAAGACCGTTTCTGAAGGTTAACGCTGAAGGCATCACCACAAAATATCAGTATGAAGCACATGATTTGCCTGGTCGGTTGAAATACATAGCGGAAACAGGGACGGAAAATATTACGCGCATTACGGCGCGTTTTATCTATGCGGGAAACACGCCTGCGGAGCAGGAACTAAACCTGGCCGGGCACTGCATTTGCCAATATGACACCAGCGGTATGACCCAACTAGAGAGCATTTCTCTCACTGGTGTGTCGCTATCAATTACCCGGTATTTGCTGAAAAACCTTGATAATCCAGATAACGTCGTAAACTGGCAAAGTGAAGATACCTTAACCCTGAACGAGCAGTTAGGCTCTGAGCGTTGGACATCATTAATGACTGCAGATGCGACGGGCGCATTACTGACTACACGCGATGCGGCAGGCAATACGCAACGTATGGCCTTTGATATTGCGAGTCTGCTGAAGGCCAGTTGGCTAACGATAACCAATGGCCCCGAGCAATCTATTATAAAATCAATAGTATATTCAGCTGCTGGTCGGAAGCTACGAGAAGAACATGGCAACGGCATCGTCATCTCATACACCTATGAGTCTGAAACCCAACGTCTGATGGGTATTAAGACAGAGCGCCCTCAAGGGCACGTTGCTGGCGCTAAGGTATTGCAACATTTACGTTATAGTTACGATCCCGTTGGCAATATGCTCAGTGTTTATAACGTGGCGGAAGAAACGCGATTCTGGAAGAACCAAAAAGTCGTGCCCGAGAATACGTATGTTTATGACAGCCTGTATCAACTGATCAAAACTTCAGGGCGTGAAATGGCCTATATTGCTCAACAGAGCAGTAATCTTCCCTCCGCCTCATTATTCGACGCTGTTACCTACACTAATTATACCCGCACTTACGCTTACGATAATGCCGGAAATCTTACGCAGATACGCCACAGTTCCCCGGCGTCGAGTAACACTTACACGACGGCGATTACGCTCTCTGACAAAAGCAACCGCGGGGTCATAAGTTCGCAGACTGAAAACCCTACTGAAGTAGACGCTTTTTTTACTCCCGGAGGGCTCCAGCGAGTGCTACAACCAGGGCAGGCATTATTATGGTCGCCCCGCGAAGAATTGCAGAAAGTGATCCTCGTACAACGAGACGATGCTGAAGATGACAGTGAAAGTTATCGTTACGACATAAACGGACAACGGGTATTTAAGGCGACGGTACGGCAGACAGACAGTGCTGTTCAGCTATCCCGGTCAATCTATTTGCAGGGGCTTGAGCTAAAAACGGTAACAGCAAACAGTCTGGAAACGGAACGCCTATATATCATTAAGACAACTGATGCAGGCCAGGCGCAGGTGCGATGCTTACACTGGGAAAACGGAAAACCAGAGGGCTTAAAGAATGATATGTTGCGCTACAGCTACGGTAATTTGACCGAAAGTAGCGTCCTGGAAATTGACGGTGATGGCAATCTCATTAGTCAGGAAGAGTATTATCCTTTTGGTGGTACGGCAGTCTTGACAACGCGCAATTACGTTGAGGTAGATTACAAAACGATAAGGTATTCGGGAAAAGAGCGAGATACCACGGGACTATACTGGTACGGATATCGGTATTATCAACCCTGGATTGGTAGATGGCTTAGCGCTGACCCAGCTGGCGTCATTGACGGGTTGAATTTATATAAAATGGTGGGAAATAATCCACTAGTGAACATCGACGAGTCAGGTTTATTTACGCTTAATATCACATCGATTTTGAAGAGCCTGATAACGAAATGGAGAGTAAATAGAAGTTATCAGGCAATGGCGAAAGGGAGTTTATGGGACGGGAAAATAAAGAATGAGGGAGCAATGCTAAACGAAGGTAGGGCTAATTTAACGTTGCTCAGGCAACAAAATTATCCTTTAACAAAAGAAGCCTATGAATTTGCTGAGAGATTTAAAAAATTAGATTTCAATCTTGTTCATTATACAAGTTCAGATATTCAGGCCTCCTCTGGCGTTATTTACTCGAAAAAAGAACTTTATAAAAGAGGAATTAAATTTAGCGAGCGCAACACAACTACGACTGATATACAAAAACTCGGTACTGACGATTTTGTCTTTTTCTCTCTGGGGGTCGGCGATGCTTCCGGGAAAGAGCGAAGCAGATTTGGCGCCAATAAGTACCAGATCCCATTAGCAAAAGCCGTACAGCAAAAGTATGTTAAACATGGTCATTTAACAATCAATGACACATTAAAATACAACGAAAGACAAACCAGCGAAAGCCGTTTAACCGGCATCTTTAAAATGCGGGATGTCAATGAACTAAAAAGTGAAGTTATCGCATCAAAAGCCGTTGAGACGGTATTTGACTACAATAATTTTAATGAAGGTTTAGCCTTGAGAATCATCGCTTCGACAAGCAATCTTTCAGTTAGCGGACAGAGGTTTGTTTATGGAAGCCGTACAGATGCAGACTTTGATCAGATTATTTCGCTTTTTTACCGGCCACAGTTTTTAGTGCCAAAAAAATTCAATGCCAGAAACATGGTGAAGCAATAAAATGTTATAAAAAGAATGCCAGCAGGGTGCTGAGGTTTTTTTGCAAACTCAGCGCACCGGCGGCATTCTTTTTTCACCACGCTTTTTTCAACCGCTTAGTGCAAACCAAGACGAATCAGTTCAACCGGTTCGAATTTGCCTTCACAGCCTTCCACTTCCACCGTTTTGCTACGGCGCACCTGCGCGGGGTTTAACCCCTCGGCGTGAATCGCGACGATTTTGCCGGTGCGGCCAGTGCCATTAATCATCACGCGCGTGCCGGTGGTGATAGCGTTACGGTTACGATCATACGTCATCATGGTGGTTTCTCCTTATTGAAATCCGCAAAACGAAACGGGGCAGAAGATGTCCCCGAAATGGACGCCTTATAAATACGCCCCTGAGCCAGTGAGTTTTTGTTTTTGATCAAAGTCACACTTTTTTGCCGGAAAAAAATGTGACCTGGCGGAGATAAGAAGGGGGAAGGATTACTCTTCGCTGAACCAGTCGCGGTTTTCCTGGCGAATGGTTTTTACTGACTCGCTGATTTCCTGCAAATGCAGCGTCATGGCGCGATCAACGGCGTCAGCATCGCGCTTTTCCAGCGCGGAGAAAATATCCATATGCTGGCGCAACAGCATCTCCGGCGGCGAAACATGATCAAGGCTCATATAGCGCACGCGGTCGATGGTCGCTTTAATATTTTCGATAGTGTCCCACGCTAACTGGCAGTCGGCGATGAGCGCCAGCTTCTGGTGGAAATTATCATCCAGCTCGAAAAAGTCATTCAGTTGTTTACGCTCAATCGCAGTGCGCTGCTGATTAAGGTTTTGCTCCAGCTGATAACAGGCGCTGTCATCAATCATCGTTGCGGCGCGGCGGGCGACGGCGCATTCAATGGCCTGGCGAACGAAGCAGCCGTTACGCACCTGCGTCATGGAGATCTTATTGACGTAGCTACCGCGTTGCGGGCGGATTTGGATCAGGCCGTTTTCAGCAAGCTTAATAAAAGCTTCGCGTACTGGCTGGCGTGACACGTCAAAGCGCACCGACACCTCTTTTTCAGACAGCGGCGTGCCCGGTGGGATCAGACAATGGACGATGTCCCGCCGTAAGATGCGGTAAATCTGTTGATTGACGGGCTGTGTAGGGTTGAGTTGCGTTTCAGCGGCCATTCGCTCTTACTTTTTAAGGGGTTAACCTGTCTACCATACCATTAATTTACCGTACATCCCATACCCGGCCCGCAGGCCGGGCGCGGAAATTACCCTTCGCGGTGGACGCTAAGACCAGCATATGTCTGGCTGACTGGCATCATTTCAAGGGTATTAATATTGACATGCTTCGGCAACGTGGCGACCCACCACACCGCTTCGGTAACGTCTTCCGGCGTCAGCGCTGTGGTGTTCTCGTAAGTTTTTCCGGCTTTCGCATCATCGCCTTTAAAGCGCACATTCGAAAACTCGGTGCCGCCCACCAGGCCCGGTTCGATATTGGTCACACGCACGGCGGTGCCGCTAAGATCGGTACGTAAGTTCAGGCTGAATTGCCGCACAAAGGCTTTGCTCGCGCCATAGACGTTACCGCCTGCATAGGGCCAGCTACCGGCGGTGGAACCGATATTGATGATGTGGCCGCGATTACGCTCAACCATGCCCGGCAGCACTGCGCGTGTCATATACACCAGACCTTTATTATTGGTGTCGATCATGGTTTCCCAGTCGTCGACATTCGCTTTATGTGCCGGTTCCAGACCCAACGCCAGGCCTGCGTTGTTAACCAGTACATCAATATCGCGCCACGCGGCAGGCAGAGCAGAAATAAACTCTTCAATCGCCGCGCGGTTACGCACGTCCAGTTGTGCGGTATAGAGGTTATCGCCCAGTTCGTCCTTCAGTTCCTGCAAACGTTCCTGACGACGACCTGTGGCAATCACTTTATGGCCGTTCTGAATAAAACGGCGTGTAATACCTTCGCCAAAACCCGCGGTTGCCCCGGTAACCAGAATAATCATCTCACTGTTCCTCAACGCATTTTGTGGTGTAGTGACATAGCATGCACCGCTTTATAGCGGTAACACAACTTATCCTGCATACAGTGTGGCAAAAAACGCTGGCTCATGTGCGAAAGAAGAGAAATGATTGCGATGCGCGCGGCGGATGCCTACTCTGAGAAGAATCACCGCATTCAGGAGCGAAATATGTCGGTCACTAATCCTTTCTTTTCTGCCAGCACACTGCCTTACCAGGCGCCGCCTTTTGACGTTATTAATCAGGAGCATTATCGCCCGGCGTTTGATGAAGGAGTCCGGCAAAAACGCGCTGAAATCGCCACTATCACGCAAAATCCAGCGCCAGCGGATTTCGACAACACCCTGCTGGCGCTGGAGCGCAGCGGTGCGCTGCTCACCTATGTCACCAGCGTCTTTTTTGCCATGACATCGGCCCATACCAATGATTTTTTACAACAGCTCGATGAGGCGTTTTCTACCGAGCTTGCTGAACTGGCGAACGATATTTACCTCGACGACGCTCTGTTTGCCCGCGTGGAAGCGGTATGGAAGCAGCGCGACGCGCTCTCTCTGGACGCCGAATCTTTACGTCTGGTGGAAACCATCTATCAGCGCTTTATGCTGGCGGGCGCAACACTGAGTGCGCAGGACAAAGCGACGCTGAAAGCGCTGAACACCGAATCAGCCACCCTGACGAGCCAGTTTAACCAGCGGCTGCTGGCGGCGGATAAAGCCGGTGGGCTGGTGG
The DNA here is from genome assembly GCF_000410515.1 of Enterobacter sp. R4-368. Taxonomy (NCBI): domain Bacteria; kingdom Pseudomonadati; phylum Pseudomonadota; class Gammaproteobacteria; order Enterobacterales; family Enterobacteriaceae; genus Enterobacter; species Enterobacter sp. R4-368. Next base: position 608,707 of record NC_021500.1, on the reverse strand, counting down.
TGGATTATGCTCATCAGCTTGATGGCCTGAGTGCAGAAGAGATTGCCATCGCTGCCGAGGCAGCAAAAGCCAAAGGGCTGGAAAATCGCTGGTTGTTGTCGTTGTTGAATACCACGCAGCAACCGGCGCTGGCGGCGTTGCGCGATCGCCAGACGCGTGAAAATCTGTTTAACGCGAGCTGGTTGCGTACGCAAAAAGGGGATGCCAACGACACCCGCGCTATTGTATTGCGCCTTGTGCAGTTACGCGCGCAGCAGGCGAAACTCCTCGGATTTGCCGATTTTGCCAGCTGGAAGATTGCCGATCAGATGGCGGCAACGCCGCAGGCGGCGCTGGAGTTCATGCGAAATATCGCGCCCGCCGCGCGTGCCCGTGCTGAACGTGAGCTGGCTGATATCCAGCAGGTTATCGATACGCAACAGGGCGGTTTTACCGCGCAAGCCTGGGACTGGGCGTTTTATGCCGAGCAGGTGCGTCTGGCGAAATATTCACTGGATGAATCACAAATCAAACCGTACTTTGCGCTCAATACCGTACTCACCGAAGGCGTTTTTTGGGCCGCGAGCCAGCTGTTTGGTCTTCGCTTTACTGAACGTTTTGATATTCCTGTCTATCATCCGGATGTTCGCGTATGGGAAATTTTTGATGCGGATGGTGCCGGATTAGCGCTGTTCTACGGTGATTATTTCGCCCGCGACTCAAAAAGTGGTGGCGCATGGATGGGCAATTTTGTCGAGCAGTCAACGCTCAACGGCACGCGACCGGTGATTTACAACGTCTGTAATTACCAGAAACCCGCAGCCGGGCAGACGGCATTGCTTTCGTGGGATGACGTTATCACGCTGTTCCATGAATTTGGCCACACCCTGCACGGGCTGTTCGCCAGCCAGCGCTACGCCAGCCTCTCCGGCACCAATACGCCGCGTGATTTTGTCGAGTTCCCGTCGCAAATCAATGAGCACTGGGCCAGCCAGCCGCAGGTGTTTACCCGCTATGCCCGCCACTACCAAAGCGGCGAGCCGATGCCGGAGCTACTTCGCGAGACGATGTTACGCGCCACGCAGTTTAATAAAGGTTACGACATGACCGAACTGTTGAGCGCAGCGCTGCTGGATATGAACTGGCATGCGCTGGCAGATGGTGAGAACGTAAACGATGTGGAGAGTTTTGAGGCACAAGCGCTGCGCAAAGAGCATCTCGATGTGGCAGCGGTTCCGCCGCGGTATCGCAGCAGTTATTTTGCCCATATTTTCGGCGGCGGTTATGCGGCGGGTTATTACGCTTATCTGTGGACACAAATGCTGGCAGACGATGGTTACCAGTGGTTTGTGGAGCAGGGCGGGTTAACGCGTGAAAACGGGCAGAAGTTCCGTGAAGCGATTTTATCCCGTGGTAACAGCGAAGATCTTGCCGCACTTTACCGCCAGTGGCGCGGTCACGATCCTGAGATCGAACCGATGCTGAAAAACCGGGGATTGAGTGAATAGCGCAAGAAAATTGCTTTAAAAACTTACATAACCCGCCAGAGCATTGACCTGAATTTGCCCGGCAAATAACGTGAACGTGGTGATGAATCCCCCTGCGCGGAGGGGCTACCAGTCATACCTTTTTGGGGTGAAAGCGAGTTCTGCGGGCTGGAGCAGACTCACCGGGAGGCACCCGGCATCACCGAAATCTGTATCGCCAGAGGCTTTTTTTCTTAAAGGCCTCTGGCGTTTTTCTTAAATCACCACGGTTCAAATCCCTGTTTTTACCCACTTCATTTATTAAATTGCGGGCTGGTTCACACTTCCTGGCATAGCGTTATCCCTCTCATTAAGCCAAATTAAAGAACCTGATTTTACGGCTTAACATTCTGTGGCATTACGCAGGCATTGAGAAAGTGGCTGTGCTAATGTCGAGTGCTATTTAAGCAACTGAGGTAACCGACATGACCAAAAATGTAGTGGTAATACGCGCCGGTGGTAAGGTTGAAAACGTGACCGTGGAAGATAATGCAAAATCGGTCACGTTTAAAAATGAGCAAAGCTCTTTTCTTGAAATCCCAATTGAACCCTGGGAGCTTGACGGAGAAACCTTCCTCGTTGCCCGATTTTCTGACCTGGTCAGCCAGCAGGAAACTGAACAAGCCATCCGGAAATTCTATTGATCAACAACCGCCCGCGGGCGGTTTTTTCATGCGGTACGCGGAGGTGTAAATGGCAAATGAACGTGAAGTTTCAGAAACTGCTGCTCCCACAGTGAGCACTCAGGATAGCGCCTTATCCCATCTGGTTTCCTGTGCCAATCTCGGCGCGGGTATGGTGGTGACGCTGGTTGTTGGCGGCCAGGTGGTGGCGGGTGAGCTCGTATCCGGCCAGGAATATGCGTTATATACCGCGAAATCGATTCGATCTATTCAGGGGGATGACGCGTCGCTGAAAAATTCCATCGCGCTTTTCTTTGATGATCTGGCTAATGATTATCGCGTTGAAGAGGGACACGATATTCCGCTTAACTATTTACATATTAAAGATCCGTCGTGGATGACGGGAAATGGCGGTTGGACGAGCGTAAAAGGAACAATATTGCGCGTACATATTGCGAAAGTGAGCGGCTTTTCTTTAGGGAAAGCGAAAAACGCCTGAATAAAGGAAATTAAAAGGGCCTCAAATGAGGCCCTTCCTATAACACTTGTTTTGGCCACCGCCTTCTTCGTAGAACAGGTATACAGGATCTGGCTGTAAGTCTTGCGCCACAAACCGAGCAAATGGCCCCATGAGGCAAACGTTGACCCGGGCAGAATGTGGTAAATAAAAACTTCTGGCTGCTGCAAACCGGGCATTTAAATTTGATATTGGGGATAACCCCTCCGGTCTGTGAAATGGTGATCCGACGTTATCACAAACTTTATACGCCGGAAGATATATCTTCTGTAATTTCAATAGCAAAAGAGCACTCCCCGCAGAAAAACGTTTCGATGAAACCCGTTTCAGCCATGACGCGAGCGCCGCGCGTTCAGCACTTGTTTAGGTTTTATTGAGGAAGGCAATGCTAGATTGGTTGGCAGTCCGCTAACCCGTCGTTTAAGTTAGCGCGTAGAAAAACAGCAATCTATCCATGCAAGCATTGGCCGCCTTATAAGGGCGGTTTTTTTTGTCTGTTTGCGCAAAGCGTACAAAAAGAAATGGCCCCTTACGTGTTTTCGCAAGGGGCCATATCGGCGGGGGATTATCAGCGATCATTAGTCATCCCATTTGTGGCTGAAATAAGCAGCAAGGAACCCGGAAAAAACAATAATGCCCAGTACTGCGATAAAAACATGCATATTTGCCATGGTGTCAACTCTCCATTTAATTAACCAACTTGCCTCTCTTACCTTAATTGGTGGCCGCGATGGAGAAAGAATAGCCTGCTTAACCTCAATAAAAGATGAATAGCGTGAATTATTTCGCCGCGGCGCTAAATTTTTTGCGGTATGCCGCCGGGGATATTCCACGCTGCTGCTGAAAATGGTGGCGCAGTGATGCCGCAGTCGCGAATCCGCTGTGCCCGGCAATCAGCTCAATACTCATCCGTGAGTGAATGAGTAAATCTTCAGCCCGGCGTAATCGCTCCTGCAAAATCCAGCGGGCGGGGGTGGTTCCTGTTGATTCTTCGAAACGGCGTAAAAACGTACGCGGGCTCATGCCCGTTTGTTTCGCCAGTGACGCTACCGTGTGGCTGCCTGCCAGATGTTGATGAAGGAAATCGAACAGCTGTCCTAACTGGCGGCTCTCGCGCGTGCGGGCGACCGGGCGTTGAAGCTGCTGGGTTTGCGAGCCATCCCGGTGCGGCTGCACCACCAGCCGCCGGGCGACATTATTCGCGACCTCAATACCAAAGTCCTCGCGCACGACGTGCAGGCATAAATCGATCCCCGCCGCGCTGCCCGCCGAAGTCATCACATTTCCTTCATCGTAATAGAGAGCGTCATCCAGCACGATAATCGCCGGGTAGGCTTCCCGCAGCATGTCGGTATAGCGCCAGTGGGTGGTGGCCTTGCGACCATTAAGCAACCCGGCCGCCGCCAGCACAAACACCCCGGAACAGATAGAGATCACCCGGCAGCCGCGCTGCCAGGCTTGATACAGCGCGCTGCATAATGCAGGCGGAACAGGCACCTGGGCACCGCGCCAGCCCGGAACCACAATGGTGTCCGCTTGCGCAAGCAGTTCCAGCCCGCCTGCCGCCATCACGCGGATACCGCCTGTGGCGCGCAGTTCGCCCTCATCCACGGCGGCAACGGTAAACGTATACCAGTTATCGCCAAGCTCCGGGCGCGGCAGACCGAAAATCTCCACTGCGACGCCAAATTCAAAGGTGCAAAGCCCATCATAGGCCAGCGCGACTACGCGGTGGCGGGCAGGGGTGTGTCGTGAAGTTGTCATTATCCTGGTGTTATCTGGCATAGAAGGGGGCAGTGAGTTAGTCCTGTGTTGGTTAAATTAGTGTTAACACAAACAAGGAGAAAAAACGATGAGCTACGTAACTGAAGTTCCCGCAGCATCACCGGAAGAAACCGCCCTCCATTTTCTGCGCCGTTTGAGCGTGGAAACGGATTGCGCCGATGTCCACCATGCGATTACCCACGGCGAGCAGGATTTTGTGTTACTGCATGTAGTGGGCAACCCGCAGACTTTTGCCCGTCGCCACCTGCCGGGGGCATTGCATTTGACACATAGCGAGATGACGGCGGAGCGCATGGCGCAATGGCCCGCCGATACGCTGTTCGTGGTCTATTGCGCCGGACCGCACTGCAATGGTGCCGATCGCGCGGCGCTGAAACTGGCGCGCATGGGGCTGGCGGTGAAAATCATGATTGGTGGTATCACCGGCTGGGAAGATGAAGGCTATACCTTTGCCAGCGGTACGGGCGCGTTGTAAGCCATCTCTTCACCTTTCACGGCACTAAGTTGAAATTTTTTCATGTGCCGTGAAATTTTCTCGGTTGCTGCTTTTCCTGCGCTATGACATTTTCTTTGGACATTTAGACATCCAGAAGTCTAAATATTCAAATAGTGAATTATCACGCCGGTCAATCATTCCGGCGCAGAGGAGAGCAATATGCAGCGACATCAGGCCCCATTCCGTGCAGACGTAGTCGGCAGTTTCTTGCGCCCGGACGAGATCAAGCAGGCACGCCAGCAGTTTGCGCAGGGTGAAATCAGCGCTCAGCAGTTGCGCCGTGTTGAAGATGATGCGATTCGTCAGGTGGTTGAGCAGCAATGTGCCTGCGGTCTGCATGTCGTCACCGATGGCGAGTTTCGCCGTGCCTGGTGGCATTTTGACTTCTTCGATGGCCTCGAAGGTGTGGAACGTTACGACGCCGATAAAGGCATTCAGTTTAATGGTGTGCAAACCAAAGCCCACGGCGTGCGCGTCACCGGTAAATTAGGCTTTGGCAATCACCCGATGCTGGAAGATTTTCGCTTCCTGAAAAGCATCAGCGGCACCGCGCAACCGAAGATGACCATTCCCAGCCCAAGCGTGCTGCACTTTCGCGGCGGGCGTAAAGATATCGACGCCACGGTTTATCCGCAGCTTGACGCTTACTTTGACGATCTGGCGACCACCTGGCGCGATGCGATCCAGGCGTTCTATGCCGCAGGCTGCCGCTATCTGCAACTGGATGATACGGTTTGGGCATATCTCTGCTCTGATGACCAGCGTCGCCAGATCCGCGAACGTGGCGACGATCCCGATGAACTGGCGCGCATTTATGCCCGCGTGATTAATAAAGCGCTGGAAGGTAAACCGGACGATTTAACCATTGGTCTGCATGTGTGCCGCGGTAATTTCCGCTCCACCTGGATCTCCGAAGGCGGTTACGAGCCGGTGGCAGAAGTGCTGTTCGGCAGCGTGAATGTTGATGCGTTCTTCCTCGAATATGACAACGATCGTTCCGGCGACTTCGCGCCGCTGCGTTTTGTCCGTCCGGGCAAACAGCAGGTGGTGCTGGGGCTTATCACCACCAAAAATGGTGAGCTGGAAAACCCGGAAGGGGTAAAAGCGCGAATTCATGAAGCAGCGAAGTTTGTCGATATCAACCAGATTTGCCTCAGCCCGCAGTGCGGTTTTGCCTCCACCGAAGAGGGCAACACGCTCACGCCTGCCCAGCAGTGGGACAAAGTACGGCTGGTAACGAAAATCGCCGAACAGGTATGGTAAATAAAAAACGGCGCACTGTGCGCCGCTTTTATTATTGCGCCTGCAATCCGCAGAGCGGCCGTGCCTGCATGCCTTTGAGCATCATCAGCCAGGCCACAATGATGGTCACCATCAGAGTGACAAACAGTGAGGCCGCAGGCAGCGTGGTCAGGATAACCCCGGTAAGTAATGGGTTCATTGCCGCGCCGAGCCAGCCCAGCGCCTGCGCCGAGAAGTAGGTCGCTTTCATTCCCGGCGGCGCGATGTTATCGATCAACATATATTCACCGGGGGCGTAGATCACTTCTCCCAGCGTAAACACCGCGGCGGAAAGCCCCCAGAGCCACAGGTTATCGCCGGATAACATAAAACCGATAAGGCCGATAACAAAACTGAAAGTGCCAATGGCCATCGCCGGACGCAGGTTGGAGGCGGTGAGTTTACGGCCAACCGCATACTGCAAGGTGACCACAATCGCGGCGTTGACCGGCAGCACTACGGCCACCACGCGCTCGGCGAACTCGCTGCTGGCGACCGTCATCACATATTGTGACAGGCAGGAAGCAAAAGAACCGGCGACAAACGAGGCGAGAAAGTTTGATAAGGTAAACCAGCCGAGCGCTTTATCTTTCAGCAACACGGAAGGATCCCACGCCACAGAGTTATCGGGGCTTTCGCCAACCGCGACGCGGCGTACAAACAGCTGAATAAACACCAGCGGAAAGGCCGCACAGATAGCCGCCAGCCAGAAGGGCAAATTAATGCTCTGCATGACCAGCAACGTGCCAAGCGGCGGGCCAACGGTCCAGCCGACATTCAGCACCGTGTAGTTGAGCGAGAAAATTTTCGCTTTCGCCGCAGGTGCGAGTGTGTCGGCGAAATAGGCCTTCAACACGGTGGAAAACACCGAGTAAGCGCAGTTAATCAGGGCAAAAAACAGCACCACTAACCCGGCATGGTGTGACAGCGGGATCGCCGCAAAACCGGCTATAAAGGCGATAATCGCCAGCAGCATATAACGCTTTTTATCGAACTTGTCTGCCAGCATGCCGAAGCCGAGGCTGAACACCACGCCGATCGTCAGCGCAATAGACATCGCGTAACCGACCTGATCGACCGCCATGCCGTACTGGCGATTCAGGTAGATGGTCATAAACGGCAGCGTGGCGCCGCGTCCGATGGTTAATAAAAGTGAAGATGCCAGTAACGCGGCGGTGGAGCGTGTTTGCTTGATGGTCATGTTCCTGCCCGACATGGTGTTGTTATATTTTTTTGTGATGGGTACAGCTTTAACATGCATAAAGTGTGATGTACAACCGCAGTTTTGTCGGGAAATGCCCAAACTGCCCTACCTGAATTAATGATCTGTCGCTGTACAACTTTTTGCGTTAACGTAAATTTTTTACAAAAGTTTAAAAAACACAAGGGCGAAGAATGACGCGTAAAGATGTCCTGCTGGCGATGCTGGTAGTTGTAGCGTGGGGGCTGAATTTTGTGGTGATCAAAGTTGGCCTGCACAATATGCCGCCGTTGATGCTGGCCGGGTTACGCTTTGTGCTGGTGGCCTTTCCGGCCATTCTGTTCGTCGCGCGGCCAAAGGTGCCGCTGCGGTTGTTGCTCGGCTACGGCCTGACAATCAGCTTCGGGCAGTTCGCATTTCTGTTTTGCGCCATCAAGTTTGGCATGCCCGCAGGGCTGGCGTCGCTGGTGTTACAGGCGCAGGCGTTTTTCACTATTATTCTCGGCGCCGGCGTGTTTGGCGAACGTTTACAGATAAAACAACTGGTTGGCATCACGCTTGCGGTACTGGGCGTGCTGGTGCTGATCGAGTCCAGCCTGAACGGTCAGCATGTTCCGCTGCTGGGGTTCCTGTTGACGCTGGCGGGGGCGTTTTGCTGGGCCTGCGGCAATATCTTCAACAAAAAAATCATGCAGCACAGCTCGCGCCCGGCGATCATGTCGCTGGTGGTCTGGAGCGCGCTGATCCCCATCGTGCCGTTTATGGTCGCTTCGCTGATTTTCGACGGTCCGGCGCTGATGCTGCAAAGCGTGGTCAGCATTGATTTCACCACGCTGTTGTCGCTGGTCTATCTGGCGTTTGTCGCCACGATCCTCGGGTATGGCATCTGGGGTACGCTGCTGGGGCGCTACGAAACCTGGCGTGTGGCGCCGCTGTCGCTGCTGGTGCCGGTGGTCGGTATGGCGAGTGCCGCGTTATTGCTGGGCGAGACGCTATCTGCGTTACAACTGGTAGGGGCCGTGCTGGTGATGGCGGGGCTGTATATCAATGTGTTTGGTTTTCGTCTGCGCAGTCTGGTGCGGGCGTAAGCATAAAAAAAGCCCCGCGTGATGCGGGGCAAGACGTTTAGCTGCGCTGATGGTAATACGGCACACCTAATGCGTCGGATTTGTCGCTACCCACGCCCATATGGTTAAAATCAAAAGGCGATGTTTGCTGGGCGGTGGGTAAAATCATCGCGTCACGGTTGTTCTGCTGTGCGGGATGATTAACTTGCTCCGCATAACTCTGGCCGGATAACAGCACCATCAGGGTGACAGCGGCACAGGCGATACGTTTCATACTTTCCTCGATACGTCTTTTTACTGCAGGCGATTAAATTAACAAGCGTGATTCAGCGGGAATAGATACCGGGACTCTGCCGGGATATCCGTCACGCGGAATTTATGCGGCGGCACGTCGAAATAGTTCTTAAACGTGCGCGTTAAGGTTTGTTGCGATTCAAACCCGTAACGCTCTGCCAGATACAGGATCGGCTCATTACTTCCCTTGAGCTTTTGCGCAATTTCCGTCAGCTTGCGGCTGCGAATGTACTGGCCCAGCGAATGACCAGTCTCTTTTTTAAACATCCGTTGCAGGTGCCACTTGGAGTAACCTGAACGCTCTGACACTTTTTCCAGCGACAGCGGCGATTCCAGGTTGTCCTCGATCCAGTCCAAAATGCTATGAATAGTGATAGCGTCAGTATTGCGTCTGGACATCGTCATACCTCTTTGTTTTTTTACGGCAAAATTTTCTTGAGCAAATACTCAAGGGTTGCCACTTCTTCTGTCGTTAAGTTTTTAGTTAATTCCTGGTGCAGGTTATGCCCTACTAATTGATGACATTGCTCACACAGCGCCGCGCCTTCGGCGGTTAACCGCACCAGCACGCCGCGCTTGTCATTCGGATTCGGGTTACGTTCGATCCAGCCTTTGCACACCAGTCTGTCCAGCATGCGGGTCAGGGCACCGAGATCGACGGAAAGCACCTTTTTCAGTTCTACCGGGGTGATACACACTTCGCAGCGGATAGAGCAGAGCACCTTAAACTGGGTGGCGGTGATATCCAGCGGCGACAGGTAGTCGTTGAGTAAACGATCTTTTTTCTGGTTAACCATGTGGATCAAGCGGCCAAGAGGAATGATGTCGTTAAATAGATCATTCGTGCTTTTCACAATGGTTGCCCCGGCAAGTAGATTAGTCACGGCAGATATTATTGCTCAGGCAAATATAAGTCAACCGAATGAATCCACGATGCCACTATTTGCTAAAACGTTTCATGTCTGGAAAAAAATCCATTCGTAACGCACTGAAAGTAATCATTTAATCAAGACGCGAGCCGCGCGCGGGCATGCCATTGCCGCCGCGTTATGGCTATACTGGCGGGGTCTTGACCTTGCAAGGAGTGACCGTCAGATGCTGGAACTTTTTAAAGCCATTGGCCTTGGGCTGGTGGTATTGCTACCGCTGGCAAACCCGTTGACCACCGTGGCGCTGTTTTTAGGGCTGGCGGGCAATATGAACAGCGCGCAGCGCAACTATCAGGCGCGGATGGCCTCGGTTTATGTCTTCATTATTATGATGGTGGCGTACTACGCCGGTCAGGTGGTGATGAACACCTTCGGTATCTCCATTCCGGGGTTGCGCATCGCCGGGGGATTGATCGTGGCGTTTATCGGTTTTCGCATGCTGTTTCCGGCGCAAAAGCCGCATCAGGCGCCAGAAGTGAAAACCAAGTCAGAAGAGCTGGAAGAGGAGCCCGGCGCCAATATCGCCTTTGTGCCGCTGGCCATGCCGAGCACCGCCGGGCCAGGCACCATCGCTATGATCATCAGTTCCGCCTCGACCATTCGCCACGGCGCTGAGTTTCCCGAATGGGTCATCACCGTTGCGCCAACGCTGATTTTTGCCATTGTGGCGCTGATATTATGGGTAAGCCTGCGCAGTTCCGGGGCGATCATGCGGCTGGTGGGCAAGGGCGGTATAGAAGCTATTTCACGGCTGATGGGCTTTCTGCTGGTCTGTATGGGCGTGCAATTTATCATTAATGGCGTGCTGGAAATCATCACCACTTTTCATGCCGGAGCCTGATGCGCACATTTCTCTCCTGGCTGGTTGTGGCGCTGGTTGCGCTAACCGGCTGTCAGCAGCGTCCCGGCGTGCAACCGCCGCTGGCGCAAAAAAGTTTCACTGAGTATCAACAGCAAACGCGCGATTTTGTTGCCGCGCACCGGGCGTTTCAGACGCTGGATAAAGCGAGCGAACTGCGGCTCAACACACCACAGGAGTGGCGTCCGGCGAAGCCTGCGCATAAAGGCATTTTGCTGATCCACGGCCTGGGTGACGGGCCAGGATCGTTTGTAGATATTGCCCCCGAACTGGCAAAACAGGGCTTTCTGGTGCGCACCGTGCTGTTGCCAGGCCACGGTACGCGACCTGCTGATCTGCTGGATGTCGATGTTGCTCAATGGCGGCAAGTGGTGCGCGAGCAGGCCGATATTCTGGGCAAAGAGGTCGATGCCCTCTGGCTCGGCGGTTTTTCCACTGGCGGGAATCTGGCACTGGAATATGCGATGGCGCATGACAACGTGCAGGGGCTGCTGCTGTTTTCCCCGGCGTTCAAATCCAGCACTGGTTACGATTTTCTCGCTCCGACAGTAGCGTTGTTTCGCGACTGGTTGCGTCCGCCGAGCGCTATTTTCCCGCAGCAAATCGCCACCCGCTACTTACGTGTGCCGACCAACGGTTTCGCCCAGTTCTGGCGCACCAGCGCCAGCGCGCAGCGGCTGCTTGCGCGTAAGCCATGGACAAAACCGGCGCTGCTGGTGTTAACCGGGCATGATTCGGTGCTCAACACCCGCTGGATCCTCGATCAGTTCGATCGCCGCTTTACCCATCCGGCCAGCCGTGTGATTTGGTACGGTACACCCCCGGCGGAAGCGGCAAAAATGTCTCGCTTACGGGTAAAAACGGATTATTTGCCGCAGGATCGCATCAGCCAGTTTTCCCATATGTCGGTGCTCTTTTCGCCCCGTAATCCGCTGTACGGACGCAAAGGCAGCGTGCTGCTCTGTGCGAATGGCCAGTCAGAAGAGGCGGCAAAGCGCTGTCTGGCGGGTGAAACGGTGTGGTATTCAGACTGGGGGCTGGTCGAGGCGAACAAAATTCATGCCCGCCTGACCTGGAATCCGTGGTTTGACTGGCAAACCACGGTGATGGATGAGGTTGTCGCTGCCGCGCAGTAACCGGCGCGGTTTACACGTGGCTGGCGTGGATTTGCTCTTCCAGCTTCACCGGCCAGCGGCGGAAAATCACTACCGCCCACACCAGCGCGGCAATCGCTGGGATCGCCCCGGCGTAACCGATCACGTTCATCGACCAGTGCAGGCTTATCTGGTTGCCGACCAGCGCACCCGCGCCGATACCAATGTTAAAAATGCCGGAAAACAGTGACATCGCCACATCGGTTGCATCCGGGGCCAGCGCCAGCACTTTGACCTGCATACCCAGGCCGATAATCATAATCGCGATGCCCCAGACCACGCTCAGCACCGCCAGATGCATTTCGCTACCGGAAGCGGGCAGCATCATCACCAGCGATATTACCAGCAGACCAATCGCGCTGCAGACCAGGCCAGAGGCGTGCTGATTCCCCAGCTTGCCGAACAGTACGCTACCGATAATTCCGGCACCACCAAGCACTAACAGTAGCAGGGTGGCGAAATTGGCGCTGAAGCCCGCCACATTTTGCACGAACGGCTCAATGTAGCTGTAAGCCGTGTAATGCGCGGTAACCACCACGGCGGTGAGCAAATAGATGCACATCAGCGCCGGGCGACGGAACAGCACCGGCAGGCTTTTCAGCGAACCCGAATGTTCGCTCGGCAGCGCGGGCAGCAGTTTCACCAGGCACACCAGCGTGACCAGTGCGCCCATACCGATAGCAAAAAAGGTGGTACGCCAGCCGAAATACTGCCCGACGATACGGCCAATCGGCAGCCCGAGCACCATCGCCAGTGCGGTGCCGGTGGCGATCAAACTCAACGCCTGCGCACGTTTCCCGGCAGGCGCCAGGCGAATGGCCAGCGAGGCAGTGATCGACCAGAAAATGGCGTGGGCGAAAGCAATGCCGATGCGGCTGATGACCAGCACCTCAAAACTCCAGGCGAGGAACGACAACACATGGCTGACGATAAACAGCACAAAGAGCGCAATCAACAGTTTACGGCGCTCAATCTGGCTGGTGAGCAGCATAAAGGGCAGCGACATTAACGCCACAACCCAGGCATAGATGGTTAACATGATCCCCACCTGCGCGGTTTCCATGTCGAAGCTCTGCGCGATATCCGACAGCAAACCCACAGGCACGAATTCGGTGGTGTTAAAAATAAATGCGGCGACAGCAAGCGTCACTACCCGCAGCCACGCGACTTTTCGTGAAACGGTATTCGTAGTCATAAGGGTATTGGGGGGTTGGTTGGCGAAAAGAAGAGGTCACGATCTTACTGCCTTTGCTGGCGAAAATACAAACATTTTGTGATGTAGATCTCACTTTTTATTCATGGGGAAAATACCAGTTGCAACGTTTCTGAATAGCGCTCAAAAACAGAAGACGAAAAAGAGGAAATGCTATGCAAACCATCGATTTTTATATGGTCGACGCCTTTAGCGACCGCACTTTTGGCGGTAATGCCGCCGCCGTCTGTCCCCTGACCGAATGGTTAGCCGATGATGTGCTGCTGCGCATGGCGCAACAGCATAATCAGTCTGAAACCGCCTTCTTCGTGCGTAACGACAGCGGTTTTGAGCTGCGCTGGTTTACCACGCAGGATGAGATCAATCTTTGCGGCCACGCGACCCTCGCCGCCGCGCACGTGATCTTTGAATATCTCGATTACCCGGATACCGAAATCCTCTTCACCACCCGCTTTGTGGGGGAACTTAAAGTGAGCCGTAACGGCGACTGGCTGACGCTGGATTTCCCGGCCTGGTCGACGGAAACGGTAAGCCAGCCACCGGCGCTGCTGCTGACAACGCTGGGTATTGAACGCGCGAAAGAAGTGCGCGTGGCGCGGGATTATCTGGTGGTGCTGGAAAACCAGGCGCAGGTAGAAGCCTTAACGCCGGATATCGCGGCAATGAAACCGCTTGGCAAGATGGTCTGCGTGACCGCGCCCGGTGAGAACGTCGATTTTGTCAGCCGCTTTTTCTGCCCGGGTGAATCGGTGGCAGAAGATCCGGTGACCGGTTCGGCGCACAGCATGTTGATCCCGTACTGGGGCGAAAAACTGGGTAAAAACAGCCTGCAGGCGCGGCAGGTCTCCGCGCGCGGCGGCGATTTGCGCTGTGAATGGCGCGGCGATCGCGTCCTGATTGGCGGCCAGGCAACGCTCTATCTGTTGGGCAAAGTGTTCTTACGCTAAAAACCGTCCGGCAGTAACGCCGGGCGAGTTTCTTTCGGCTCATTGCGCTGTTTCTGTCGGAATTCAAACGGACAGAAGTGACGATCATCGGCGGGCGCAGCCAGTCCTGCATTGGCGAGCACCGGCGTAAACTGCCGCAAAATATCTGGCCGGATCTGGCGCTTTTCAGCCGTAACGGCTGGGATTTGCCGCGCGGTATCTCCGCGCCGACGGAGGAGAAAGCGGCGCTGAAAAACGATTTGATTGTTAACGCCAAACGCCGGGGGGCGCTGGCGGACAGCAGTAAAGATGGTGCGAGGTCGCGGTTTAACGTGGCGAATCCCGATTCGCTGACCGATATCGTTACCGATACGCAGCGTAGCCCCGGGATCCGCCAGCAGCTTACAACGTTACCTGGCCGGTTAACGGCGCCAGTCAGGGCAAGCGGGCAATATTCGCTTTGATAACTTCGGCGGAGTGGTTGAATTTCGCCACTTCGTCACCTTCCAGTTGCAGTTCAATAATCTGCTGAACGCCGTTTTGCGCCAGCACGGCCGGTACGCCAATCGCCACGTCGCTGACGCCATATTCCCCGTCAAGAATGCAGGAGATTGCCAGCGCGCGGTGGCTGCCGGTGAAGATATTGCGGCAGATCTCGGCGATGGTGCCGGCGATGCCGTACTCCGTACAGCCTTTACGGGAGTAAATCTCAAAGCCGTGGCGGCGTACTTTGTCGGCCAGCGCGTCAACATCCAGCCGCTGGCCGGTTTTGCGCCGGTAAACATCGGCAATCGGCGAACCGTATACCGACGAGTGCGACCACACCGGAAACTGCGTGTCGCCATGCTCGCCGAGGATAAACGCATCGATACTTTGCGCGCCAATATCCAGCGCCTGGGCCAGCGCGCGGCGTAGGCGGGTGGTATCCAGCCAGACGCCGGTGCCAATCACCTGGTTGCGCGGAAGCCCGGAAAGTTTCCACACCTGCCAGGTAATGATGTCGCACGGGTTGGTCGCCACCAGAAAAATGCCGTTAAAACCGTTTGCCATCATGGATGGCACAATATTTTTAACGATCCGCGCGGTGTTGGCCAGCTCATCAAGGCGGGTTTGCCCTGGCTTTAACGCGCCGCCGGAAACGGTGATCACCGCAATATCCACATCCGCGCAATCTTCAACCGGGCGGGTGGAAATGGTCATCATTCCGGGCATATATGCGGCGGCATCCGCCAGATCCTGGGCGTGGCCTTCCACCCGTTGCTGGTCTAAATCCACCAGAATTAACTCTTCACAAATGTTCTGGTTCAGCAGGGCATAAGCAGCAGATGCGCCGACATTGCCTGTGCCAATAATCATCACTTTCCGGGCTTTGGTGTTCATGAGTATTCCATTTTCTGCATCGTATGTTGCGTAAGGTACAACCTATATTCTCAGGAGCGCAATCTCAGGAGGCGTAGCTATAGGTTATTCATATGACGGCGGTAGCAAATTCTTGTTTATTTTTAACAGGCTAATAACAAGGAGCCTGCTATGTACCGCATTGTTGATGCCGCGGCCACGCAACCGGATCTGATTGCGCTGATCGCTGCTCTGGACGCCTACCAGAGCGCACTTTACCCGGCAGAGAGTAACCATCTGCTTGATCTCGCGGCATTACCTGCCGGAACGCTGATTTTGCGCAAAATTGTGCATCACGACGAGGCCGTCGGCTGCGGCGCAGTGGTGCTCAACCACGACGGCAGCGGCGAGATGAAACGGGTGTTTATCGATCCCCGCCATCGCGGCCAGCGGTTGGGGGAAAAATTGCTCGCGGCGCTGGAGCAGGCAGCCGCCGGGAAATCGTGTCATACCTTGCGGCTGGAAACCGGCATTGAACAGCACGCGGCAGTGAAACTGTATCAGCGCTGCGGTTACCAAATATGTGAGCCTTTCGCGCCGTACAGCGCCGATCCGCTGAGTATTTTTATGCAGAAGTCGCTGGTTGCGGAGCCGCATTCAGCAGGGCAATAAACGCCTCCAGATGGCGGGTTTTCGCGCCGCGCCGCCACACCAGCCAGGTGGTGAGCCAGCGCCAGTTCTCCGCCAGCGGCCAGGCTTCCACCTGGTGATGACCGGGCATGCTTTCCAGCATACTGCGCGGGATCAGCGCCAGGCCCGCTCCGGCAATCACGCATGCCAGCATGCCGTGGTAAGACTCCATCTCGTGAATTTTACCGGGTGTGGCGCGATCGGCGTGAAACCAGCTTTCAAAATGGCGGCGGTAGGAGCAGTTGGCGCGAAACGCGTAAATGCTGGCGCCGTTTACCTGAGCCGCATGGGTAATCACCTCATGGCCGACAGGCGCGACGATCATCATCTCTTCGCGGTAAACCGGAATGCCTTCCAGGCCGGGATGCATAATCGGGCCGTCAACAAACGCCGCGCTTAGCCGCCCCTCCAGCACACCATCGATCATGGTGCCGGAAGGGCCGGTGGCGAGGTCGAACTGAATGCGCGGATAGCGCTGGTTGTACTGCGCCAGCGTCGCCGGAATGCGCACCGCAGCGGTGCTTTCCAGCGCGCCGAGCGAGAACAGCCCTTGCGGTTCATCACCGGCGACCACCATCCGCGCTTCATCGACCAGCGCGAGGATCTGCTGGCTGTAGCGCAAAAAACTGTGCCCGGCGGGAGAAAGGCGCAGGCGCTGGTTTTCGCGGATAAACAGATCCACGCCGAGATCGGACTCCAGCTGGCGAATGCGCGTCGTCAGGTTCGACGGCACGCGGTGCACCTTCTGCGCCGCCTGGGTAATGCTGCCGGTCTGCGCCACGGCGTTAAACATCTCAAGCTGGGTTAAGTCCATGCCATTCTCTCTTTGTGAACAGAGTGGTTAATATTATTCAGTTTTCAGAAATAACAAATTGCGTCATCCTTGCGCAAGTCCTGAACACATTTAGCGGAGTATTTATGCCTGTTTCCTCAATCACGCACGCGCTTTCCATCAACCCGGCCACCGGTGAAACCCTGCGCGCAACCCCCTGGGCCAGCCGTGAAGAGGTCGATACGGCAATTGAACTGGCTACCAGCGGTTATCGCCAGTGGCGGCTGTTGCCGCTCAGCGAACGTGCGCAAACCTTACGTCGCCTCGGCGATGCGCTGCGCAAACGCGGGGAAGAGATGGCGCAGATGATCCGCCAGGAGATGGGCAAACCGATTTTGCAGGCGCGCGCGGAAGTGAATAAATCAGCCGCGCTGTGTGACTGGTACGCGGATCATGGTCCGGCGATGCTTGGCAGTGAGCCGACGCAGGTCGAACAGCAGCGGGCAACCATTGAGTACCGCCCGCTGGGACCGATTCTGGCGGTGATGCCATGGAACTTCCCACTGTGGCAGGTGCTGCGCGGTGCGGTACCGATCCTGTTGGCGGGCAACAGCTACCTGCTTAAACATGCGCCAAACGTGCTGGGTTGCGCGGCGTTAATAGGTGAGATCTTCGCTGAGGCCGGCGTTCCGCAGGGTGTTTTTGGCTGGGTGAATGCCACCAATGACGGTGTGAGCCAGGCGATTAACGATCCGCGCATCGCCGCCATTACCGTGACCGGCAGCGTGCGTGCGGGAGCGGCTATTGGTGCGCAGGCCGGGGCGGCGCTGAAAAAATGCGTCCTTGAACTCGGTGGTTCTGATCCCTTTATTGTGCTCAACGATGCGGATCTTGAACTGGCGGTGAAGGCCGCGGTAGCAGGGCGTTACCAGAACACCGGACAGGTCTGCGCCGCCGCCAAACGTTTTATCGTCGAAGAGGGCATTGCGCAGGCCTTTACGGAGAAATTTGTTGCCGCCGCCGCCGCGTTAAAGCAGGGCGCACCGGACGAAGAAGAGCATTATCTCGGGCCGATGGCGCGCTTTGATCTGCGTGACGAGCTGCATGCGCAGGTCGAAGCCAGTATCAACGAGGGCGCAACGTTGCTGCTGGGCGGTGAGAAACTGGCGGGTGAGGGGAATTACTACCCGGCCACCGTACTGAGCGGTGTGACACCAGAGATGACCGCGTTTCGCCAGGAGCTGTTTGGCCCGGTCGCCGCTATCTCGACCGCACGTGATGCACAGCATGCGCTGGCGTTGGCAAACAACAGTGATTTCGGCTTGTCGGCTACCGTCTTTACCGCCGATCCTGCGCAGGCGCAACGTTTTGCCGAACAGCTTGAGTGCGGCGGTGTGTTTATCAACGGCTACAGCGCCAGCGATGCCCGCGTGGCCTTTGGCGGCGTGAAAAAAAGTGGTTTTGGCCGCGAGCTTTCCCACTTCGGTCTGCATGAGTTTTGCAATATCCAGACGGTGTGGAAAGATCGTCTGTAAGCTAAACGCGCCCCGGCGGGGCGCGTCATTGCTGGCTGTCATGGACCTGTCATGATCCTTTTGTAGACTCACGGCAACTTTGTGGTTATAGAAGAATATCATGAACTTAAAGCAAATTTTCCGCCGTATTTTGCGGCGTGTTTCTCCACGACAGTTTGGTTTGCTCGCCGGGATTTTCTGCATTATTGGCTTGTTTTCGGCCCTGCAAATCGCCTCCTCGTTTGTCCTTTCCGCGTCACTCCATAACGCCCAGCATAATGAGCAACTCAACCAGCAAGCGCACCTGCAACAGGTTCGGGTCGATGAAGCGCGCATTGCGCTCCTGACGGCAAGCGATCTGCTCAACCGGGCGGGCGTCTATTTTATGCAGGATAAAGAAACCGGCTCGGAAGGGAGCTGGCACAGCCTGATGGATGAAACCCATAAGGCCCTGGAGACCTCGCAAAAGGCCTGGCAAGCGTGGCTGGCGCTCAACCCGCCTAGAGATGAGGCGCTGATTAACAGCTATCAGCTTTTCTACGGCGCGTTAAAAGAGCAGGCCGACGGGCTGGTGAAAACCCAGTCGATTGACGCCTTCTTCGCCGTGCCGGCGCAGGCGTTCCAGGCTGATTTCAATGACAACTATGCCCGTTTCCAGCAGGCCAGCGAAGCGCGCGCCGAGCAGGGACGCCAGGCGCTGATGGCGAACCTTGCGCAATTACAGCATGTGTTTGTGCTGGTGCCAGCGCTGCTGGTGGTGATTGCGGTGCTGGTCTGGTTTGCCATGTCGCGCTGGGTAATTACCCCGCTGCGCAGCCTGATAGCACATATCAATATCCTGGCGGCAGGCGATCTGGGTACACCGCTTCCGCCGGTGAAACGCTTTAACCGAGAAGTTGACCAGCTCGGCCTCAGCATCGGCACCATGCAGCAAGGGTTGCAGCAACTGGTGATGCAAGTCAGCGACGCCACCTCGTCGATGGTCGATACCATTCGCCGCCTCGCTGAGGACAACCAGTCGCTGTATCAGCAGTCGGCGAAACAGGCGCAGGAATTGGCGGATGTGACCGAGCATATCGCCACGCTGGAATCCCATGTGGAAGGTAATACCGGTTTTGCTGAGCAGGCGCGCAAACAAGCCGATGAGGCGCGGGAAGTGGCCGCTGGTGGCGATCGAATGATGGATACGGTGAATCAATCAATGCGCGAGATTGTCGAGCGTTCGGCGGAGATGCGCAACATTGTAGCGATGATTGATGGTGTCGCTTTCCAGACCAATATTCTGGCGCTGAACGCGGCGATTGAAGCGGCGCATGCCGGCAACCACGGTCGCGGCTTCGCGGTGGTGGCGAAAGAAGTGGGGCTGCTGGCGCGCAAGAGCAGCCACTCCACGCAAACCATTCAGCAATTGATCAATCACTCCTTACAGGGCATCAACGACGGCACCCAGGCGGTGAGCCGCCTTGAGGATAACCTGCAGCAGGTCACCGGGCTGGTCGGGCATTTAAGCGGCGTACTGAGCGAAATTTCTGCCGCCACCCTCAGCCAGGGCGACAGCATTCACAAAATGACGCGCCGCCTGCACTCGCTTAACAACGTTGCCCGCCGCACCGGGGAACTGGTCTCGACGGCCACCGAAGCGTCGGAAAAATTGCACAACGATTCTCATCAGTTGATGCAAGCGGTTGCGCGTTTTCGACTTCCTGCCTGACGCAACGTATTCGCCTCTGTTATACTCGCAGGCCATTTTTGGCCTGTGGGTAGCAAGGAGTCAGAGTGGCAACGGTGATGGATAACGGCGTACTGGAGGCGGTGCTTGCTGAGGTACGCCCGCTGTTGGGGCGCGGCAAGGTTGCGGATTATATTCCGGCGCTGGCGTCGGTGAGCGGCAACAAATTGGGCATTGCCATCAGCACCGTGCAGGGCGAACACTTCCAGGCGGGCGATGCCGACGAGCGTTTCTCAATTCAATCAATTTCCAAAGTGCTGAGTCTGGTGGTGGCGATGAACCACTACGCGGAAGAGGAGATCTGGCAGCGGGTGGGCAAAGATCCCTCCGGTCAACCGTTTAACTCCTTGTTACAGCTTGAAATCGAGCAGGGCAAGCCGCGTAATCCCTTTATCAATGCCGGGGCGCTGGTGGTGTGCGATATGCTGCAAAGCCGCCTTAGCGCGCCGCGCCAGCGCATGCTGGAAATTGTGCGCAAACTCTGCGCCGCGCCGGATATTGCCTACGACAGCATGGTCGCGCGATCTGAATTCGAGCACTCCGCCCGCAATATGGCCATTGCCTGGCTGATGAAGTCCTTCGGTAATTTTCATAACGATGTCGCCACCGTGTTACAGAACTACTTCCACTATTGCGCGCTCAAAATGAGCTGTGCCGAATTGTCGCGCACTTTTTTATTCCTCGCCGATGGCGGACACAGCGCCCAGCAGGTGGCGCCGGTGGTGACGCCGATGCAGGCGCGGCAGATTAATGCCCTGATGGCGACCAGCGGCATGTACCAGAACGCCGGGGAGTTTGCCTGGCGCGTCGGCTTACCGGCGAAATCCGGCGTCGGCGGCGGGATCGTCGCCATTGTGCCGCATGAGATGGCAATTGCGGTCTGGAGCCCGGAGCTGGATGAAGCGGGCAACTCACTGGCTGGTGTTGCGGTGCTGGAAGCGTTAACGCGAAAACTGGGGAGATCGGTCTATTGATGAATGATTTCGCGCCGTTGTTTGCCCGGCTGGGACGGTCAACATTCCGTTCGCGTTTTCGCCTCGGGGTGAAAGAGCGCCAGTACTGTCTGGATAAAGGTGCGGAAGTGATTGCTTCCCACGCGGCGGATTTCGTTGCTAAACGCCTTGCGCCAGCGTACCCACAAAATGATGGCAAACAGACGCCGATGCGCGGCCACCCGGTATTTATCGCTCAGCATGCCACGGCTACCTGCTGTCGGGGATGTCTGGAAAAGTGGCACAACATCCCGCATGGTCAGGCGCTAACTGAATCGCAACAACACTACATTGTTGCGGTGATTTACCAGTGGCTGGTAATGCAGATGAATGCGCCGCGCTGATAAGCGCCGTGTAAGCCAGCGCCGCGTGTTGCGGGCCGATAGCCAACGTTAGTGATATGGATTGAGATTTGATGCGTGCACTTTTTTCATCCCCTTTCCGTCCTTTTCGGAAAGAGACGCCGTACACCAATGCGGTCATGGTGTTTATCCTGACAACGCTGTTTTATTTGCTGGGCGCGATGATGCGCCTGGTCGAAGAGCTTTCCCTCTTCTGGCCGCTTAATGCGGTGATGGCCGGTGTTTTCGCGCGTTATGCCTGGTTGCAGCGCTGGCATTACTACCTGATTAGCTATGTTGCCATGCTGGTGTATGACGCCATCACCACGTCCTGGGGTATGGCGTCGCTGATTATCAACTTCTCCAATATGGTGTTTATTATCACCATGGCGCAGCTTATCGGGCTTGAACGTAACCAGATGACCAAAGCGCCGGAGCCGGTTAACGCGCTGAAACTCTTTGGCTACTGTCTGCTTGCCGCGCTGCTGTGTGCGTTTTTTGGCGCGCTGGGCTCCGTGGGGATCAATGGTCAGGGGTTTGGCCTGCTGCTGGCCGACTGGTTTGGCGAGCAGTTCTCAACAGGCGTGCTGATCCTGCCCTGTATGCTGACCATGAGCTGGCCGCGTAAACCGCTGAACATCGAGATGCGCAATGTAATGCCGGTGCTTGCCGTTGGCGTATCGATTGTCGCCTCGGTCGCGATTGGCGGCGCAGGCAGCCTGGCGTTTCCGCTCCCGGCGCTGATCTGGTGTGCGGTGCGTTACTCGCTGCCGCTGACATGTCTGGTGACGCTGCTGACCGGCGGGCTGGAGATAATCCTTGTCGCCAGCGGCCATATCAATATTTTCGTCAGTTCACCGCTGCAGATCCCGCATATGTTTTCCGCGCGCCTGGGGATTGCCACCATGGCCATTTGCCCGGTGATTGTCTCGGTCAGTGTTGAGGCGATAAACCGCCTGATGCGCCAGGTTTCCCTGCGCGCCGATTTCGATTTCCTGACCCGCGTTTACTCGCGCTCGGGTTTGTATGAGGTGTTAAACCGCGACGCAAAACGCTTTGCCGACAAACACATCACCGTGATGTTGCTGGATATTGATTACTTCAAAAGTGTCAATGACAGCTACGGCCACGAATGTGGCGACCGGGTGCTGACCTCCTTTGCGCGAAAAGTACAGCAGGCGCTGGGCACGCGCGGTGTGCTCGCCCGCATGGGCGGGGAGGAGTTCGCTGTCGTGGCGACAACGCAGGACGCCAGTGAAGGTAAACACCTGGCGGAAACGCTGCGCGAAAAAGTGGCGCAGTATCCGTTTAACTGGCAGCAACAGACGCTGCATTTAACCGTCAGTATTGGTATCAGCCATGGTAAAGCCGATGCCGGGCAATTAACGGCAACGTTCAATGCGCTCCTGGCGGTGGCGGATGAAAATCTCTACCGCTCGAAAAAACGCGGGCGTAACTGCACGACAGATGCTCAACATAACGCGCCGGAAATGGCGGGAAGCGCTATTGGCGGATAATTTCCCGCCCGTGTCGCAGCGGGTGATGACGATAGCGGCAATTAATATCGATAACTTATTAAATTGCTTGCTACTAATTTTTATCGTCAATACTATTATTGCGTATACGTAGCGGAATCATCGCGTTATGAGCGGATCGGATAATTTGAATAAACACGAGCGGATCCCAGGCAGGCGTTTTGCCAGGCGGATGTACCTGATGCGTATGCTGGGAACGCTACTCTGCTTTTTCCCCATTCTTTCCGTCCTTCTTGAACTGCAGCGCCCCTTATGGAGCGTGGCGTTGCTGTGCGCCAATGCCTTTTTATGGCCTACCGTCGCGTTTTTGCGCGCACGCAACGCGCAGATGCCGCTGCGAATTGAACATCAACACCTGGTCTTTGACGCTGGCGCAGGCGGGTTCTGGATTGCGCTAATGGCGGTCAACCCGCTGCCTTCGGTGGTGATTGCCACCATTTTGCTCTCTGACCGCTTATCGGCGGGCGGGTTTGTGCTGATGCGTAAAGCAGCACTGGCCATGCTTGCGGCGTTCTTACTTACCTGGCTGGCGCTCGGTTTACCGCTGGAGTTGCAGGTGACACAGCGGACGATGTTCGCTACGTTGCCGCTCATCGGCATCTATATCCTGGCGCTTAGCGCACTTACCGACAGCATTGCCGTCAGACTGCGGATAAAAAGCCGCGAGCTTGAGCGTATTGCGATGATGGATCCTTTGCTTGATATCGCCAATCGCCGCCTGCTGGAAAAACGGATCCAGTACGAGCTGGAAAAACTGCACGTGACGCCGCGCCACTCCTCGTTGATGTTTATCGATATTGATAATTTTAAAGAGGTGAATGACCGCTTTGGTCATAAAATTGGCGATGCATTACTGGTCACCGTGTCGAAAATTTTGCATATTGCCACCCGCACAACGGACACGCCCGCGCGCCTCGGTGGCGATGAATTTGTGATTTTATTGCCCGATACGCCAGCCGAAGAGGCGTATGCGGTGGCAACCCGGATCATGGATGCGGCTGCGGTAATGACAGTGATGCAGGAGCATGCGTTCAAATGTACGTTGAGCATCGGTATCGCCAGCGCGCTACCGGAAATGCACAGTGTTACCGACTGGTTAAAAGCCGCAGACGACGCGCTTTACCAGGCTAAACGGCTGGGAAAAAACCAGATCTACTCGCACTGACAAACGTAGCGAATAAGCTACGCTTTATGCTGTATGCCGTGAAATTAACGACACTTTTTATAGTGTTGCGCATTAACAGCCTGAGAATGGAAACGGCCCTTTATGAAAATACCTGCTATTCCTGCAGATGAGGAACAACGGCTGGCGTCGCTGCGCGACTCCGGGCTTCTGGAAACCGGCGTAACCGAGCGTCTTGACCGGCTTACCCGGCTGGCTAAGCGCATGTTCGATGTCCGCGCGGCGCTGATCACGCTGGTTGATGAAGAGATGCTTTTCTTCAAATCCACCTCAGGTACTGTGCGCGAACCGCTTCCGCGTAAGATCACCTTTTGTGGTCACACCATTTTGCATACCGAACCGTTGATTATTCCGGATACCCACGGAGATGATCGTTTTGCCGATAATCCGCTGGTCACCGGGGAGATGAACATCCGTTTCTATGCCGGGTATCCATTACGTTTGCCGGACGGTGCGGTGGTTGGCGCATTCTGCCTGGTAGATAGCACCGCACGGCAGTTCACGGACGCTGAGCGGGACTACCTGAAAGATTTCGCCATGATCGTTGAAGACGAGTTTGCGGTGATGAGCGCGGCGACCACCGACGAGCTGACCGGTTTATTTAACCGCCGTGGTTTTGAAAACCTGGCGAAGTTCGCCATTGTGGGCGCGCGTCGTCGCGCGGAACCGTTAACGCTGGCGTGGATCGATCTCGACAATTTCAAAACGATTAACGACACCTGGGGTCATGCTGAGGGTGATGAAGCGCTGAAAGCGATGGCATCGGTAATGAGCGCCAGCCTTCGTGAAGCGGATCTGCGGGTGCGCTACGGCGGCGATGAATTCGCGATCCTCTTTTCCGATACCGATGAGCAGGGCGCATGGATTGCGATGCAGCATCTGGTAGAACAGGTTGAGGCGTGGAATCAGACCTCTGGTAAACCGTGGCAACTGGCGTTTTCCTGGGGGATCAGCGAGTTTGATCACAATGGCTGCGGCGAGCTGAAGCCGTGGATGAAGGCGGCAGATCAACAGATGTATGCCATGAAAGAGCGCAACCAACGCGGCCGCTGAAGCATCACAAAAACCTATGTTTGCCGGGCTTGTGTTAATAAGTTGTAAAGCTGATAGTGGTTGTTTTTAAGGAATAAAAATGACCACTTATCATATCCATTCGCTGGCGGGCGAAGCGCTCGCATCACATCTTCCTTCCCTTTGTGACGTGCTGGAAAACTGCGTTTCCGGCGGGGCTTCCGTCAGTTTTATGCATCCGCTTTCGCGTGAGAAATCCCTGCAATTCTGGTCCGGCGTCGCCGCAAGTGCCGCGCGCGGGGAACGCATTGTGCTGGTGGCGCAAGACGATACAGGGGAAATTGTTGGCACCGTGCAGGTGGTGCTGGAACAACCTGAAAACCAGTCGCATCGCGCCGATGTGTCAAAGTTACTGGTGCATGAAAAAGCCCGCCGTCAGGGGCTGGCGCGTCGTCTGATGGATGCGCTGGAACGTGAGGCGCTGGCGCACGGCAAAACCGTGCTGGTGCTGGATACTTCCACCGGCAGCGGGGCGGAACATTTTTACCTGCAATGCGGCTGGCAGCGGGTGGGTGAAATTCCGCGCTTTGCGCTGATGCCGGACGGAAATGTGACGGCGACGACAATTTTTTACAAGTTCTTATAATCCGCGCCAATAAGACATCCCATTTTGATCAAAACAGGGTTTCATGGTCTAAAAGTCTGGTAAGTTATTACACCAATCTTCCCAGGTTGTATGACTAATCAAAAAAGGAACCCACTGTGAACACATTAAACCGTCGCAACTTTCCCGGCGCTGAATACCCTGAACGTATTATTCAGTTCGGCGAAGGGAATTTTTTGCGCGCTTTTGTCGACTGGCAAATCGATCTGCTGAACGAGCACACCGACCTGAACGCCGGTGTGGTGGTTGTTCGCCCGATCCAAAGTGATTTCCCGCCGTCCCTGAGCACTCAGGATGGTCTGTATACCACCATTATTCGCGGTCTGAACGAGCAGGGCGAAGCGGTGAGCGATGCGCGTCTGATCCGTTCTGTGAACCGTGAAATCAGCGTCTATTCCCAGTACGACGATTTCCTGAAACTCGCCCATAACCCGGATATCCGCTTTGTTTTTTCAAACACCACGGAAGCGGGCATCAGCTACCACGCGGGCGATAAATTTGCAGATGCCCCGGCCGTTAGCTACCCGGCGAAACTGACGCGCCTGCTGTTCGAACGTTTCACCCACTTCTCTGGCGCGGCGGATAAAGGCTGGGTGATCATTCCTTGTGAATTGATTGATTACAACGGTGACGCGCTGCGCGAGCTGGTGCTGCGTTATGCGCAGGAGTGGGCGCTGGGTGCGGAGTTTACCCGGTGGCTGGATAACGCCAACACCTTCTGTTCCACGCTGGTTGACCGGATCGTTACCGGTTACCCGCGTGATGAAGTGGCGAAACTGGAAGCGGAGCTGGGCTACCAGGATTCGTTCCTTGATACCGCTGAGCACTTCTATCTGTTTGTGATTCAGGGGCCGAAATCGCTGGCGTCTGAACTGCGTCTCGATAAATTCCCGCTCAACGTGCTGATTGTTGACGATATTAAACCGTATAAAGAGCGTAAAGTGGCGATCCTCAACGGTGCGCACACGGCCCTGGTGCCGGTGGCGTATCAGGCGGGGCTGGACACCGTGGGCGAGGCGATGAACGACAGCGAAATCTGTGCGTTCGTGGAAAAAGCGATTTACGAAGAGATTATTCCGGTGCTGGATCTGCCGCGCGATGAGCTGGAATCTTTCGCCAGTGCGGTGACCGGGCGTTTCCGTAACCCGTACATCAAACACCAGTTGCTGTCGATTGCCCTGAACGGCATGACCAAATTCCGCACCCGTATTCTGCCGCAATTGCTGGCAGGGCAAAAAGCCCATGGCAAACTGCCAGCGCGCCTGACTTTTGCGCTGGCAGCGTTGATTGCGTTCTATCGCGGTGAGCGTAACGGGCAGGCGTATCCGGTGCAGGACGACGCGCACTGGATCGAGCGCTACCAGCAGTTGTGGAGCCAGCATGGCGATCGCCAGATCAGCACCAGCGAACTGGTAAAAGCGGTGCTGTCCGTAAGCGATCACTGGGAACAGGATCTGAGTAAAGTTACGGGGCTGGTGGAGCAGGTTTCGCTGGATCTGGATGCTATCCTGCTGCGCGGCATGCGCGATGCGGTTAAACCGCTGTGCTAATTGCACTTAATTAAATCAATGTCCAACCCGGCTCCGGCCGGGTTTTTCTTTTTTTAATAACGGCTAACGGTGCAACCGCGAGCGGCAAGAGAAGTAACGGCGTCGGAATAGTGTGCTTGTCATTAATTAGTTACAACATACTATTAAATAGTTGTATAACAGGTTTCAGCAACTTCTGCGCCAGCCATCGTCGGAAAGGACAACTTTTCGTCACAATTTATTATCAAACTTGCAACTGTGATTGCGATCACGTTTAATAGTGCCGCTCTCCCTTATGCACACAATTCAAGATGATCGTTCGACCTCAACAACACTGGCTTCCCCGTCTTTTCGTCTGGCACGGTTCCGTACTGCCAAAAATCACGTCGCGTTTGCTGATGAATTTCCTGCTCTCCATTGCGGTGATCTGGATGCTGCCGTGGTACACCTCGCTGGGTATCAAGCTGACCGTCGCGCCGTTCAGCATTCTCGGTGTCGCTATCGCTATCTTTTTAGGTTTTCGTAACAACGCCTGTTTTGCCCGCTACAGCGAAGCAAGGATGTTGTGGGGACAGTTGATGATCGCCTCGCGTTCGCTGCTGCGTGAAGTGAAAACCACACTGCCAGACGATGAGGGATTACGGCACTTTATTCAGTTGCAAATCGCCTTCGCGCACTCTCTGCGCATGACGTTGCGCCGCAAGCCACAAGGCGACGTGCTGGCGAAATACCTGAGTCCAAACGATCTGCATAACGTGCTGAACGCGCACTCACCGGCCAACCGTATTCTGCTGTTAATGGGCGAATGGTTAGGCGAACGCCGGGCGCAGGGCGCACTTTCGGATGTTTTATTCAGCAGCATCAATCAGCGGCTGCATGATATGTCCGCCGTGCTTTCTGGCTGCGAGCGCATTTTCACCACGCCGTTGCCGTTTGCCTATTCGTTGATCCTGCATCGCACCGTGTACCTGTTCTGCATCATGCTGCCGTTCGCGCTGGTGGTGGATTTGCACTTTATGACCCCGTTTATTTCGGTGCTGATTTCCTACACCTTTATTTCGCTGGACACGCTGGCAGAAGAGCTGGAAGACCCGTTTGGCGAAGAGGATAACGACCTGCCGCTGGACGCTATCAGCAACGCCATCGAGATTGATTTACTGCAAATGGTGGATGCCGATGTACTTCCGCACAAAATGACACCAGGCAAAAATTATCAATTAACCTAAACTTTGCTGTGGAGAGTCATCGATCTTTACGATTTTTTCAGTCTGATAGCGAAACCCACAACAGAGAGGGACGTGCGATGGAAAAGTCCGACAGAACTATCTCATTAGCGTTGACCCTGCTGGTCAGCTTCTCACTTCTCGCCACGGCGTGGGATCTCTCCTTCGTCAGTAACTTGCCTTAACATCATTTGCCGCCAGCAGCGCCCGTGTCTCCTCAGCCGGGCGCTGCAATAGCGCCAGCGCTTCCTCCGCTGAACGTACATTGGTATAACCGATAATCACGCCGTAGCGTTTGGCGGAGGTGTTATACCAGCGCGAGAGCGGACTAACCTGCAACTGGTGCCGCTGCCAGATGTCCGCCAGCGCGATATCCTGCGTGCTGGTGCGTAAAAACGCGATGACATGCATCCCGCCATCGCTCACTTCCACGGTAAAAAGCCCTGGATAAACCTGCTCCAGAGCGTCCAGCACATATTTTCTGCGTTGCGAATAGAGCGTGCGCATCTTTTTTAAATGCTTATAAAAGTGACCTTCGCCGAGAAACGCCGCGAGGATTTTCTGCGTCAGCACCGGCTGGCCGCTTTCGGTGAGTTCCGCCGTTTCACGAAACGCGGCAAGCGTCGCGCGTGGCATCACAATGTAGCTGATGCGCAGCGCAGGCATCACCGTCTTACTGAAAGTGCCCATATAGATAACCCGATCATCGATATCGAGACTTTTTAATGCCGGAAGCACTTTGCGGGTGTAGTGAAACTCACCGTCGTAATCATCTTCGATAATCCAGCGATTATGCTGGCTGGCCCAGGCCAGTAATTGCTGCTTGCGCGGTAGCGAAAGGGTTACCGCCAGTGGGCTATGATGTGACGGTGTCACAAAAACCAGCTGCGCATCGCGGTGGTATTGCTGCAAATAGTCGACATTCAGGCCCTGGCTGTCCACCGGGACAAAGTGCAGATTATTGGCGGCGCGTTTCAGCGCCTGGGTACCAAAATAGTAACCGGGATCTTCAAACAGCACTTTATCGCGTGTCGTGGTAAGCGCATTGAGGATCAGCCGCAGGTTGTTGCTGTACCCGCTGGTGATGAAAATCTGATCGGCCGTGCAGGATAAACCGCGCGACACATTCACATAATGCGCAATCGCTTCGCGCAGCGGCGTATAACCCAGCAGCGGCGGGTTGGTCATCTCCATTGGCGACATCGATCGCACCGCTTTGCCGCACAACAGTAGCCATTTTTTGTAGGGAAAGGCATCCAGAGACGGAATACCGGGGCGCAAAAAACCGGGGCGATCGCGCAGTACATCCGCAATGCCTGGTGGCGCGTCTGCTGCCTGAGGCGTAATGTCCGGGGTGGGCGGTTCGCTCAGTACCAAATCCGGATTGACCCGCGTGCCGCGCGCGCCCTGGCTTACCAGATAGCCTTCACCGATCAGAATCGCCCAGGCCGTTTCCACCGTTTTGCGCGCCACGCCTAATTCACTGGCCAGCACACGTACCGAAGGCACTTTATCACCCGGTTTCAACAACCCGCTGGCAATGCTGCGCCGATACTGCTCGTAAATGGCTTTATAACCCGGCTTCATGTCCTACCTCTATTTGCGGTTTTTGCATCTTTTTACTATGGCATAAACGCGTACTATAACGGCTGTTGAATCCATAAACGAGGCTAAAGACGATGAGCAATCGCGTAAATCTGTTCCAGACTGTTCCGGCATTAATTAAAACCCTCGGCGATGCAAGCCAGGCGTCGCACGCCAGCAGCCTGGATATTGGTATTAAAAATCTGGTCGATATCCGCGCCTCGCAGCTCAACAGCTGCGCATTCTGCCTGGATATGCATGTAAAACAGGCGAAACTGCACGGTGAGCGCGAACTGCGCATTTACCACGTGGCTATCTGGCGTGAATCGCCGCTGTTTACCGCCAAAGAGAAAGCCGCGCTGGCGCTGTGTGAAGCGCTGACCAAACTTGATGCGCATGGCGTGCCTGATGAGCTGTACCGCGAGGCGCGGGAGCATTTCAGCGAAGTGGAACTTTCCGAGCTGGCGTTTTCCATTGCCATTATCAACAGCTGGAACCGTCTGATGGTGCTGTCGCAAACCTTACCGGGCGCGCTGGATAAAGCCTACGGGCTTGATCGCGCGCACCTCGAGTAGTTAACGCTCCGCCCGGATAAAGGCAATAAACGCCTGCAACCCCACAGGGATGTGGCGGTGTCCGGGATAGTACAAACACAGCCCTTTAAAGGGCTGTGTCCACTCATCCAGCACGCTGACCAGCGTCCCGTTACGCAAATCCTCTTCAATGTAAAACCCCGGCAGAAAGCCCACGCCCAGCCCCGCGCGCACGGCGGCAATCGAGGTAAACAGATCGGTGGTCGACAGCCGTGGCGGAACGGCAACCGCTATGCGCTCGCCGTGGTGCGCCAGCTCCCAGCGGTAATTTCCGCCGCTGGACATGCGCATGCAAATCCCCTGGTGCTGGCGTAAATCATCCGGCGTTTGCGGCGTACCGTGCGCGGCAAACCACGCTGGTGTTGCCACCACGCGCATGCGGATATCCGGCGTGAGCGGCACGGCAATCATATCCTGTGGGATGGACTCCGCCAGGCGGATCCCGGCATCGTAACCGTCGGCCACAATGTCGATCATCTTCGCTTCAGTGGCGACCTCCATGCGCATCTGCGGGTAGCGCGCCAGAAAACGCACCAGCAGATCATCCAGGAACAGTTGCCCGACGGCTAGCGGGACATTCAGGCGCAACGTGCCGGAAGGCTCATCCGCCACGCTGTGGATCTCCTCGTGCGCGTGCTGGATTTCACGCAGCGCGGGGCCAATACGCGCAACAAACCGCTGCCCGGCTTCGGTCAGCGCCACGCTGCGGGTGGTGCGGTGAAACAGCCGAATCGCCAGGCGACTCTCCAGCCCGGCAATGGCGTTACTCACCGCCGTTGGTGACATTCCCAGCTCCTGCGCGGCGGCGCGAAAACTGCCCCGACGCATCACCGCCATCACCACTTCCAGCTCAATCAAACCTGAACGATGCATAGATTATCCCGAATTTCGCAACAACCCTTGCAGCATAGCGTGGATTATCAGCGCGATAAAGGCGTGTCACACTGGCTTCATTGTGAACAGGAGGTGGTTATGCATGCGATTGAACAGATCTCAATTAATGGCGAATGGGTCACGCCACAAGGTACAGAACGTTTCGACCTGTTTAACCCGGCAACCGGCGAAGTCACCGGCCAGGTGCGGCTTGGAAATGAGGCCGACGCGCTGAACGCTATTGCGGCGGCAAAAGCGGCGTTTCCTGGCTGGTCGCAAACCAGCCGCGATGAGCGAATCGCCGCCCTGATGCGTATGCGCGATGCGATGGAGGCCTGCCAGCCCGCGTTGTTGCAGGCAATTGTCGAGGAGTATGGCGCGCCGGCGTCGCGCGCCAGCTGGATGGCGCATTATCCGGTCTCGGTGATCGAGGCGGCGATCGACGCGCTGAAAGCGTTTGAGTTCGAATCCGTAGTGGGCCAGGCGCGTGTAGTGATGACCCCGCTCGGCGTCGCCGGGTTAATTACGCCGTGGAACAGCGATGCCGGATTTATCTGCGGCAAGCTGGCGGCAGCGCTCGCTGCTGGCTGCACGGCGGTTATCAAGCCGAGTGAGATGAGCGCGCTGCAAACCCACATCGTCACCCAGGCGTTACATGAGGCGCAACTGCCACCGGGCGTGTTCAATATTGTTACCGGGCGTGGCGAGGTGGTGGGCGAGGTGTTCAGCCGTCATCCGGACGTGGCGAAAATCTCTTTTACCGGCTCGACAGCGACGGGCAAAGCCATTTTACGTAACGCGGCAGAGACGTTTAAACGTGTCACGCTGGAACTGGGCGGCAAGTCCCCGACCATTATTCTGGAGGATGCCGATTTAGCCGACGCCGTGCCGCTGGCGATCCAGGCCGGATTTATGAATAGCGGTCAGGCGTGTGTCGCGGGAACACGCATTCTGGTGCCCGCATCGCGCAAAGCCGAGTGTGAAGCAGCGCTGGCGCAGGCGGTCGCGGCGGTTAAATCGGGCGATCCGCGCGATCCCGCCACGGAAGTTGGCCCGATGGTCAGCGAAAAACAGTGGCAACGCGTGCAGTCCTATATCCGCCTTGGCCAGCAGGAAGGCGCGCGCCTGTTAGTGGGTGGAGAAGGGCGCGCAGCCGGGTGTGAGCGCGGCTGGTCGGTGCGGCCAACGCTGTTTAGCGAGGTCAAAAACAGCATGCGTATTGCGCGCGAAGAGATATTTGGCCCGGTGTTATCGGTGATCGCCTATCGGGATGACGCCGAAGCGATCGCTATCGCCAACGACACCGATTATGGCCTGAGCGCGCTGGTGCTGGGTCGCGATCCCGAACGCGCACGCCGTGTTGCCGGGCAAATCGCCGCCGGGCGCGTGTTGGTCAATACCCTGGCGCACGAGGCTGCCGCGCCATTTGGCGGGTTTAAACACTCGGGGATCGGACGTGAAATGGGGCGCTGGGGACTGGCGGCCTTTATGGAGCCGAAAAGTATTGTTATGTAGCAAGTAAACGCCGTGCCACCCGAAGCGAGTGGCACGGGTTGCGATTAACGCGCCAGCTGGAAGAAGCGCACGGAGTCGCGCAGCATCTCGCTCTGTTCGGTCATCGACTGAGCGGCAACCGCCGCTTGTTCCACCAGCGTGGCGTTCTGCTGGGTCACCTGGTCCATCTGGTCAATCGCCACGCTAATCTCTTTGATCCCCTGATGTTGCTCGGTAGAGGCAGCGGAGATCTCAGCAACAATATCCGTCACTTTGTTAACCGAGCTGACAATCTCTTCCATCGCGCGGCTGGCGGTATCGGCGTAGCGGGAACCGTCGGTAATTTTCTCAACGGTGCCTTCAATCAGCTGTTTGATCTCTTTCGCCGCCTCGGCACTTTTCTGCGCCAGGTTGCGCACTTCACCGGCCACCACGGCAAAACCTTTACCCTGCTCGCCAGCACGTGCGGCTTCAACGGCAGCGTTCAGCGCCAGAATATTGGTCTGGAAGGCGATGCCTTCAATCACCGAAATGATATCGACAATTTTCTGCGAGCTGTCAGAGATTTCATGCATGCGTTTCAGCATGTCATGCACCTCTTTACCGCCTTTAACTGCCGTTTGTGACGTCTGGCGCGCCAGATCGCTCGCTTTACGGGCGTTTTCCGCGTTACTCTTCACGTTCTCGGTGATTTGCTGCATGTTCGACGAGGTTTGCACCAGCGAGGCCGCTTGTTCTTCGGTACGCTGTGACAAATCGTTGTTGCCTTCGGCAATTTCGCCTGCGGCATGGGAAATCGATTCGCTGCCGTCGATAATACCGGTGATGATTTCCGCCAGTTTATTGTTCATTAAATGAATGGTCGCCAGCAGGCTTTCGCTGTCGCCCTCGCGCAGCG
Organism: Enterobacter sp. R4-368; assembly: GCF_000410515.1. Classification (NCBI taxonomy): domain Bacteria; kingdom Pseudomonadati; phylum Pseudomonadota; class Gammaproteobacteria; order Enterobacterales; family Enterobacteriaceae; genus Enterobacter; species Enterobacter sp. R4-368. The sequence goes on along the minus strand of NC_021500.1, from coordinate 574,894 downwards.
CAACCTGGGTGCCCAGTTTACCGTCAGCGACCGCCTTCATAATCGACATCGCATAGGCCGGTTCGCCACCGAGCTGGCGGGAGAGATTACGCGAGATAAACAGCGCAATCACGCCGGTGGCAATCAGGGCCAGCAGCAGCAAGCCGCTCAGCAGATAAAGTGCCTGGCGGTAACCGGCCTGAGAATCTTCCCCGGCTTTATCACCAATGGCGACTTCCATATCCACCAGCGTCGCCAGATCTTTCATCAACTGGGTACGATATTTTGCTGATACCGCGCCGCTAATTTTGGCCGCTTCCGCCGCATCGCCACGATTCATGGCGTCGATCACTTTGGCGTTTACATCAACAAAGTTTTTAAAGTTATCCACCACAGTCGCGAACAGGGCGCGCATTTCTTGCGGCTCATTGGCCGAGATTTTTGCGTACTGCTGCTGAGCATTCAGGAAGGTTGCCTGGTTTTGCAGCAATTCGCCGCGATGTTGATCCAGCGACGCCGGCGTGGTGGAAGCAATATACTGCACCTGTTGCAGGCGCATTTCAGCTAAGACGCCTCGCATTTCAAGGGTATAACGAACGCCTGGCATTCTGCTTTCGCGGAACTGGTCTATATTTTTATTGGTGCTGTTAAGTTGATAAATAGAAACAACGCCCAGCAACAACATCATCACAATCAGGATGGAGAAGCCGATGAGCAATTTGGTTAATACAGTGGCCTGCGCAATTTTTTTCATAATCCACAACTAAGTAAAGAAAGGTAATATTAATAACGGCAATATTTTAGGAAAAATTGATCTATTTATCTGATCTCTATCACACATTGCTATGATTTTTGTGCAATAGCACACATCGGATTTTTAATTTAGATTAAGGGAAGGGCGGTTGTTAAAAAGGTTGGAGAATAATAATTCAATGAAGTGAAATATTGTTTCAAATGGTATCTTTGTGCTGAAGTTTATTTTCTGCGCACCGTACTCAGTGCGCAGAAAAATTAATGGGAAATAGTTATCGGCAGTTCGTCCGCCCATTTTGTGGCCTGGTTCATCAGCTCTGAAATGGCCGAATTGGGTAAGCCAATTTCATGCGCCACGTCGCTGGCCTCATCCCACATCCGCTGCTCGTACAGGCGCGCCAGCCGCACGTAGGGGTAGAGTTCGCCGCTGTTGGCCTCAAGCGCTTTAGCCACTTCCGGCGAGACGGCGATCTGCGCCATCAGCTCTTCCAGCGGTAGCCCGAGGATCACATCCAGCAGCGAGAAGAGCCCTGCCATAAAGGCATCATTAGAGATGTTATTGGACGACGTACGTGCCGCCACCAATTCGCAAAACTTGGCGCGGATCAGGCTCAGGTAATAAATTTCAGTGTTGGTGACATCCTCGAAGGAGGTCAGACACGCCACCAGCACAAAACGGCGCATTTCACTGATGCCAAGGTAGACCACGATGTCGCGCAGCGATTGATTGCGAAAACCGCTAATACCGCGCGTGTTATATAAAATGTTTTGCGCATAACGCATAATTTTAAACGAGAGAGAAACATCGCGTTTCAGCAGATCTTCAATTTTGTTTAAATTGGGTGATTCAACGTTAACTTCCTGCATCAGCTTCAGAGCAAATGCACGGTTTTGCGCCAGTTTATTTCGTTTAGTCACCACCGGTTTGCTGAAAAAATACCCCTGGAAAAGATGAAAACCTAATTTTTTAAAGGTCTCAAACTCTTCGTAGGTTTCCACTTTTTCGGCCAGAAAAACCGCATGGCGCAATAATTCCCGATTGGCGAGAATATAGTCGCTAATTTTTTCGCGCGGGCTTCTTCTTATGTCAAATTTAATCACGTTGACATAGGGCATAAAGGCTTCCCACTGATTTCCGGGTTCGAAATCATCGAGCGCAATGCGAAAACCCAGCGCGTGCATCCGTTTGACGGTTTCCAGCAGTTTGAGATCCGGTTCGGCGTCTTCCAGAATTTCAATCACCACGCGGTTTACCGGCAGCGTTTCCGCGAGACCTTCGACCAGCAACTGGTAGGGAAAATTGACGTAAACCGTACTGTTGTCGCTCTTCCGGCCCACCGGCGCGCTGAGGAACTGCTCTTCGATTAACTGCGTGGTGGCCTGTTCCGCAGAGATATCGGGGAAGCGGTTATCCATGCTGTTCCGAAAGAGGAGTTCGTAACCGACGGTGTTCAATTGCTTATCAAAAATCGCCTGTCTGGCCACAAAAGAATACATTCGCCACCTCGCACACCGTGTACTTTTGTATAAGTTTTCCAAATATATAAGCAACATTAACACCCTGGCTACCGGAACCGTGTGACTGCGGCAAAATATTTGACTTTTATTGTGAAAGGATAGGACAGCAAAGCGGTAAGTGTACAGGCGACGCGGGTTTTAGTGCGGAGTAAAAGCCTGATTACCCGCTATATCAGGCTGGTTACGTTACGAAGGCTCAAAACAGAGCGGGCGTTCGCAGCAGGCATCACAACTCGGCGAGCGGCACACCACTTCGCCTTCGCTGTGCAGACAACGCTGGCGGTAGAAAAACTTTTTCCAGCGCATATTGTTGCTGTTCATCTCAACTAAAGGCGCGAAGCAATCGCTCATCAGCTCTCGCAGCTCCGCGCGCGAGCTAAGTCCCAGATCCTGCCACAGGTGATTAAAAGCCAGTGAGACACTGGCAATAATGTGCTGCATCGGCGCGGCATCTGCCGACATATGGCACGCCAGCCACTGTGCCAGCTCTGCGCGCTCTGCGCCGCGCGTGGCGTTAAGTTCGCTCATAAGCTTCTGCCGCAAACGGCAGTCCGCCGGCATTTCCGGCGCAGGCGGGGCGAAACGCGCCTGCAGGTTTTCCCAGTCGCTCACGCTTAAACCCATTCTTTCCGGATAGCAACCTTCACCGTGCAGGTAAAGCCACAACAAGCGCCGTAGCCAGTCATCAACGGGCATCATGCCACCCCCTTGTTTTGCCCCTTTGTCGGCGCAGTTTGCCACCAGCGTAACAGCGAGGAAGCGATGGGTTGCCAGGCATCATCAACGCAGGGCTGAATGCCGCGCGATTGCAATTTTTGCCACGGTTCGTAGCCAATGCGGGCGCAGAAAACGGCTTTCACATCGGCCAGCAAGTCGAGCACGGTGTCCAGTCTTGTGTCGCTTTCCGGCGGCTCACAATTATCCGAACCCTGGCAATATTTCGGTGTGAAACGCTCGTTGACCAGCACAGCGCCCGCGGCTGATAAACTGTAAATACGAAAGCGATCCGCATGACCAAAATGGCAGTCGATCAGCTCGCCATGCGTTGACGCCACCGCCACCAGACAGGCCTCTGCATCATCGGATTCGCCTTTGGTGACGATACTGGCGTGAAGCTGCGCACGGCGAAACAGCGTCGGCAACCACGGCTGCGGGGCGGATTCAACGGGTAGCAGGGCAAATTGCTGGCTGCGATCTTCGCCGAGCATACCAATCGCATCCGCGCGGCACTGCTGGCAGTGGGTCATTTGCGGCATCACTTCGCCACAGCTTTCGCGCACGCGCGCGACCATCTCTGCATCGGGTTCGGCCTGGCCGTTAAGGCCAAATACCGTGCCGTGTTCCGGGCGGGCTATCAGCGGCATAATGTTATGGATAAACGCACCAGCTTCGCGCAGTTCGCGGCTGACATCGGCCAGCGCGAACTCGTTAATACCGGGGATCAGCACCGAGTTGATTTTCACCAGCACACCTTGCGCCGTCAGGCGACGAACCCCCTCCAGTTGACGGGCTATTAATATTTCACCCGCTTCGCGTCCGCTGTACCGTTCACCCTCGAGCCACAGCCAGGCGTAGATCTGCGCGGCAATTTGCGGATCGAGCGTATTGATGGTCACCGTTACGTGATCGACGCCGAGACTGACCAGCCGATCAACGGCGTCCGGCAGCATCAAGCCGTTGGTGGAGAGACACAATTTCATATCCGGTAACTGTTCGCGCACCATCTCCAGCGTGGTGAAGGTACGTACGATATTCGCCAGTGGATCGCCGGGCCCGGCAATGCCAACCACCGACAGTTGCGGGATAGCCGCCGCAACTTGCCGTACTTTCGCCACCGCCTGTTCGGGGGTTAAGAGCGAGGATGAGACGCCAGGCCGGGATTCGTTACTGCAATCAAATTTGCGATTGCAGTAGTTACATTGCAGGTTACAGGCGGGGGCTACCGGTAAGTGCATACGCGCAAAACGGTGATGACCGCTTTTCGAGTAGCACGGGTGCAGCGCCACTTTACCGGCGATGGCATCGGAAAGCGGTTCAGACGGCGTTGACTGACACCGGGAACCGCCAGCGGCGGATGAACAGGACATCATGGAAAGTACCTCCGTTTACGGAATTATTCCTGGTGGTTGCAAATCCTGTTCCCGCTACAACTTTTTGAAAAATAGTGGTATTTATTTTTCCGGGTTGTCGGTTTTGTGGCATTTGGCTGACAATGTACCGAATGCCACAACCGCTGTTATAGCCTTGGCAGGGTGATATCCATCGTCTGAATGCGATAGGCGACCTGGCGCGGCGTCATTCCCAGCAAGCGCGCGGCTTTGGCCTGTACCCATCCTGCTTTTTCCAGCGCCGCAATCAACCGCTGGCGCTCGTCAAGGGTGTTATCGAGCCAGTTATCGTCGTGCGTGACGCTGATAACCGGCGGTTTGGCTGGCTGGTCGCGATGATTAAACAAAATCACGTCCCGATCGATCAGACCGTTTTCCGACATCACCGCCGAGCGCTCAAGGCAGTTTTCCAGTTCACGCACATTACCGGGCCAGTTATAGCTCATCAGCAGGCGGATAGCGCCCTCGCTAATACGCAGCGTGCGGCTCTGGTTGTGGGCGATTTTGCGCACCAGAAAGTGCGCCAGTTCGGCAATGTCCTCCTGGCGTTCCCGCAGCGGAGGTAGGGTGATGGGCATTACATTCAGGCGGTAATAGAGATCTTCGCGAAAGTGCCCCAGCCGGACTTCATCTTCCAGATTACGGTTCGTCGCGGCGATAATGCGCACATTGACTTGCAGTGTCTCGTCGCCGCCGACGCGTTCCATTTCGCCTTCCTGCAGGATGCGCAGCAGCTTAGCCTGAAACGAAGCGCTACTTTCGCCAATCTCGTCAAGAAACAGCGTGCCGCCATCGGCCAGCTCAAAACGGCCTTTACGCTGGCGTACCGCACCGGTAAAGGCCCCTTTTTCATGACCGAACAATTCGCTTTCAAGCAGTGTGTCCGGCAGCGCCGCACAGTTGAATTTCACAAACGGCGCACTGGCGCGCGGTGAATTATGGTGAATGGCGTTGGCAATCAGTTCCTTACCGGTGCCGCTCTCGCCGCGTACCAGAACGGTGGTGTCCCAGCGCGAGACCTGACGGATAATCTCCATGGTCTGGCGCATCGCCGGGCTGTTACCGACCATATTCTCGAAGCCGAATGCGCGTGAGGCAGTGCAGGATTTCGGGCTGGCAGCCTGCGTTATCGCGGCGCGCGGGGAAGGGCGCGCTGCCGGTGGGGCCATCAAACGCACGGTCTGCGCCACCAGATTGGCAACCGTTTCCAGAAAGCGGGTGCAGGCGGGTAACCGCTCTTCGTAACGCGCCATGGGTTGCGCCGTCAGCACACCAAACGTCTGCGCATCCGGCCCGATCAGCGGCACGGCGATAAACGGCAGGTTGTAATCATACAGTCCCAGCCGGTCAAGAAAACGCTGATCGTCGGCAACCCGTGCCAGCACTAATGATTGCCCCTGTGAAAGCACCGTCCCGACCAGCCCTTCGCCCGGACGGTAGCGAATTTGCGAGCTGCCGGGGATTAACTGCTGATCGGCTTCCTGCAACGCTTCAATAGTCAAAATCGCCTGCTGGCTGTCGTACAGACAGATCATGCCGTGCTGCAAAAAGGCGTCATTGTGCAATACGCACAGCACTTGCTGGAGCGTCTGTTCGACTTCGGTCGCCCGGCTGAGTACCACGCTTATCCGCTGCATCGCGGTGAACTGCTGGGACAAATCGAAGCGCCAGACGGTATTACCCGACTCGGTTCGCTGGGTCATTTTGAACCTCCGGTCAGTGAATGAAATAGCGGGAATCGTAGGGTCAGGCAGCTTCCGCCTTCCGGGCGTGAAGTGAGTTCTATCGCGCCGTGGTGGTGCGCCACCAGCGTCTGGATCAGGCGCAGCTCCATGCCTTTGCCCGGCGCGTTAAGCGCATCCGGCGAGTGGGTATGGCGCACCGGGATCAGCGGCACATTGTCAGTAATATACAAAGAGAGCCAGCCCTCTTCTTCGCGGGCGAAAATCTCTGTTTCTGCGGTAAAATCACGCAGACCGGCGGCAATATCCAGCGTGCGATCGAGCCACAAACTCAGGCAGGCCAACAGTTGCGTACGCTGTCCAAATCCCACCAGATGATGGGAATCCAGCGTGACCTGCAAATTTTTACCCTCGCCGAAGCGGGTGTGATAAAGCGCGTGCAAATCGTCAAAAAAGGGTTGCAGCGGCCAGACCGCCGCACTTTCCAGTTCCAGCGACGGGCGGCAACGTTTCAGCCGCGCCATCGCCTCTTCACCTTCGCGCCACGCGGCGTCCAGCGCCATGTTGTTGTTATCACTGCCGTTTAACCGCCGCGCCGCCGCCAGCATATTGATGGGGCAGTTAAGCTGGATCAGCGCGGCGTCCAGCGCTTCGCGGATCGCCGCCAGCAGTTTGCCGCTGGTCATCTGCTGTTTAAGGCGATCAAGCCGTCCCTGTTCCTGCTGCTGGCGCTGTTGGGTGTCGTCGGTGATGACCACCAGCGTGCGCGTCAGCGCGTTATCAATAAAGTAGCGACTGGCTTCTTCGCTGACGCCCGGCAGCGCCCAACAGGTAACTGACAACCAGCGCACCGCGCCGCGCAACACCACCGGTAAGACCTGGCCGTTCGCCAGCTCCGCTTTGCGGGCTGAAAAATTAAGTTCGCTCAGGAGCTCTTTTCCGCCGCAGTCGGCACAGAACGTTTTGTAGGCGAGGTTATCCATCACCACATGATCGCGTTCATCCACCACAACCACCGCCGCCGGAATGTTATTCAGCACCGCTTCGGTCAGCGTCATGTGGTTACGCAACCGCTGCTCCAGCGCGTAGCTGGCGCTGATATCACGCTGCATTGCCAGGTAGTGTTCCAGTTCGCCAAACGGGTTAATTACCGGGGTAATATCGATCTCGACCAGATACAGGCTGCCGTCGCGGTGGCGGTTGATCAGTTGCCCGCGCCACGGTCGGCGTTGTAATAAGGTGTGCCACATATCCTGGTAGATTTCCCTGGGGGTTTGGTGGCTTGCAAGCAGGCGGGGATTTTGCTGCAACAACTCCTCAAGCTCATAGCCGGTCTGGCGGCAGAATGCCGGGTTGGCATAGACAATGCGTGCGTCGGCATCGGTCAGCGAAATGGCGACGGGCGCTTCTTCAACGATGGTAAAAAACAGCCCAGGATGGTGTTGCGAAAGCGCACCGGCGATTGCCTCGGGCGCGCTGGCATCCATCATCATATTCAGGGTCATCGCACACTCCTGCGGTCAGTTAGTTGTGTCGTAGTTCTGACAATTTGTGCCACCTGGCGGCTTTCGCCCGGACAACATGTCATGCACGTATAACCATGCAAAGAGTGCACCTTTTGGCCGCTAACCTGACAAAACCTTGATCCAGATCGGTATTAAGCGCGCTATCAGCGCCAAAGCCGCGCCAGGCGGGCGTCTGCGAGGGGAGGTCGAAGGAAAAAAAGCGCCAGACTGGTGCATTAATAACCATTGTGGTGCAGGTTTTGCCCGTTACCAAAACTGGCACACTCTTCGCAATATCAGACACGTTCACCGCATTTCCCGGCGGGATCTCTTTTTCAACAGGAGCGTGTGTTATGGCAAATATTGGTATTTTTTTCGGCACCGACACCGGCAAGACCCGCAAAATCGCCAAACAGATCCACCAGAAACTGGGCGGGCTGGCGGATACGCCGGTCAATATCAACCGAACTGACTTAGCGACTTTTCTCTCGTATCCGGTGCTGGTATTAGGCACCCCGACACTCGGTGACGGGCAACTGCCGGGGCTGGCTGCCGGTTGCGAGGATGCGTCGTGGAGCGAATTTGTCACCCAACTGCAGGGCGATAGCCTGCGTGGTAAAACGGTGGCGTTGTTTGGGCTGGGCGATCAGGTGGGTTACCCGGATAATTTCGCCAGCGGTCTGCGCCCGTTATATGACACGTTGCAACGCTGCGGGGCGCAGATGGTCGGCCACTGGCCCAATGAGGGCTATACCTTTGGTTCATCGTCCGCGCTTGAGGCGGATAACTTTATTGGTCTGGTGCTGGATCAGGACAACCAGTACGACCTGACCGATGAACGTATCGAGGCGTGGCTGGAGACGCTCAAACCGCTGATCCTCTAATCTCTGAAGCCCGGCGGATAACCGATCACCGGGCTTTTCAGCGCGCCTGTAATAATGACGCCAGCCACTGGCGTTGCCACTGCTGTTGGGACTGACGGAACAAATACTCCCGCGCTTTCGCCAGCGCGTCTGCCTTCGCCATCAGTGCCGGTTGGCGGATCTGTTCACACCACAACAAATGCCAGCCCAGCGCCGTTTCGACCGGCTGGCTGACCTCATCTGTTTGCAGCGCAAACAGCGCGTTTTCCAGTTCCGGAAAGAGCAGGCCACGGCTTACCCAGCCCAGACGCCCCCCCTCCAGCGCGCTGGGACAGTGCGAATGGCGCGCTGCCAGCCGGGGAAAGGCCGCGCGGTGGTCACGGATTTGCTGATAAAACCGGGTGATCTGTGTTCTTATCCCGGCGTGGTTTTGCTCTGCGGTCAGCAGCAGGTGCGAGGTTAAGCGCTGTTCCGGGCGCATAAATTGTGCCTGATGTTGCTGATACCAGCGCAGCACGCCCGCCTCGTCCGGGAGGGGGGCTGTGCGTGCAACCTCAGCAAACTGCGTTTCCAGACGGGCATGATGCGCAATCACTGCCTGGCGTTCGGCTGAGGAAAAAGGGCACTCATCGAGCTGCGGCGCCAGCGATGCGGCCACGGCATTACGCAGCTCGTCAGTAACGTTTGCGTCGCGCGCAATGGCAACCACTGCCAGTTCGAGCTGGCGCTGGCGCGCCCAGGCGCGGTCAAATGCCTGCTGGTGTGATGCCGGGATGTTTTCCGGCTCGCAGTGCCAGCGGGTCAGCGCCAACCGTCGGCGGGCGAAACGCTCCCACGGCATCATTGTGGCGTCTCCAGCAAAATCATGGCGCGGGCGGGAACCTGAAACCAGCGCCCGGAAAAGGTGACAGTGTAACTCTCTGCGTCGTCTCCCTGGCCTGTGGCGGCGATCTGGCCTTGTTCTCCGGCGGCCACCACGATGTTATCGCCGATGGCCAGCGCGTGGCGGCAGGCGACGGTATCGCCATACTGGAACTGCCCGGCGTGCCAGGGGGCGGAAAGCGGCAGCAGTTCCTGCTCGCGGCAGCCCACAATCAAACCGCAGTCGGGAAAGTGGATTTGATAAATCACTTTTTCCATCAGGAACGTGCCCCATTCACGGACAAAACCCGTACTGCCCCGACGCACCAGCAAATCGCCGCGCCGGTAACCCGGCATGGTGCCATCGTTGCGGATGGCGCGGCTAACGCGAACTTCCTCACCGAACGCATACTTTGGTTTCATGATGTCGGCTCCGTTGTACAGTGTTCGTAGCTTTCCGCCAGCAGCCTGCGCGCCAGAAGCCAGGGCTCGCGGGGTGTAGCTTCAAGCAGATTACGCAGCGGCACATGATCATGCAGGCGCAGGTGAAATTCGCGCAGCACCGGCAGGCAGCAACGGCGCAGCGTGAGCGGTTCATAAGGCACGGAGAAAAAAGTAAAAAAGGACTCGGCGCTGTCGAGTTCAGCCACGCCGGGGATCTGATAAAACCATTCCATCTTTAACCCCTCGCCAGGTGTGTGGCGCCTGACCCACACAAGGTGGTGTAAAGCGCAATCAGTTCATCGTCTTGCGGCGTGCGTTTGCTGCTTTCCGCCACGCGGCGAATGGCGGGCAGCAGCAGGTCGACTTGCAGGGCATTAAGGTGATAGCCCAGGCGGGTAAATACACCTTCCACGGCCTGACGACCGGAGTGCTTACCGAGCACCAGCCGGTATTCGCGGCCGATCAGCGCCGGATCAATGGCCTGGTAGCTTTCGCGATCGCGCAGCAGGGCAGCGACATGCACGCCGGACTCATGGGTAAATACCTGCGCGCCTACCAGCGGTTGCTGTGGGTCAATGGGACGCCGGGCGGCATCGGCGACCTGCTGGCAGAGCATCGGTAATTGCGTGAAATCCACGCCGCTATCCAGACCCAGACAGCGGCTCAGACCGAGCGCGACGGTTTCCAGCGCGGCGTTTCCGGCGCGTTCGCCAAGGCCCAGCACGGTCGTATTCACACTGGTTGCTCCGGCGCGAACCGCCGCCAGCGTATTGGCGGTCGCCATACCGAGATCGTTATGGGCGTGCATTTCGATTTCACCGGGCCAGCTTTGACGCAGCGCGCTGATACGCTGAGCGGTGGTGAAAGGGTCGAGCAGGCCAAGGGTATCGGCAAAACGCAACCGCTGTGCGCCTGCGTTGCGGGCGACGTGGGCAATCTCCGCTAATGTCCGATCGCTGGCGCGGGATGCGTCTTCGCAACCAATACAGACCTGCAATCCCTGCTGTCGCGCCTGCGCAATCAGCGTGGCCAGCTTATCCAGCACGACCGGCAGCGGTTCACGCAATTTGTACTGGCGCAGTTTGTCAGAAGCCGGTAGTGAGATATCCACCCAGTTCATGCCGAGATCGGCGCTCTGGCTGATTTCATCGGTATTCATGCGACACCAGGCCATGAGCGTGGCGTCAGGCAGTTGCTGGCGAACTTGTCGCATCCGCTGGCGTTCTTCGCGGCCCATCGCCGGGGTGCCGACTTCCAGCGCGGTCACCCCGGCGGCAAACAGCGCTTCGGCAATGGCGATTTTCTCGCTGGCGCAAAAGGCGACGCCGGGGCTCTGTTCGCCATCGCGCAGCGTAGTGTCATTGATCACAACCCTGGACATGTCGCCGCCTTAGCCGTAAACCGGCGCAAAGGTAGCGGGGGCAGAACCATCCTGCCAGTAGGGAGAAAGCGCGCGCAGACGGGTAATAATGGCTGGCAGCGTCTCGATTACATAGTCGATCTCCTTTTCCCGCGTATAGCGCGAGAGTGAAAAACGGATACTGCCATGCGCCGCCGTGTAGGGAATGTTCATCGCCCGCATCACATGCGACGGTTCCAGCGAGCCGGAGGTGCAGGCGCTGCCGCTGGAGGCGGCGATCCCCGCCTGGTTAAGGAGCAGTAAAATGGCTTCCCCTTCGATAAATTCGAACGCCAGGTTCGCCGTGCCGGGAACGCGGGGTTGATCGCCGCCCATCACCATCACTGAGGGTACCTGTTTGACCAGTTCGTCTTGCAGGCGATCGCGCAGGCTGGCGATGCCCGCGCTACCGGGCAGGTGTATCTGCGCCAGTTCGCATGCCGCACCCATGCCGACAATCCCGGCGATATTCTCCGTACCGGCGCGGCGACCGCGCTCCTGATGCCCACCGCGCAGCAGTGGACGAAAGCGGGTGCCACGGCGCAAATAGAGGCAACCCACACCTTTTGGCCCGTGCAGTTTATGCGCCGAGCAGGAGAGCATATCGATCTGCGTGCGGGCGATATCCAGCGGAATTTTGCCCACCACTTGTACCGCATCGCAGTGAAACAGCGCGCCATATTCCTGCGCCATCGCCGCCATTTCGATCACCGGAAACAGCACCCCGGTTTCATTATTCGCCCACATTATGCTGACCGCTGCCACACGCGTGCTCAGCGCGCGGCGATACTGTTCCATATCCAGTGCGCCGCTGGCATTCACACCAATGCGATGGATAAGGTAGCCCTGGCGTTCCAGATGTTCGCACACGGCGAGAGTGGCCGGGTGTTCAACGGCGGTGGTAATAATCTCCCGGCGCTCCGGCATCAGCTCAACGCAGGCGTGCAGTGCGGTGCTGGTGGCCTCGGTCGCGCAGGAGGTGAAAATGATTTCGCTACTGTGATCGGCCCCCAGCAGCGCGGCGACTTGCTGGCGGGCGCGTTCAAGCGCGGCGCGGGAGGGGGTGCCAAAGTCGTGAATCGACGACGGGTTGCCGTAATGTTCAGTTAAGAATGGCATCATCGCTTCCAGCACCATCGGGTCGATACGGGTGGTGGCGTTATTGTCCAGATAGACCTGCTTCATATTTTCTCCCACATCGGTTGACAAGTGGTGGCTCAGGCGGCCACGACGTCCATATAACAGCCGGTACGCTCCATCAGTTTTTGCTGGAGCCAGGCGAGCGTCATGTCGGTCATCATGCAGCCGCTGCAACTGCCGGAAAGGCTGACGGTTACGGTGTGATTGTTGACGCTAAGCAGCGACATATCGCCGCCATCGGCCTGGATATGCGGACGTAATTCAGTGATCGCATCGACGACCTCCTGCCAGTGCGGATCTTTCTCCGCAGTGACGGTAGTGGCGGCCTGCGGGTGCCGGGCGAGAATATCGGCCAGCGCCAGTTCAATTTTTTCATGGCACGCGGTGCAGCCGCCGCCCGCTTTGGTGTAGTTGATCACCTCTTCAAGGGTGGTCAGCCCGTTACTCAGCACCGCCCGGCGAATTTGCCCTTCATCGACGCCAAAGCATTTGCAAATCAGCGCGCCTTCTTCGTGCTCATCGATCAGCGTTTCGCCACGGTAGTGGGCAATCGCCGCCCGCAGCGCCTCCTGACCCATCACCGAGCAGTGCATTTTTTGCGGCGGCAGGCCATCAAGGTAATCCGCAATCTGCTGGTTGGTCACCTGCTCGGCCTGCGCCAGCGTGCGGCCAATAATCAGCTCGGTGAGCGCGGAAGAGGAGGCAATCGCGCTGCCGCAGCCAAACGTCTGAAACCCGGCTTCAAGGATGGTTTCACTTTGCGGATCCACGCGTAGCATCAGCCGCAGCGCATCGCCACAGCTTAACGAGCCCACATCGCCCACGGCGTTGGCGTTTTCCACCACCCGCGCGTTACGGGGATTAAAAAAATGATCTTTCACTTTCTCGGAGTAATTCCACATGTGCCTGGCTCCCAGGAGAGATGACGGAAAGCGCCGTGGCGCATTTCACCGCCTCAATCAACGGCGGGTGATGACAATCAAGCAAAAGCAATACCAGAAGGGAAAAGTGTTGCATTTCAATGGGGTAAGTTAATGTGCCAACATAAAACCCGGCGCTGTGTCGCGATTTTATGTTGGCTTTGTCACACAACCGACACGGCGTGTGGCTAACGCTCATCCTCTTCCTGCCAGGTTTGTTCCTGGAGCATGCGGGCGAAGCGTTGTGGATTGCGGGCGCTTTTGCGCTGCTCTTTGTCATACCAGTAGTGCTGAATTTCCTGCAACAGCCCGGCAATGGTGGTCGCGTGCGGCACGCGAACCGCGCGTACGCCGATTTGCAAAAGCTGGCGAAAAACCGCTTCGCCAATCGCCACGCAGTAGAGCGTGACGCAATCTTCCAGCGCGTGAATGCGACAATCGAGCTTCTCTTGCTGGTGTCCGGCGAGCACAGAAAAATCCACCACCCGCAACAGCGTGACCTCGTGCTCTTTCACGCCATAGATCACTAACTTGGGCGTGGCGCCAAAGTGTTGATCCACGTGGTGATAATCCGAACTGGCAAAGGCGACTTTCATTGACCATTCGCCCTGGCAAATGGTGCTGAACTGACGATTAACATGCGGCATACAGATCTCCAGGCGTAACGGTATTGTCGACGTGCTGGCGCAGCGGCGAGCGGTAGGTTGCAAGCGGGTGGTGGCGTTCGCGCATCACATTCGCCAGCTCAAACAGCGTGTCACGAATGCCGCTATACCCCTGGCGCAGGCGACGAAATTCTCCCAGCCGGTCATACACCGGGAACCCGGCGCGGATAAGCGACAGATCAAACTGCGCGGCGAGATCGGCGGCATGAGAATTAGCTACCAGTAACGCGGCGGGCGTCGCGCAAAGCTGATCCTGCATATCTTCCAGATCGCCGATGACCACGGTTTCCACCGGCAGATTTTGCAACCCCGGCTGGCTGACCGGCGCGACAATCGGGCCGGGGAGCATGCCCTGGCTGCGGGCGAAATCGCACCATGCCGCCAGGTGATCGCCTTCTGCTGCCATGGCGATAGCCGCGCCCTGCAACCACATATGGCAATCGATCATCGCATCCTGCACTTGCCCGCGCTGGCGCTCAATCCACGCGGGGACGTCGCGCCCGGAGAGGGTTTTCAGTCGATGAATAAACGTGTCGCAGGCTGCAAGCGTCATCAGATGCGGCAGGGCGATCACCTCGCCACGGCTGCGCTGCGCCAGTAACGCCGCCGCACGACCCAGCGAGTTGCCAATCACAAAGGTGGCCAGGTTTTGCCCCATCTGTTCAATCATGCGCAGCGATGTTCCCCCCTGGGTAACAGGCGAAAAATCACCGTTTGCCAGATGTCCGTCCAGCGACAGCGACAGATCCGGCACAATTACCGGTTGCAGTCCGAAGGCTTCAACGTAACTGCGCAACAGTTCGATATCGCCCGGCGTCAGTAAATGGCTGACCAGCAGGTTGACGCGGCGGTTGCGCAGGCTGGCGGCGGGCTGCGCAGGCACCCACTGTTCAATCATGCTTTCCAGCACGGCGCTGTAACCGTTTTCCAGCGAGCCGTAAAAGTCCGGGGTGTTGACGGTGAGCAGCGCAACGCCTTTATGCCGGGGAAAATCATCACGAAACTGGCGCACCACCCGCGAAATGTCGCTGCCCTGGGCTTCTGAAAGGCCGGTACTGAGCAGCACAATGGCTTTCGCGGCGTTGCGCTGACAGAGAACATTGAGCGCGGTAAAAATGTTTTCATCGGCACCCATAATGGTGGAAGTCGGATCCATCGCCGTCGATTGCAGCGGGATCGGGTCGTGAAAATGTTGAATAAAGAACACCTTTGCGAAGGCGCTACAGCCCTGTGCGCCGTGTACCAGCGGTATGCACTGTTCGAACCCCAGACTGGCGAGGATCGCCCCCAGCGGCTGGCCGCTTTTTATCGGGCTGACCGCCAGCGGTTTTTTACTGCGAAGAATTTCGGCCATTGAACGCTCCTTATTGCCACGGCGCGCGGGCATGCGTTTGCGGCCAGACCGGGCTTTCCAGGGTCTGACAAAGTTGTTCGGCAAGGGTAATGATGCCGCGATAACCGGCAAACGCGTGTTCACGCTCCTGGTTGATATCAAGAAAGGGCAGACGCGCTTTATAAGCGGTGTACATGTTGCGACCGCCTGCGATCATCATGTCGGCTTTGCAGCGATAAACCACATCCAGCAGGGCGCGGGCATTGCCTTCATCCAGCATGATGGCGTCATCGCCCATCAGTTCACGGATGCGCTGTTTATCCTCTTCGGTGGATTTGCGCGTTCCGGTAGCCACAACCGTCATGCCGAGATCCTGCAGTGCCGAAACTACCGACCAGGATTTAACGCCACCGGTATAGAGCAACACTTTCCTGCCGCGTAAACGTTCGCGCAGCGGTGCCAGCGCCTGCTCTGCTGCGTGTTCTTCACGCGTGATTAGCTGTTCGGTGCGCGCCATTAAATCGCTATCGCCGGTGAGCGTTGCCAGCTGGCGCAGGGCATCAGAAGTGGCGCGAACGCCATAAAAACTGCCTTCAAACCACGGCGTGCCGTAACGCTGCTCCAGCGATCTGGCGACATTAATCAGCGCTCTGGAGCAAACCAGCATATTGACCTGCGCGCGGTGCAGCGTCTGGATCTCGGCAAAGCGCCCGTCGCCGGACAGGGAGCCGAGGACGCGAATGCCCAGCTCATCAAGCAGCGGCTGGATATGCCAGAACTCGCCGGCGATATTAAATTCGCCAATCAGGCCAATGTCATGACGGTGCGCCGGGGCAAAAGGCGTATTGTCCGGCCACGGCGCGGGTTCGCGCCCGCCAATGACTTTTTTCACCATCACCTCGCCCGCCAGGCGGTTCCCCAGGTTTTTGCTACCGTAAAAACCGGCCACATCAACGGCAATCACGGGCACACCGGTGGCGGTCGCTGCGGCCTGGCAGACGGCTTCAATATCATCGCCTTCCATTGCCGGAACGCAGGTGTTGTAAATAAATACCGCCGCCGGATGATAGCGGTCGACAATGTGGCGCACCGCGTGAAACAGCCGACGCTCGCCACGCCCCATGATGACATCCTGCTCGTTCAAATCGGTGGTGAATCCGAGCCGGTTGATCCGTGGGCCGGAACTCAGGCTGCCGCGGTTATCCCATGAGCTACCGGCGCAGCCAATCGGGCCATGTACCAGATGCGCCACATCGGAAAGTGGCAGCAGGGTGATCTGTGCGCCGTCGAAGGCGCAGCCTCCGGCAGTCGCACCGGGTTTTGGCGCGCTACAGCCGGATTTCTGTTTATGGTTATGCTCACAGGCCGGTTCATCGAGCAGGGCCAGGATGTCGTTCCCCTTCATCATCACCTCATTTTCTGGTTGGGTTAGTGTTAATGGTGCAAATCGCAAGCCAGAAAATAGTGATTGATTTTTAAGGGAAAAGTGTTGTGCGCTTTGTGACAAAACAGACAATTGGCGCAATGCCCACGCCAAAAAACGCCCCCATCAGGGGGCGGTTTAAAACACCCGCGCTTCCAGCGGATTAGCGCGTTCCAGCCGTTTCGCCAGCCACGGCGGTAACGGCCCGGCCAGCAGGTTCTGGATGGCGGCGCACTGGGACAAAATGGTATTGCCCGGTGACACTTTCATCGGGTGAATATTATGACGAATTAGCCGTGCGGCTGCCGGGCCGCCGATCGCTTCACAAAACAGCAAATGGCAGTCGTGGAGTAACTGCGCGCGGATTTCATTCGGTTCCTGGTTTTGCGGGTGAGAAGGGTAGCGGCGCAAATCATGGAGCCAGCCGCCCTGGTCATCAAACCCGTAAATAAAGAAAAGTCGCCCCTGGCCGAAATGACCATTGATGGTGAGCCCATCCTGTGAGCAGAAGGCGACAACCAATTGTGGACGGCGGCTTTGGGTTTCCTGCACCTGCAAATGGGCAGGCAGTTCGCCGCGCAGGCAGGCTTTAACCCGCGCCCAGCGGCCACTGGACATCAGGGCTTCCGCATACGGAAACCGGGCTTCCAGTTGCGGTAATTCGAGTGCTGCCAGCCCGTCGGGTGTCAGCACGTCCTCACAACTGTGGGTGAGCCAGGCCATGATTTGCGCGGGTTGCAGCTCCGGCAGGCACTGAAACAGCGCCAGCATCCGCCAGAACAGCGTATCGTTGTCGGACATTGCTCACCTCCTTATGCCTGCGCGTCGCGGGTGGCGCGCAGGCTGAGCGGAAAAGCCGGGCGGCCGGGTTGCAGATTGACGTAATAACGGCGTCCACCTTCAAGTTCAAGCGCGCCGCCCCAGTGTTCCGGCGTGTCGTGTTCAACCTGTAACACGCGGGCTTCCAGATCCTGTTTCGCGATATAGCAATAGAGATCCGCGCCGCGCTGGCGAAGAATAATGACCGGCATAGAGCCTCCCTGGCCCCGCGTGGCGCGGGGCGTGTGATGGTTAACGGATAAGATCGAAGCTGTAGTCGGTTTTGCCGAGCTTGATGGTCTCTTTGTCTACTTTCTCCAGTACCGCATTCACAAGGGTAGTGAGAATGCTCATGGCGCCCTCATAACCCCAGGTGGTCTGGCGGTGCAGATGGTGGCGGTCGAACAGGGGAAAACCGAGGCGGATCAGCGGAACTTCAAACTGTTCACCCTTGGCTAAGGTGTCGCGCTGAATAAACTTGCCGTACGAGTTGCCAATCATAAAGTCCGGCTGGCGGGTAAACATCAGCGAGCGGAAATGCCACAAATCGCAGTTGATAAATACTTCGCTCTCCTGGCCGTACGGTGAGGCGTCGAGCATTTTCTTCATCGCTTTCTGCCAGCGCTTGTTACCGTTATGGCAGAGGATAACGGTCGGTTCGCAGCCCAGCTCCAGCAGGAAACGGGTCAATCCCATGACAAAATCCGGGTCGCCAAACAGACCGAATTTTTTACCGTGCAGCCAGGTGTGGGAGTCGAGCATCATATCGACCAGCCGCCCGCGCTCCAGCGCCAGCGAGTCGGGAATGGCCTTGCCGGTTAACTGACTGATCGCCATCAATAGTTCATCCGTTCCTGCCAGCCCAACGGGAACAGAAACCTCGGTGGCGGGCTGATTCCACATCTCCTGTACCACTTTTTTGCTTTTCACCAGTTGCCAGGGTTGCAGCAGCAGTGTGTCGATAGCGTCCGGCGCCTCGCGCATCTCTTGCTGCGTCGTCCCGCCCGCGTACATCTGGTAATGCCCGTTAGCAGGGGTATCCAGCACTTCTGATGGATCGGAGAGCACACTCGCCTGCACCTCCATTTGTTCCATCATGCGTTTCAGCACGCGAAAATTGCCGAGATAGGTTTCAAACCCGGTCACCAGGTTGATGCGTGAAAGTTTACCGGGCTGTGCCTGATGGTCTGCCGTAAAGGTACGGGCAAAACCTTCAAACATGTTGTCCCAGCCGGTGATATGGCTGCCGATAAAACTGGGGGTGTGCGCGTAGGGCACGGGGATGGCGGCATCAAGAAAACCATCTTTTTTAGCGTTGGCGATAAAAGCCTGCAAGTCATCGCCGATTACCTCCGCCATACAGGTGGTAGAGACGGCGATAATCTCCGGTTTATACAGCGCGCTGGCGTTTTGTAGCCCGGTATTGAGGTTGTTATTCCCGCCGAACACGGCCGCATCTTCCGTCATTGAATCCGACACGCAGGCCACCGGTTCTTTGAAGTGGCGGTTAAAGTATGTACGGAAATAGGCCACGCAACCTTGTGAACCGTGCACATATGGCAGGGTGTTGGCAAACCCCAGCGAACAGAGCACCGCGCCCAGCGGCTGGCAGGCTTTTGCCGGGTCGATAGTCAGCGCTTCGCGTTTGAAGTTCAGCGCTTCGTATTCCGGGGTGGTGGTCCATTGAAAAACTTCCTGCACCCGCTCCGGCGAGTGCGCCTCTTCGAGTGCCCGTTTACCGGCAAACAGCGTCTGGTAAGCATCCTGTTCAAACAGGGGATGGCAATTCTGTATTTTCTCAGCAGTCTGGCTCATGGTGTTCTCCTCCCGCGCCACAAATCGGTGAACAAACGGGATAACAGGATAAAAATCAGGCGGATTTCAGCCACGGCGCGGTCAACTGGCCCCACGCGGGGTTGTTGAGCGTCATATCCATATCGCGGGCGAAGATGGCGAAGCCGTCATAGCCGTGGTACGGGCCGGAGTAATCCCAGGAGTGCATCTGGCGAAACGGCACGCCCATTTTCTGAAAGATGTACTTCTCTTTGATGCCGGAACCGATGAGATCCGGTTTCAGCGCGTTGACGAATGCCTCCAGCTCATAGCTGCTGGCATCATCAAACAGCAGCGTGCCCTCTTTCAGATCCGGCAGGGTGCGGTCGTAATCATCGTTATGAGCGAACTCATAACCGGCTGCGATGATCTCCATTCCCAGGTCTTCATAGGCGCCAATCACATGGCGCGGACGCAACCCGCCCATATAAAGCAGCACCTTGCGACCCTCCAGACGTGGGCGATATTTGGCGATAATGGCGTCGTTCTGCGCCTGGTATCGGGCGATCACCGCTTCGGCGTTGGCGCGAATGGTGTCGTCAAACTGGTCGGCGATTTTGCGCAGCGATTCCGCAATTTTCGTCGGGCCAAAGAAGTTGTATTCCATCCACGGAATACCGTGCTTCTCCTCCATATGGCGCGAGATGTAGTTCATTGAGCGGTAGCAGTGCACCAGGTTGAGTTTGACGAACGGCGTGTTCTCCATCTCCACCAGCGTACCGTCGCCGGACCATTGCGCCACCACCCGCAAGCCCATCTCTTCGAGCAAAATGCGCGAAGCCCAGGCATCGCCGCCGATGTTGTAATCGCCGATGATCGCCACATCGTAAGGGGTGGATTCGAACGGTTTGCCTTCGCGGTTCTCCAGCACCCAGTCGCGGATCACATCGTTAGCAATATGGTGACCGAGGGATTGCGACACGCCGCGAAAGCCTTCGCACCGCACCGGAATAACCGGTTTGTTGATGGCTTTACGACTGGCGTTCGCGACGGCCTCAATGTCATCGCCAATCAGGCCGACCGGGCATTCCGACTGAATCGAAATGCCTTTGGTCAGCGGGAATAGCACTTCCAGCTCTTCAATCAGTTTGGCGAGCTTTTTGTCGCCGCCAAACACGATGTCACGCTCCTGAAAATCGGAGGTGAAGTTGAGCGTGCCGAAGCTGTCCACGCCGCTGACGCCGGTGTAGTAGTTACGTCGCCCGGCGCGGGAGTACTGCCCGCAGCCGATCGGACCGTGGGAGATATGCGCCATATCCTTGATTGGCCCAAATACCACCCCTTTCGATCCGGCATACGAGCAGCCGCGCACGGTCATCACGCCCGGCTGCGATTTGCGGTTAGAGATGATGCACTTACCGACGCTTTCCTGCTCCGGGTCCGTCACCATCATGTGTTTTCTGCGTTCTTTGCGCGTCTTCTCCGGGAAAACCTCCAGCACCTGCTCGATTATCTCCAGGTTACGTTCGCCTGTTGCATTGCTCATGGGTGTGCTCCTGTGATCAGACGGCGTTTTCTTCGGCGGCGGTTTTACCAATGATGCTGGTGTCTTCCACATCCATAATGCCGAACTCCATCAGCAGCGCTTCCAGCTCATCCATGGTGCAGGGGGTGGGCACCACCATTTTGGTGTTGTTGACGATTTTGCTGGCAAGGCTGCGATATTCATTTGCCTGATTGCAGGTCGGGTCATATTCGATAACCGTCATACGGCGGATTTCCGCACGCTGCACAATGTTGTCGCGGGGAACAAAGTGGATCATTTGCGTGCCGAGTTTTTCTGCCAGCGCAATGATGAGCTCATCTTCACGGTCGGTCTGGCGCGAGTTACAAATCAGCCCGCCGAGGCGCACTTTGCCGGATTTGGCATACTTCACGATGCCTTTGGAGATGTTATTGGCAGCGTACATCGCCATCATTTCGCCAGAGCAAACGATGTAGATCTCCTGCGCTTTGTTTTCACGAATCGGCATGGCGAAACCACCGCATACCACATCGCCCAGCACGTCGTAGAAAACAAAATCGAGATCCGGCACGTAAGCGCCTTCTTCTTCGAGGAAGTTAATCGCGGTGATCACCCCACGACCGGCACAACCCACGCCTGGCTCCGGACCGCCGGATTCTGCGCAGCGCACGCCGCCGTAACCGATTTGCAGCACGTCTTCTAATTCCAGGTCTTCCACGGAGCCAACTTCAGCAGCCATCTCCATAATGGTGTTCTGCGCTTTCGCATGCAGGATCAAACGCGTGGAGTCGGCTTTCGGATCGCAGCCGACAATCATTACTTTTTTACCCATCTCCGCCAGCGCGGCGACCAGGTTCTGTGTGGTGGTCGATTTGCCGATCCCACCTTTGCCGTAAATGGCGCATTGACGCATGGTCATGGTGTTTCTCCTGTTGGTTATGTGTTTGCCACACTTCCTTGTGCAGGGAACATACCAGCCATGCCAGAGTGATTAATTTATTGATTTGTATTGATTTTATATTTTGACGTAGAAGAGGGAAGGAACAAAGAGTTCACAAACATCTGACCAATTGTACGAAACAGCACAATTCTGTTTGCGGTCGTGGCCGCCCGCCACGGCGTGACACTTTGTCGGCAGTTCAACAAGCTGTCGCGTCCACTGTCTTATTCCACGCAATCCATTTCCAGCGCCGGTGACTAATTGCTTGTATTCACTGAAATAACCGAGATGGCACAGGCTGTGCAATAGCCAGGGCATCACCACCTCTAAGAACCGAGGAACGAGCAATGTCCGGAAAGATGAAAACGATGGATGGCAACGCAGCGGCAGCCTGGATCTCCTATGCCTTTACTGATGTCGCGGCGATTTACCCGATTACGCCCTCCACGCCGATGGCGGAAAACGTCGATGAATGGGCTGCGGCGGGCAAAAAAAACCTGTTTGGCCAGCCGGTGCGTTTAATGGAGATGCAGTCGGAAGCGGGGGCGGCTGGCGCGGTCCACGGCGCGCTCCAGGCCGGAGCGCTCACCACCACCTACACCGCGTCGCAGGGATTGTTATTGATGATCCCTAACTTGTACAAAATCGCCGGTGAACTGCTACCTGGCGTGTTTCACGTGAGCGCGAGGGCGCTGGCGACAAATTCGCTGAACATTTTTGGCGATCATCAGGATGTGATGGCGGTGCGCCAGTGCGGCTGCGCGATGCTGGCCGAGAGCAATGTCCAGCAGGTAATGGATCTCTCGGCGGTGGCGCATCTGTCGGCAATCAAAGGTCGTGTGCCGTTTATCAACTTTTTCGACGGGTTTCGTACTTCGCACGAGATCCAGAAAATCGAGGTGCTGGAGTATGACGAACTCGCGCCGCTGCTGGATAACGATGCGCTGAACCGCTTTCGCCGCAATGCGCTGAACCCGGAACATCCGGTGATCCGCGGGACGGCGCAAAACCCGGATATCTACTTTCAGGCGCGCGAAGCGGCTAATCGCTATTACGATGCCTTGCCGGAAATTGTCGAAAACTATATGGCGGAAATCTTTGCCCTCACCGGGCGCGAATACCATTTGTTTGATTACTACGGCGCCCAGGATGCCGAACAAATCATTGTGGCGATGGGGTCGGTGTGCGACACCATTTCGGATGTCGTGGACGCCCTTTGCGATAGCGGTGAAAAAGTCGGCCTGCTGACGGTGCATCTGTTTCGCCCGTTTTCGCTGTCGCATTTCTTTGCCCGGATCCCGTCCAGCGTGAAACGCATCGCGGTGCTCGATCGCACCAAAGAGCCGGGTGCGCAGGCCGAGCCGTTATGTCTGGATGTGAAAAATGCCTTTTACCACCACGATAACGCGCCGTTAATTGTCGGCGGTCGCTACGGGCTGGGCGGTAAAGATGTGCTGCCGGGAGATATTGTCTCGGTGTTTGAAAACCTGAAAAAACCGCTGCCAAAAGATGGCTTTACGCTGGGTATTTTTGACGACATCACCCACACTTCGCTGCCGCTGCCTGCCTGGGACGTGCAGGTTTCACGCGAGGGGATCACCGCCTGTAAATTCTGGGGGCTGGGATCGGATGGCACTGTCAGCGCCAACAAGAGCGCGATTAAGATAATCGGTGACAACACGCCGATGTATGCGCAAGCCTATTTTGCCTATGACTCGAAAAAATCGGGCGGCATTACCGTGTCGCATCTGCGTTTTGGCGAACGGCCCATCACCTCACCCTATCTGATTAATAAAGCTGACTTTATTGCCTGCTCGCAGCAATCGTATGTCGACAAATATGATCTGCTGGATGGGTTAAACCCCGGCGGGACATTTCTGCTCAACTGTACCTGGTTTGGCGAAGAGCTGGAAGCGCGGCTGCCCAACGCGATGAAGCGCTACATTGCGCGCCAGGGCGTGCGCTTTTACACCCTCAACGCGGTGGACATCGCCCGCAGGCTGGGGTTGGGCGGGCGTTTTAATATGCTGATGCAGGCGGCGTTTTTTAAACTGGCGGGCATTATCGAACCCCAAACGGCGTCGCGTTATCTGAAGCAGGCCGTTGAGAAATCTTACGGGCGTAAAGGGCAGAAAGTGGTGGATATGAACAATGCCGCCATCGATCTTGGCATGGAGGCGCTGCAGGAAGTGATGGTGCCGGAGCGCTGGGCATGGCTGGAAGATAATGCCAGTGAGGATACGCGCCTGATGCCGGACTTTATTCGCGATATTCTTGAGCCAATGAATCGCCAGTGCGGCGACAAACTGCCGGTCAGCGCCTTTATGGGCCGGGAAGATGGCTCGTTCCCACCCGGCACCGCCGCCTGGGAGAAACGCGGTATCGCCCTGCAGGTGCCGGTCTGGAACCCTGAAGGCTGCACCCAGTGCAATCAATGTGCGTTTATTTGCCCGCATGCGGCGGTGCGCCCGGCGCTGCTGGATGAGGCCGAGCGGCAAGCCGCGCCGCCTGCGCTGTTGAGCAAACCGGCGCAAGGGGCGAAAGGGTATGAATACCATCTGGCGATTTCGCCGCTGGATTGTTCCGGGTGCGGTAACTGTGCGGATGTCTGCCCGGCGAAAGGCAAGGCGCTGACCATGCAACCGCTGGAGAGCCAGCGGGCGATGGTTCCTGTCTGGGATCATGCGGTAGGTCTATCGCCTAAAGCCAATCCCTTCAGCAAAACGACCGTTAAAGGCAGCCAGTTTGAAACACCGCTGCTGGAGTTTTCCGGCGCGTGTGCCGGGTGCGGAGAGACGCCGTATGCGCGGCTGGTCACGCAACTGTTTGGCGACCGCATGATGATCGCCAATGCCACAGGCTGTTCGTCAATCTGGGGGGCCAGCGCGCCGTCCATTCCGTGGACGACAAACCATAAAGGCCAGGGGCCGGCGTGGGCGAACTCGTTGTTTGAAGATAACGCCGAGTATGGCCTTGGCATGATGCTGGGCGGTCGCGCATTACGCGAACAGATCGCCAGCGATGCGCGAAAAGCGCTGGAATTACCGCTTGGCGCAGACCTTGAGCAGGCGCTGCGCCAGTGGCTGGAGCATAAAGATCTCGGCGACGGGACACAGGCGCGCGCCGGGCAGCTCAGCGCGTTACTTGAACAGCAGAAGGGCGATGACCCGCTGCTCAACCGGCTGTATCAAAACCGCGACTATTTCGCCAAGCGATCGCAGTGGATTTTTGGCGGCGACGGCTGGGCGTATGACATTGGCTTCGGCGGGCTGGATCATGTGCTGGCCTCCGGCGAGGACGTTAATATTCTGGTGTTTGATACCGAGGTTTACTCCAATACCGGCGGGCAGTCGTCAAAATCAACCCCTGCGGCGGCCATCGCCCGATTTGCCGCTGAAGGCAAGCGGACGCGCAAAAAAGATCTCGGCATGATGGCGGTTAACTACGGCAATGTGTATGTCGCGCAGGTGGCGATGGGTGCCGATAAAGCCCAGACATTGCGGGCGATTGCCGAGGCGGAAGCCTGGCCCGGACCGTCGCTGGTGATTGCCTATGCCGCGTGCATTAACCACGGTCTGAAAACCGGTATGGGATGCAGTATGCGCGAGGCGAAACGGGCGGTCGACGCGGGTTACTGGCATTTATGGCGCCATAATCCGCAACTGCTGGAAAAAGGGAAAAACCCGTTTATTCTCGACTCCGACGAGCCGGAAGAGGATTTTCGCGAGTTTCTGCTCGGCGAAGTGCGCTATGCCTCGCTCGAGCGCATCTCGCCATCACTGTCCGAACAGCTATTTGCACAAACTGAACAGGATGCGAAGCAGCGTTTTGCCCGCTATCAGCGGCTGGCGGGAGAGTAAGGTGCTGAAGCCCGGTGGCGTCGCTACCGGGCTGATAGACACCCGTAGCCGGTATGGCGAATAACGCAGAGAACATTTTTACGCCCGCACGCATTATCGATGGCAAGTGGGATCTTCCACGCTAATTTTCCCCATGAATTGACAGCCAGAAGGGGGGGGGCAATCCTGTACATCAGCCCCTTACTGGAACTGTTTATGAACGCGAAAACCCACCTGAGTTAGCGATCAGCAACGTTATATTGTCAGCACGAATTGACAGGCCGAACGGGCGTTTCAATACTAAACAGGAACTCTTTTACCGGAACTGTTTATGAACGACGAAACCTCGCCTGCGTTTGTCATCCGCAATTTTAACCACATCGAAATGGAAAACTTCGTGCGCCCGCCGCTGTATGAATCACTCGGCGGCTCGCTGACCAAAGGCACCCTCGCCAGTAAACTCGGCGCGTCGATCGATATTTTGCCACCGGGCAAACGTGCCTGTCCGTTTCATCTCCATCACGCGCAGGAAGAGATGTTTATTGTGCTGAACGGCAACGGTACGTTGCGCATCGGCGATGAAGAGCGGCCCATCCAGGAAGGGGATGTTATCTGCATTCCGCCAGGAAAAGCGTGGCCGCACCAGATTATCAATACCTCTGAACAACCGCTGCGTTATATCTCGATTAGCACTATGGAAAGCCCGGAAATCTGCGAATACCCGGACGCCGATAAATTCCTCGCGAGAGCACGTACAAACGGCCGGGATGACTTCCGGCGCGTCGAATTTCGCGGTGCAGGTGTGGATTACTGGGAAGGCGAGCCGTGAAAACCATCGCCCCGGCGCATGGGAGATACCCGCTACAGGCTGACAAAATGGCTAACGCGGGTATCACCGCGCAGTTCGTGAATGAGAAGTGCAGGTGGATCGCTTACCGCCGGGATGTGCTGAGCATTGAGCATCAGCGGGTTCGCCGGGCAGATGGAGCCGCAAAGGTACGCCGGGATACCGGCAAATGTGGCGGACATCGCGCGGTGGACGTGGCCGGCGCACAGCGCCAGCGGCGGATGCGGTAAGCGCGCCAGCAGTTGCGCTAGTGCCTCGCCGCCATCGCACATGGCGTTATCCAGCGGGGCAATGCCGCTCGGGAAAAGGTGCTGGTGCAAAAAGACCATCGCCGGTTGCGGCTGCGCGCGCAGCGCCGCTTCCAGCCAGTGCAGATGTGGGCGGATATCGCCCCGGCTTTCACCGGTTACGGTCACATCCACGCCAATTACTGGCACGTTATTTATGTGCTCATGAAAATGCAGCGCGTCATGCGCAGATCGGTGAGCAAAAGCGGCCAGATTGTCACACATCACGGTTTTATCATCGGCATTGCCGGGCAGGATCAGCGAGCGGCACGCCAGGCGCTGTAATGCGTGGTCAATGGCGCGATAGCCTGCCCCCCAGCCGTCATCGGTTAAATCACCGCTCACCACCAGCAGATCGGGGCTGAGTTCACGTAACCAGTCGATGGCGCGGTGCAGGCGCTGCAGGTTGTCATTATCCGGCGCGGCATGAATATCGCTCAGTTGGGCAATCAGCATTCTCTCTCCGGGTTATCCGTTTTCACCGTCAAAGCGTAGCCTAACCAGGCTCACTGTAAAAACGGCATAAGTGACTGCATTGACGTTGTGGTATATGGCTCCGGCGACTGGGATCCGCCGGACGGCAGGTGCGATTTCCGCCTGGATCTGCACACCGGACAGTTAATTAACGACTGAACGTTACAGCACGGCTTCGTTGGCCTCACGGATGGCGGCGATAAACGCCTTCAACGTCGCCGGTATTTGCCGGTGACCGGAATAATAGAGACATAAACCAGCAATCGGCGGGCTGAATGGCGACAACACCTGTTGTGCCAGCCCGTTGTTGATCGCCTCGCGGGCATAAGGTTCGGGGACATAAGCAATGCCGAAGCCTTTTACCACCGCCTCGACCATCAGCGCGCTGTTATCAAGACATAAATTTCCGGGCACGTTGAGCGTCAGCGGCTTGCCATGTCGCACAAACTCCCAGCGATAGCGTTTGCCGCTCGGCAAACGCTGGGCGATACAGCGGTGGCGCAAAAGATCTGCCGGGCTTTGCGGTATACCCGCGCTGTGCAGATATTGCGGCGAGGCGATGGCGATAAAGCGGATCGGCCCGCCGAACGGCACCGCAATCATATCAAGCGGTACGGACTCCGCCAGCCGTACGCCCGCATCAAACCCTTCGGCGACGATATCCACCAGCCGTCCTTCGGTGACAATATCCAGCACCACCTGCGGGTGCGCCTGTAAAAAACCGTCAACCACGTGCGCCAGCAGCCAGCGCGCACCACCTTCATTGGCGTTAATGCGCAGTGTGCCGTGCAGCTCCTGCGGGCGAAAGCGGGTGGCATCCAGCGCCATATCTAACTGGTTGAGCAGGGGATCAATGCGCTGCAACAACGCCGCGCCTTCTTCCGTCAGCGAAACACTGCGGGTTGTACGATGTAACAGGCGCACGCCAAGCTGGCTTTCCAGACCGCGCATGGCGTGGCTCAGCGAGGAACGGGACACTCCCAGTTCATTGGCGGCTTGTTGAAAGCTGCGGTGCTGCGCGACCAGCAGGAACGCTTTTAAATCTGCGAGAGTGATATTTTTCATTGTTGAGTATTTTTCACCGCTGCATGCCGATTGGTGCGTCTTATCATAGCAGTGCCGGTTGCTTACGCTATCCACTCACCGGAAAACATGTGGAGGTATTTATGACGACATGGCTGATTACCGGCGCTTCGTCCGGGCTGGGATTATTGATAACGCAAACGCTGCTGGCGCGCGGCGACCGCGTGGTGGCCTGCGTACGGCGCGCGGACGCGCTGAATGCATTACAGGCGCAATATGCGTCGCGGCTGCACGTCAGCTGTTTTGATATGACCGACAGCGCGGCGCTGCGCCGCGAAGTGGATGCCGCGTTTACCACTTTTGGTGTGATTGAACGGGTGGTAAGCAACGCCGGCTACGGCTTGTTTGGCGCGGCAGAAGAGGTCAGCGATGCGCAAATTGAGCGGCAGATCGCTACCAATCTTACCGGCTCGATTCAGTTAGTGCGTGCCGTGTTACCGTGGCTGCGCGCGCAGCGCGGCGGGCGGATTGTGCAGGTCTCTTCGGAAGGCGGCCAGGTGGCGTACCCCAATTTCAGCCTTTACCACGCCAGTAAGTGGGGTATTGAAGGTTTTCTGGAATCGGTGGCTCAGGAGGTGAAACCATTTGGTGTCGATATTGTGATTGCCGAGCCCGGCCCAACGCAAACCGGCTTCGGTGCCGGGCTCGATCACGCCACGCCGCTCGCGGTCTATGACGATACGCCTGCGGGCGAAGTGCGCCGGGGGATCGCCAACGGCAGTTTTGACATAAAAGGCGATGCGCAGCGCACAGGTGATGCAATTATCGCAGCGGCAGATGCCCCCGTGCCGCCGTTCCGGGTACCACTGGGCAGCCTTGCCTGGGAGCACATGGTGGCCTCGCTCCGCGCCCGATTAGCGGAAATTGAGCGCCAGCGCAATGTGGCGTATTCCGCCGACCGGGATTAAAACGACAACAGCGGTTTGGCTATCCGGCCTGGCGTCTGGTACAGCGTGATAGCCTGCCGCCAGTGTTGAAAATCTGTCAGCGTGACCTCGCTCACGGGCGTTATGCGCAGCCGCTCCCAGAGTGTGCAAAACGCCTGCTGCCAGCTATCTGCCGTCATCGCGTCGAGATAGTTACGCACATGGAACCAGTGGACCGCGGGTAAGCGCTGGCGGATGCTGAATGGCTGCCCGGAGAGCAAACCGTAGCTGATAAATTGCCCCGTTTTCGGCATTGATTGCAGCAGCGTTTCCGCCAGTGTGCCGCCGGTGGCGTCATAAATAACGCTGGCTTTCTCCGCCGCCCGTTTGATGGCGGCGCTGTCCGTATCGGCCAGCGGTATCACGCCGCAGGCCGCCAGGCGGCTGGCATGAATGGCGGAACGATAAATACCGGTCACGCTTTTCGCCCCCTGACCCCTGGCCCACTGCGCAAGGTAACCGGCGCAGTCAGAACCCGCCGCGGTGACCAGCACATGTTGGCCGTGAGCCGGGTAACGTTCCAGCATCATCTGCGCGGCCAGCGGATTGATGTAGGCGCGGGCGGCGAGCGTATCGTCAATATCATCCGGCACCGGCACAACCAGCTCCGCCGGGCAATCAACATACTGCTGCCAGGTGCCCTGGCCGCGCAGCGGCAACACACGTTTGCCCAGCAGATGCGCGTCTGACCCGGACGTTTCTGTTACCACGCCCACGCCTTCATAACCCGCGACGGCGGGCAGGGTGATGCGGTGGCTGTAGGCGCCGGTGACCGGGATCACATCTGAGGCATTCACCGGCGCAAAGCGCATTTTGACGCGAACCTGTCCTGCCGGAAGCGGTGCCAGCGCGGTGGTTTCAGCTTGCAGAACAGTCTGCGGTTCGCCGAAACTTCTGTACACTAACGCGGTGTTATACATGATGCCCACTTGTGATGTTGCTCTGTCTGAACAAGGATTATACCTATGTTTTTCCCAGTGAAATCAATCTGTTCTTTACTGCTATTGAGCGCGTTTGCCGCCAGCGCCGCCAATATTGATAACGCCACGCTGACGGCGGTGGCTCGCCTGCAGGAAGAACACTTAGGCGCACGCATCGGCATTGCGGTAGTGGATACCGCCAGCGGTGAGGCGGTGAGCTACCGCGGCGATGAGCGTTTTCCGCTTAACAGCACCCACAAAGCGCTGCTGTGCGGCGCGTTGCTGAGCAAGGTCGACAAAGGCGAACTGGCGTTAAATGAGACCACTCAGTTTGCGCAAAGCGAGCTGGTGACCTGGTCGCCGGTGACCAGCAAGTTTGTTGCGCCTGCTTCGATGAGCTGGCAGCAACTGTGCAGCGCGGCAATCACTGAAAGTGACAACACGGCGGCAAATCTGCTGGCGAAAAAGCTGGGCGGACCGGCAGCGGTGACGCGCTTCTTTGCTGATTCCGGTGACAGTGTCACGCGACTCGATCGCGCCGAACCTGAACTCAACAGCGCCGTGCCGGGCGATTTGCGCGATACCACCACGCCGCTGGCTGTCAGCCACACGCTGCAAAAGCTGGCGCTCGGCGAGGTATTAACGCCGCGTTCGCGCGCACAACTGGTGCAGTGGATGAAAGAGGATAAAGTCGCCGATGCGCTGCTGCGTTCCACGTTGCCAAAAGGCTGGGTGATTGGCGATAAAACCGGGGCGGGCGATTATGGTTCGCGTTCGATTATCAGTATTGTCTGGCCGAAAAAAGGCGCGCCTCGTATTGTATCTATTTATATAACGGATACTAAAGCGACAATGGCGCAAAGTAATGACGCCATTGCCCGCATCGGCAAAGCCATATTCAGCGCGACGAAGTAATAAAAAGGGCAGAGAGAAAAATCTCTGCCACTTATTTTAGTTAAATAACTTTCTGCCCCAAATTACCCGCAAAAATAACCATAAATGGATAATGGTTAAGTGTTGAGAATATCCTTATAATCTCCGTCCCTTTTCATGTCTTAAGTTTAAGCTGGAGGACAAATGGAGCTCAACCGGAGGCAGTTCTTTCGGATCTGCGCGGGCGGTCTGGCAGGAAGCACTGTCGCATCTCTCGGATTTTTATCTTCTTTTTCCGTTCACGCGGAAACCCGTCAATATAAACTCTTAAAAGCAAAAGAGACGCGAAATAACTGCACCTATTGTTCAGTCGGCTGCGGCATGCTGATGTACAGCCTCGGTGATAATGCGAAAAATGTCAGTGAAAGTATTTATCACATTGAAGGCGACGCCGATCATCCGGTGAGCCGGGGGTCATTGTGCCCGAAAGGCGCTGGCGTTCTGGACTATATTCACAGCGAAAATCGTTTATTACATCCGCAATATCGCGCGCCGGGTTCCGATAAATGGCAGCGAATTAGCTGGGATGAAGCAATTGATAAAATTGCGCGGTTAATGAAAAAAGATCGCGATGAAAACTTTATTGAAAAAAATGCGCAGGGCGTAACGGTCAATCGCTGGACCACCACCGGCATGCTCTGTTCTTCCGCCGCCAGTAATGAGACCGGCATTCTTGACGGCAAATTTACCCGCGCGCTGGGCATGGTGGCGATCGACTGTCAGGCGCGGTTGTGCCACGGTCCGACCGTTTCCGCGCTGGCACCGACCTTTGGCCGCGGCGCGATGACCAACAACTGGGTGGACATCAAAAACGCCAACGTAGTGCTGATCATGGGCGGTAACGCCGCCGAAGCGCATCCGGTCGGCTTTAAGTGGGTGGTGGAAGCGCAAACCAAAAACAACGCCACCGTGATGGTCGTCGATCCGCGCTTTAACCGCAGTGCGGCGGTGGCCGATTTCTATGCGCCGATCCGCGCCGGTTCCGACACCGCGTTTCTGCTTGGCGCGATCCGCTATCTGATTGAACATGACCAGATCCAGCATGAATATGTGCGCCACTACACCAATGCCAGCCTGATTATTCGCGAAGATTACGCCTTTAACGACGGCCTGTTCAGCGGCTACGACGGGCAAAAACGCCAGTACGACAAATCAAGCTGGTTCTACCAACTCGACGCCCAGGGCAATGCGTTGCGCGACGAGACGCTGAGCCATCCGCGCTGCGTGTGGAACTTGCTGAAAGCCCACG
Source organism: Enterobacter sp. R4-368 (assembly GCF_000410515.1). Taxonomy (NCBI): domain Bacteria; kingdom Pseudomonadati; phylum Pseudomonadota; class Gammaproteobacteria; order Enterobacterales; family Enterobacteriaceae; genus Enterobacter; species Enterobacter sp. R4-368. The sequence continues at coordinate 542,686 of NC_021500.1, read as the reverse complement.
TTGCGCGCTACACACCGGAAATGGTCAGCCGCCTGTGCGGCACCACGGTAAAAGATTTTACCCATGTTTGCTCGGTGCTCGGCAGCACCAGCGTGCCGAACCGTACCGCTACCATTCTTTATGCGCTGGGCTGGACGCACCACTCGGCCGGGGCGCAGATCATTCGCGCGGCGGGGATGCTGCAACTGCTGCTCGGTAATATCGGTATGGCGGGCGGCGGCGTGAACGCGCTGCGGGGCCACTCGAATATTCAGGGCTATACCGACTTAGGCCTGCTGTCGACCAACCTGCCGGGTTATATGCCGCTGCCGTCAGAGAAACAGCCGGATTACCAGACCTATATTTCGCAAATCACCCCGCCGTCGCTGGGGGTGAACGAAGTGAACTACTGGCAGAACACGCCGAAGTTTTTCATCAGCATGATGAAGAGTTTCTGGGGCGATCGCGCCACGGCGGAGAACAACTGGGGTTACGACTGGCTGCCGAAATGGGATCGTCTCTACGATGTGATGACCCAGGCCGAGCTGATGCTCGAAGGCAAAATCAACGGTTATATCGTGCAGGGGTTCAACCCGCTGGCGGCTTTCCCGGATAAGAACAAGTCATCACGCGCGCTGGCGAAACTGAAATACATGGTGGTTATCGATCCGCTGGCGACCGAATCCTCCACCTTCTGGCAGAACCACGGTGAGATGAACGACGTCAATCCAGCGGAAATTCAGACCGAAGTGTTCCGTCTGCCATCCTCCTGCTTTGCTGAAGAGGACGGTTCCATCGCCAACTCCGGTCGCTGGTTGCAGTGGCACTGGGCCGCCGCCGAGCCGCCGGGAGAGGCATTGCACGACGCCAAAATCCTGGGACGCCTGTTTATGCGCCTGCGCGAGCTGTATCAGGCCGAAGGCGGAGCCAACCCGGAACCGCTGCTGAACATGTCCTGGGATTATAACGATCCGTACGATCCGCATCCGGAAGAGGTGGCCCGCGAAGCCAACGGTAAAGCGCTGCGCGATCTGTATGACGACAAAGGCACGCTGATTGCCAAAAAAGGCGAGCAGTTAAGCAGCTTTGCGCAACTGCGCGATGACGGCTCCACCAGCAGCTTCTGCTGGGTGTACTGCGGTAGCTGGACGGAGCGCGGAAACCAGATGGCGAACCGTGATAACAGCGATCCGTACGGGCTGGGCTGTACGCCGGGCTGGGCGTGGTCGTGGCCGGCGAACCGCCGCATTCTTTACAACCGCGCCTCTGCCGATCCGGCGGGTAAACCGTGGGATGCGAAGCGCGCACTGCTGCACTGGGATGGTCAGCGCTGGACAGGTATGGACGTTGCCGATTACAGCCAGGCTGCGCCAGGCAGCAATGTCGGGCCGTTTATCATGAATCCGGAAGGCGTGGCGCGCCTGTTCTCCATCGACAAGATGAACGACGGCCCGTTCCCGGAACACTACGAGCCGATTGAATCGCCAATTGGCACCAACCCGCTGCACCCGGAAGTGGTTTCCAGCCCGGTAGCGCGTATTTTCGCCGCCGACAACGCCAATATGGGCAAAGCGGATGCTTTCCCGTATGTCGCCACCACCTACTCAATAACCGAGCTGTTCCGCCACTGGACGAAACATGCCCGCCTTAATGCCATCGCGCAGCCGGATCAGTTCGTTGAGATTGGCGAAGCGCTGGCAAAAGAGAAGGGCATTCTCGCCGGCGACGACGTGAAGGTGATGTCGAAACGCGGTTTTATCAAAGCCAAAGCGGTGGTCACGAAGCGTTTGCAAACCCTGACCATTGACGGTCGTCGGGTCGACACCGTCGGCATTCCGTGCCACTGGGGTTTTGAAGGGGCCACGCGCAAAGGCTTCCTTGCTAACACGCTAACGCCGTCTGTCGGCGACGCTAACTCGCAGACGCCGGAATACAAGGCGTTTTTGGTCAATATTGAGAAGGCGTAAGGAAGCGAAGCTATGTCCATGCAATCACAAGACATTATTAAACGTTCAGCGACCAACGGTTTTACGCCGCCGCCGCAGGCACGGGATTTCCGCGCCGAAGTGGCAAAGCTGATTGATGTGTCCACCTGTATCGGCTGTAAAGGCTGTCAGGTGGCCTGTTCCGAGTGGAACGATATCCGCGATGAGGTGGGGTATTGCGCCGGGGTGTATGACAACCCGCTCGATTTAAGCGCCAAATCCTGGACGGTGATGCGCTTTAGCGAAACCACGCAAAACGGCAAGCTGGAGTGGCTGATCCGCAAAGATGGCTGTATGCACTGCGCGGAGCCGGGTTGCCTGAAAGCCTGCCCGTCGGCGGGCGCGATCATTCAGTACGCCAACGGGATTGTCGATTTCCAGTCGGAGCACTGCATTGGCTGCGGCTACTGCATTGCCGGTTGCCCGTTCAACGTGCCGCGCCTCAACCCGGACGATAACCGGGTCTACAAATGCACGCTCTGTGTCGATCGCGTCAGCGTCGGCCAGGAGCCCGCGTGTGTGAAAACCTGCCCGACCGGGGCGATTCATTTTGGTACCAAAGCCGAAATGCTGGAGCTTGGCGAGCAGCGCGTGGCGCAGTTGCAAAAACGCGGTTATGTCAACGCGGGGGTATACAACCCGCAGGGCGTGGGCGGTACGCATGTGATGTATGTGCTGCATCATGCCGACCAGCCGGGGCTGTATCACAACCTGCCTGCGGAACCGAAAATCGATGTGCCGGTTAATGTGTGGAAAGGCATTCTCAAGCCGCTCTCCGCCGCCGGGTTTATCGCCACCTTTGCCGGTCTGCTGTTCCACTACATCGGCGTAGGGCCGAACAAAGAGACGGATGACGATGAAGAGGAGCACGACCATGAATAAAAGCAAAATGATCCTGCGCACCAAATTTATCGACCGGGCGTGCCACTGGACGGTGGTGATCTGCTTTTTCCTGGTGGCGTTATCCGGTATCGCACTCTTTTTCCCGACGCTGCACTGGCTGACGCAAACCTTCGGCACGCCGCAGATGGGGCGCATTCTGCATCCGTTCTTTGGCGTGCTGATCTTTCTGATCCTGATGTTTATGTTCGTGCGCTTTGTGCACCACAACATTCCGGACAAGAAAGATCTGCCGTGGCTGAAAAACATTGTTGAGGTGCTAAAAGGCAACGAGCATAAGGTGGCGGATGTCGGCAAATATAACGCCGGGCAAAAAATGATGTTCTGGACCATCATGAGCATGATTTCGCTGCTGCTGGCGACGGGCGTGGTGATCTGGCGACCGTACTTTGCCCACTTTTTCCCCATCTGGCTGATTCGCTGGTGTTTGCTGGCGCATGCCACCAGCGCCATTATCCTGATGCTCGCCATTCTGGTGCACATGTATATGGCGTTCTGGGTGAAAGGGTCGATCAAAGGCATGATTGAAGGCAACGTGAGCCGCCGCTGGGCGAAGAAGCACCATCCGCGCTGGTATCGCGAAGTCGAAGCCGCAGAAGAAAAACAACAGCAGTAACGCAACTCACCGCCCGGTATGCGCGTGCATGACCGGGCGGCCCGCCAATGGCTTTGCAGATTATCGACTATGATTGTTCTTCGTGACATCGTGGAGAGGTAATTGCATGGCGTCGAAATCGTTTTGTAAAAGCTGGGGAGCCGAATACCTCGCGAATGGTCGCGTGCGTTTTCGGTTATGGGCCACCGGGCAACAGCAGATTTCACTGCGTTTACCGGCTGGCGAATTGCCAATGCAACGCCTTGATGACGGCTGGTTTGAACTGACCGTCGATAATATCGCCGCTGGTACGGCGTACCAGTATCTCCTGAGCAACGGCATGGCGGTTCCCGATCCCGCCTCGCGCGCGCAGGCCGCCGACGTTAACGGTCCTTCACTGGTCGTCGACCCGGATCATTACGTCTGGCAACACCCGCAGTGGCAGGGCCGCCCGTGGGCAGAATCCGTAGTCTATGAGCTGCATATCGGGACATTCACCCCGCAGGGAACGTTTCGCGCGGCGATGGAAAAATTGCCGCACCTCGCGCAACTCGGCATCACCATGATAGAAGTGATGCCCGTTTCCCAGTTTGGCGGCAATCGCGGCTGGGGCTATGACGGCGTGCTGCTCTATGCGCCGCACTCGGCTTACGGCACGCCGGATGATTTTAAAGCCTTTATCGACGCGGCTCATGGCTACGGCCTTTCAGTGGTGCTGGATATTGTGCTCAACCACTTTGGCCCGGAAGGCAACTATTTGCCCGCGCTGTCGCCGGATTTTTTCCACGCCGAACGCCAGACGCCGTGGGGGCCAGGCATCGCGTATGACGTTGACGCCGTGCGGCGGTATATCGTTGAAGCGCCGCTCTACTGGCTCAACGAATACAACCTGGACGGGCTGCGGTTTGATGCCATCGATCAGATTGAAGACAGCGCCGAGCCGCCAGTGCTGGTGGAGATTGCCCGCCGTATTCGCGAGGAGATCACCGACCGGCCGGTGCATCTGACCACCGAAGATTGCCGCAATATTATTGCGCTGCATCCGCGTGAGCCGGATGGGCGTGCGCCGCTGTTTACCGCCGAGTGGAATGACGATCTGCACAATGCCGCGCATGTGTTTGCCACCGGCGAAACCCATGCCTATTACCAGGATTTTGCGGATAAGCCCGAAGTGTGGCTGGCGCGCGCGTTAACTGAAGGGTTCGCGTTTCAGGGGGAAGTTGCCCCGTCAACCGGTGAACCGCGCGGGGTGGACAGCCGTAACCAGCCGCCGGTGGCGTTTGTCGATTTTATCCAGAACCACGATCAGACCGGCAACCGCGCGCAGGGCGAGCGGCTCATCACGCTGGCGGGCGAGGAGAGAACGCGCGTGCTGCTCGGCGCGCTGCTCTTTTCCCCGCATATTCCGCTGCTGTTTATGGGCGAAGAGTATGGCGAAACCAATCCTTTCCTGTTCTTTACCGATTTTCACGGCGATCTGGCGCGCGCCGTGCGTGAAGGGCGCGCGCGCGAATTCCAGGGCCATGCGGGACATGAGGGGGAAGCGGTTCCCGATCCGAACGCGCCTGAAACCTTTACCCGTTCACAACTGGACTGGGCGAAAACGCAGCAGGAGACCGGCCAGCGCTGGCTGACGCAAACCCGCGACTGGCTGACGCTGCGCCAGAAATATGTGGTGCCGCTGCTGACAAATGCACAGCGGCAAAATGGGGAAGTGATCGGCACCGCACCGGGGTTTATCGCGGTCCGCTGGCACTTCCCACAGGGGACATTATCGCTGGCGCTCAATATTGGCGAAGCCTCGCAACCGTTGCCGGACCTACCCGGCAAAACGCTGGTGGCCTGGCCGCGCGGGCAGGATGACTTACCGCCGAATGCGTTCATTGTTCGTCTGGCTTTGGGAGAGGGAATGTGAATACGCCAACCGCCACTTACCGCTTGCAGTTTCGTAACGGAATGACGTTTGATCGCGCCGCGGCGCTGGTTCCGTATCTTAAACACCTCGGTATCAGCCACCTTTATGCTTCGCCCATTTTTACCGCTGCCAGTGGCTCCACCCACGGTTATGACGTCACTAACGCCAATGAGATCGATCCGACGCTTGGCGGGCGCGGCGGGTTTGACCGGCTGGTGAGTGCGTTAAAAAACGCCGGGCTGGGGCTGATTCTGGATATTGTGCCAAACCATATGGCCGCGTCGCTGGAAAACGCCTGGTGGCGCGATGTGATAGCCAAAGGCGAGAAAAGCCCATATGCCCACCATTTCGACATCGACTGGTCGCGGCGGCTGACGCTGCCGTTTCTCGGTGATGATTTTGACACCGTGCTTGCAAACGGCGAGCTGGCGATCAAAGCCGATCCGCTGACCGGTGAACCGGCGCTGGCCTATTACGACAACTTTTATCCGCTGGTGGCAGAGAGCTGGCAAGGGCGGGAGCAGGCACTCATCGGCGAGACCGATCACACGCTAATCGCTGACATTCATGCGCAGCAGCCCTGGCGGTTAATGAGCTGGCGCGATGCGGCGAATGACCTCTCGTACCGGCGCTTTTTTGAAATCACCGGCCTGGTTGGCGTGCGCGTGGAAGATGAAGCGGTATTTGATGATGCACACCAGCTGATCCTTGAACTGGTGCACAGCGGCGCGGTGGACGGTTTGCGAATCGATCACGTTGACGGGCTGGCCGATCCGCAGGGTTATCTGACGCGCTTACGCCAGAAGGTGGGGCCTGAGTGTTACCTCACGGTGGAGAAGATCCTCGGCAAAGGCGAGCATCTTCCGGCTGACTGGCCGGTGTCCGGCACCACCGGGTATGAATTTATCGCTGCGCTGTCGGATGTGCTGGTCGATGACGCCAAGCTCGCTAACCTGCGCAAAGCCTACGACAACGTTGCCGGGCGGCGCGTGAATATGCGCGAGGAGCTGCGCGACGCCAAGCTGCTGATGGTCGATCGTAACTTTAACGGCGAATTCAGCGTGCTGGTGTCGCTGGCGCTCACTATTGGTCACGCGGAAATCCCGGTGCCGCAGGAGGACGCGGTACGCCAGGCGCTGCGCGAACTGCTGATCGCTTTCCCGGTTTATCGCACCTATGGCACGGAACAGGGGCTACCGGAGGCTGACACCGCGCTGTTAAACAAGGTGGTGGAGAGCGTTCAGCGCAGTCCGTATGCGCCGGATGCTGCCGCGCTCGATTTTGTGCGCCGCATTTTAGTGGGTGATGTGGCGAAAAGCGCGCTCGGTGCGGCGGCACGTTTTCGTACCCGCTTTCAGCAGCTTACCGGCCCGCTGATGGCGAAATCCGTCGAAGATACGCTCTTTTTCCGCCAGCATGTCGATCTGGCGCTTAACGAAGTCGGCGCGGAGCCACTACCGCGCACCTTTTCGCTCGATCGTTTCCACGCAGAGATGCAAACCCGGCTTGAGCGCCAGCCGGATGCGCTTTCCGGCACCTCAACCCATGACACCAAACGCGGGGAAGACGCCAGGGCGCGGCTCTATACCCTGACGGAAGCGCCCGAACGCTGGGCCGATTGCGTGGCGCGCTGGCGGCAGATGAACCATAGCAAAGTGCAACTGCTGGACGATGGACACGCCCCGCGACCGATGGTGGCGTGGATGATCTATCAGGCGCTGGCGGGCGTCTGGCCGGTCAACTTACAAGCCGATGACGTGGAAGGTTTGCGTGCGCTGGAAGAGCGGTTTGTGGCGTTTGTTGAAAAAGCGCTGCGCGAAGCGAAACAGCGTACTGACTGGATCGAGACTAACGACGCCTATGAACAGGCGGTGCTTGATTACGTGCGTCATTTGTTGTCGCCGGAGAATCGCGAGTTTTTAACCGATTTTACCGCCTCGCTACAGCCCTTTATTCGCGCCGGGCTGGTCAATAGCCTGACGCAAACGGTGATCAAACTGACGGCACCCGGCGTACCGGATATTTATCAGGGCAGCGAAGCGCTCAATTTCAGCCTGGTCGACCCGGATAACCGGCTGGAGCCGGATTACGCCGAGCTTGAGCGCCTGCTGGTAGACGAAGAGCAGGCCGATCCGCATTCGCAGGAGAGCTGGTCGAGCGGGCAGTTAAAGCAATTTTTCATCTACCGGCTGCTGCATTTACGCCAGCAGATGCCGTCGTTGTTCCGCCGGGGCGCTTATCTGCCGTTGACCATTGCGGGTGAAGAGGCGGAGCACCTGATCGCCTTTGCGCGCGTGGAAAACCAGGATGCGTTAATTGTGCTCGCCCCGCGTCTGCTGTTCGATGCCATCGACGGCAGCCTGGCGGGCGCCAATATTGCCCTGCCGGCGGAACTGGCGAATCGGCGTTACCGGGACATACTCAGCTCAGAGGAGGTTTTTCTCACCGACAAAGTGAATCTGCGATCGATAGGCGGTTTCACCTTTGCGGTACTGGTCAGTGCATGATTGCGAAGAAAAGGGTGCGGTTCATCAATCGTTATGTCTGGTGAGACTTTACAGGCGATCAAGGGGAAGCAATGTCTGACGGAAAACAGTTTTACATTACGGCGGGGCACGGCCAGCAACTCGGTGCGAATTACGACGGTGAGGGCGTTAACTTTGCCCTTTTTTCAGCGCATGCGCATCGTGTGGAGCTCTGTTTATACGCGCCCGATGGCAAGCAGGAGATCGCCCGGTTTGATCTGCCGGAAAACACGCACGAGATCTGGCACGGTTATGTGCCAGGCCTGCAACCCGGCGCGTTATACGGCTACCGGGTGCATGGCCCGTTTGAGCCGGAAAACGGCCACCGGTTTAACCCGAATAAATTATTGATTGACCCTTATGCCCGCGAACTGGTCGGGGATATCGAATGGAACGCGGCCCATTACGCTTATGATTTAGGCCATGAAGATAAAGATCTGACCTTTGATACCCAGGACAGCGCGCCGTTTACGCCCAAGTGCCGGGTTATCGATCCCCACGCGTTCGACTGGCAGGACGGCGCACGGCCGAATATTCCCTGGCCACGTACGGTTTTCTACGAAACCCATGTGAAAGGCTTCACCCAGCTTAATCCGGCGCTGCCGCCGGAACTGCGCGGCACGTTTGAAGGGATGGGACATAAGGCCTCGGTTGAGTACATCAAAAGCCTCGGTATTACGTCTGTCGAACTGCTGCCGGTTCACTGGTTCCCGGACGACCAGCATTTGCTCGATAAGGGGCTGCGCAACTTCTGGGGCTATAACACGCTTGGTTTCTTCGCCCCGGCGTCGCGTTATTACGGGCCGCGCGGCATTCAGGGCTTTCGCGATATGGTGCGGGCGTTTCACGATGCCGGTATCGAAGTGATCCTCGATGTGGTTTATAACCACACGGCAGAAGGCAACGAACTGGGGCCAACCCTGTCGTTTAAAGGTATCGATAACTTCTCTTATTACCGCACATTGCCGGATCAGCACCGTTACTACATCAATGACACCGGCACCGGCAACACGGTGAACACGTCGCACCCGCGCGTATTGCAGATGGTGATGGATTCGCTGCGTTACTGGGCAGAATCGATGCATATCGACGGTTTTCGCTTCGATCTGGGCACCATTCTCGGGCGCGAGCCGGAAGGGTTCGACCAGCGCGGCGGCTTTTTTGATGCCATGACGCAGGATCCGCTGTTATCCAGGCTGAAACTGGTTGGCGAACCGTGGGACATCGGCCCCGGTGGTTATCAGGTGGGCGGTTTCCCGCCGGGCTGGGCGGAGTGGAACGATAAATACCGCGACACGCTGCGTGAATACTGGAAGGGCGATAACGTCTCGACGGACTTTGCCGCCCGCCTGCTGGGCTCCGGTGATCTGTACGATCAGCGCGGGCGTCGCCCGTGGGCAAGCGTGAATTTTATTACTGCCCACGACGGTTTTACGCTGAACGACCTGGTGTCGTACAACGAAAAACATAATGAAGCCAACGGCGAAGACAATAACGACGGTCACAATGACAACCGCTCCTACAACTACGGCGCGGAAGGGGTGACCGACGACGAAGGCATCAACACCGTGCGCGAACGGCAAAAACGTAACTTCCTTGCGACGCTGTTCTTCTCCCACGGCACGCCAATGCTGCTGGCCGGGGATGAGTTTGGCCGCACCCAGCAGGGCAACAACAATGGCTACTGCCAGGACAGCGAAATCTCGTGGATCGACTGGGATGCGCCGCACAGCGGCAACGGTGAAGCGCTGCGGGAATTTACCCGTCATGTCATTGCGCTGCGGGCTTCGCAGCCGATCCTGCGGCGCGAAAACTGGCGCGATGGCATGGAGATCCGCTGGTACAACGCCGGTGGCGGCGAGCAGTTACCGGAGCAGTGGGATGAAGGTACGACGCTCGGCGTTTATATCGGACGCCCGGATTTGCAGGAAGAAGAGGGGATCTGGCATGACGTGCTGATGCTGTTTAACCCGTTTGAAGGCACGGTGCCGTTTCGCATTCCGCAGTTCGGCGAAGGCGGCTGGGTGCTGGAGCTGACCACCGCCGATAGCGCGAAACGCGGGGTTGTTATTACCAAAGAGAAGGATTTCGAACTCGAAGGGCGCAGCATCGTGCTGTTCCGTCGTCCGTAAGCAGTGATGCGCCAGGCGACATGCTTGCCTGGCGCGTTATATAGGTCAGTTTGTGGCCTCACCGACCTCCGTTTGCCAGGCGTTTTCCGCCACTTTTTTTCCTGTTGCATCGAAGATGTGATAAGTCACCGTCAGCACTCCGGTACTGTCAGGCGTCACCGTCAGATCGGCAATTTTCACGCCGCTATCCACCGCCAGCGTCTGCTGTTTTTGCCCGGTCAAAAGCGGGCGGTTGTGCTGTGTCACTTGCCATTTCAGCGTGCAATCTTCGCAGGGGGTATAGGTATCATTTACCGCCCACAGACGTAGCGTGGCGGGTTTTCCGCGCTGCCACTGCGCGCTGACCGGTTCAATGGAGGGTAACAACGGCTGATAGGCTTTTTGCAGTGCGTAATACCCGGCTTTCGGATGGCGTAAATAATCCACCACGCCCCAGTTTATCGACGGCCAGGTTTCGACAAACATGAACTGGAACAGGGCAGTCACAGGCTGATAGCGTTGACGACGATAGCTTTCCGCCGCCATCGCGACAAGCTGCGCCTGGTATTGCTGGGTATTTTCAATAAACGTTTGCAGATCTTCGCCGCGCGGTATGTTGGCAAATTTAAAGGTCTGAAATGGCTGGAAGTTATGGTATTTCCATTTCACCCAGCCAGCATCGTCCGCCGCCGTGGTTGCAGGCCACAGTAGTGAAGCGGGAATAATGGTTTTCAGTGTGGCAAGGCGCGGCAGCGCTTGCGCGCCAAACTCGGTGATAATGCCGGTTTTCGCCGGGGCGAGCAGATCGCGCATCACGCCGAAATACCAGCCTTGCCAGTAGTGCTCTTCGACGGCGGAAAAACGATGTACGATCCGCGAATTATCTTCGGCCAGCGTGTCTGCCACGCGCGCGGTCAGCGTTTGGTTCAGATCTTTATGCCAGTCGGGAAAGCGTTTTTCCATCCAGGGGGAGTTCCACGGCGGTTCGTTATGCCCGCCCCAGACGATGATGGACGGCGAATTGCCAAACTGCTCGACCATCTCGCGGGTTTGTCGCGCGGCGTTATCGGCAAAGGCCGCGCTGTCGTCATATCCCCATTGCAGCGGCACATCCTGCCAGAGCATCAGCCCCAGTTCGTCGGCAACCTGGTAAAGCGGGCGGTTGGCTACATGACCATGCACGCGAATAGCGTTGGCGTTCATTGCCAGCACCATGCGCAGATCGCGCCGATATTTCTCCGCGTCCATGGTGCTCAACCACGGCGAACCGATGTAGTTGGTTCCTTTGATAAACAGCCGTTTTTCATTAATAAGCCAGCCACGGTTATCCGCTTGTTCTTCTACCTTACGCAGCCCGGTTCGGCTTTTAGCGCTATCCATTACGCCGCGATCGTCCGCGAGGGTGACACGCACCTGGTAGAGATTCGGTTTACCCAGACTGGCGGGCCACCAGAGCTTTGCGCCTGCCATGGGCAGCGTCACCGTCATCGTTGCGGTTTCCCCGCCGGTGGCATTCAGGGTCACAGCCTGTTCAAGGCGGAATGCACGACCGTTAAAATTCGCGGGTTCGGCAAGCAGCTTCAGCGTTGCGGGCCCGCGGTTGCGCGACCGGTAGCGGATCTCTGCGCGTAAGGCAGGGTTCGCCAGGCCGTTTTGCCAGTCCGGGCGCAGAATAATCTCGCCGATCACGGCGCCCCGGCTCAGATGCAGACGCACCGGCGACCAGATGCCGCCAGAGTTGGCATCCTGACCGTGCGGTGACCAGGCGCCACCTGGGCGGGTGTCGTGCTGATTTAGCACGCCTTTGATCAGCTTTTTGTGCAGCGGCCAGAGCGTTTTCGGATCTTCATATGGGCTGTCGACGCGCACCGCCAGGCGATTATGGCGACGTACTGTGTCGGTAATATCGACGGCAAAACGCTGGAAGTACCCTTCGTGCCGCGCCAGGTGCTGGCCGTTGAGCGAGACATCGGCATAGTAATCCACTCCGTCAAACACCAGTGTAGCCAGCGTATCCGGGGCAAGAGCGGGCAGGGTGAAGTCGTGTCGATACCACATTGCCCCCTGGTGATCGTACCCGGCTGAATACCAGTTGGCCGGAACCGTTAATTTTCGCCAGTCGCCGACAGGTGCGCGAATGCCGTCAAATTCAGCCTGATTGGCATCATGCACACGCCATTGCCCCGCCAACGACCAGCTCACCGGCGTCGGATGCGCCTGGGTGAAGGCTGACAAAAACAATAAGCACGTGACGGTGTAACGTTTCATGATGAGGCCTCCCGCGTTTGTAACCAGTTGAGCGCGTGCTGGCGCTCATGTTGCAGTGGCGCAAGCAGGCGCGCCAGTTCCGCGTCGCTCAGGCTTTGCGACTGGCTTTCCAGTTGTTGGAGAACCTGGCTCAGGCTCCGGAAATCAAGCGCGATGGCTTCTCCGCGCAACTTATGAGCGCTGCGGCGCACGGTTTCGCGATCGCCGGAGCGTACCGCCTGTTCAATGGCGTCGCTGAGCTCCATCAGGCCTTCCCTGAAAATGGTCATAAGTTCGTTCAGTAGCGCCCTGTCGCCGCCCAGTTGTTCAAGCAGGGCGCTTTCGTTGGGCATTCCCGCTGCCATTTGCGCTGCGGCGTGGGGCGAGGGGGTTCCCACTACGCGGGTCAGTTCCGCATTCAATGCCTCACGCGTGACGGGTTTGGCGATATAGCCATCAAAACCCAGTTCGAAGCAGCGCGCTTTGTCGCCCTGCATGGCATGGGCGGTCATGGCGATCACCCGCTGTGGCGGCACACCGCGCCGGGCTTCTTCTTCTCGCAGCAGACGAATAGCCGTTTCACCGTCCATGCCCGGCATTTGCAGATCCATCAGAATCACATCCCAACGGCTGGCCTGCCAGTGCTCAAGCGCGGCCTGGCCATCGGCGACGATTTCGCAGCGATGCCCAAGCTGCTCAAGCAGCCGGTAGGCCAGCTTTTGGTTGACGAGGTTATCTTCTGCCAGCAGAACATGCAGGCTCTGCTGCCGTGGTGGCGGCGCAGCGGCGGGTTCTGCTGCCGGGCTGACCGTGGGCGCGGGCGTGGGTACGCTGACCGGCAACAACAGGGAGGCGATAGCCTGTTGCAACTCGCTGTGATCGACCGGTTTATGCAGATAGTGCGCAATGCCAATGCGCTTGAGCATATTCCTGTCGAAATGACGATTCATGGAACTGAGCATAATAATGCGGCTCTGGCTGGCTTCCGGTAGCACCGAGAGTTCCAGCGCCAGTGAGATGCCGTCCATATCCGGCATTTGCGCATCCAGCAGGATCAGCGGAAACGGCGGCATTTGCGCCGCCAGCGCCAGCGCTTCCAGCGGTTTGTTGATACAGACCGGCGTCAGCCCCATGGCGGTCAGTTTGGCCTCCAGCAAGCGTAAGTTGGTGGCGTTATCATCGACGACCAGCACCCGTTCACCGTGAAACTGGTGCGCTTCTGTCGTTGTCATTTCGCTCACGGGCAAGTTTGCCAGCGGCAGGGTGAAGGCGAACTCACTCCCAACGCCCGGCGTACTGGTCACCGTTAAATTTCCCCCCATCATCGCCACCAGCCGCGCGGAGATGGTCAGCCCCAGCCCGGTGCCGCCATAGCGGCGTGTGGTGGAGCTGTCCGCCTGGCTGAACGCTTCGAAAATCAGTTGCTGTTTATCCGGGGGAATACCAATGCCGCTATCGCGCACCCGAAACCGCCACTGGGAGCCGTTGCCGGCGGGTTCAATTCCGAGCAATACCTCACCGTGGTGGGTAAATTTCAGCGCGTTGCTGATGAGATTGGTCAGGATCTGGCGCAGTCGCACGCTATCGCCTCGCACCACCTCTGGCAAACGCGGGTCAATATCGACCAGCAGTTCCACCCCTTTTTCGCTGGCGGCAGGCATATGCGGGCGGATCAGCGACTGGATAAACGGGCGTATCTCCAGCGCCTCGTCATGAATCAGGATCTTCCCGGCTTCGATTTTCGAGAAGTCGAGAATGTCATTGATAATATGCAATAAAGATTGCGCCGAGCTCATCACCAGCGTCAGGTATTCGCGCTGTTCGGCGCTCAGCGGGGTTTCAAGGCACAGTTGCGTCATGCCGAGAATACCGTTCATTGGCGTGCGGATTTCATGGCTCATATTGGCGAGAAACGCGCTTTTGGCTTCGTTCGCTTGTCTGGCGACATGGGCCGCTTCAATGGCGAGCAGCTCTGCTTCTTTGCGGCGGTTGATATCCTGCAATGTGCCAATCACGCGCTCCATTGCGCCGCTCAAATTCAGGGTGGTAACCTGGCCGGAGAGCAGCATCCAGCGCCACTGATCCTGCTTATAACGGACACGGATTTCGCATTCAAACACCGGAAAATGGTGCGCGCGGGAGCGCAGCACGGTGCGGATCAGGTGAAAGCGATCCGCCGGATGCACCAGCCCAAGCATGGCGTTGACATTATGGTGCCAACTGTCGCGCGGTTGCCCCACCAGGCTTAACAGCGTATCGCTGAGCTGGAGGATATCCGGCGAGACTTGCCAGTCCCAGATCCCGATATGAATCGACTCCGCGGCCAGCAAAAAGTCAGCGTGCAGATCCTGGCGTGCGCGCTGCGCCATATCGAGGTGTGAAATGTCCGTATGCAGGCTGATGATGCCGCCATCGGGTAAACGCTGATGTTGAACAAACAGGCGTCGTTCTCCTTGATGACGTACCTCGTAGTGGCTTTCCAGCCGACAGTTGCGGATTACCGACTCTTTTAGCGCCTGTCGCCGGGCAGGATCGGTATTGAAGGCGGTATCGATAAACTGGCTGGCTAACGCTTCCAGCGTGACACCGGGTTGCAGGCGGGTGGCCAGCGACGGGTAAAACTGGCCGATTTTGTCATTCCACGCCACCAGTCGTTCTTGCGCGTCATACCACATCACCGCAATCGGTAGCGCGTTGAGGTCGAAGCGCGAGGCGGCGGTCATGATTGCGCTCCCGCCTGGTAGTGCAGCTCCGCCTGACGGCGAAGATATTCCAGTCCAGGCGCTATCGCCATAGCCCAGGCGGTAAGGATCTCTTCATCGCACAGGGGATCGCGCTGGCGCACGGTATCAAGCATGGCTTGCCGCCAGAGGGCGAAAAAGCGGGGCGGCAAGTGCAAGCCGCTGTCGCTCTGGTCGCGGGCAAGTTTTTCCAGAAAATCGGGCACGAAGAGGGAGCCATCCACCGCCAGCATGGCAAAAAAGCTCTTAAATATAAGCTGGCGGCCTTGCTCGGCGTTACCGAGCAAAAAGTGGCGTTCGGTTTCCGGCGACATGCGCACAAAGGCGTCATAAAAAGCATTGAAAAAGGGCTTTTTGTCATCCTGCGGGAACACGCGGCCCAGACTGGCTTCAAAAAGATCGCGGTAAAATTTCATTTTTTCATCTCCACCCGGCGCTCGCCGGGTAAGCAGAGTCCCGGCGCGCTGAAAACATCAGTCGCCTGCAGGTAGAAATAGCTGCCGTTATCGATTAATCCATTGCGGAATAGTGGGCCGCCGTGTGCCTTATAAAACAAGCTTTCCAGCACCATGGCGTTAGTTGACAGGGTGATCGTTCGGTTAAAGTCGCCTGTGGCTTCTACCCGACCTTCAAACCAGCCGCGCTGTGCATCGTTCATCCGTCGGCTGACATTCATTAGCGCATCGGTAAAGGGGGTGTCCCACAGCACCCAAAGGGCGAAAACCGCTTTGGTGGAAACCTGCGCCAGACGCGGATAGTATTTCCCGTCGGCACCCAGTGTGTTCCAGGCGTAACCATTGCCCCACACCGTGTCGTCAACATGCCACGGAGCCTGGCCAAGCGCGAAGTCGGCCCTGGCGGTAAGCACTTTCTCTTTTTCCCACCGCGTTTGTTGGGTGAGCCACACCTGTTTGGCCCGCTCACGTAACGCCTTGCGTGTGGCGCGCTCTACGCCCGGCGGTTGCCAGCCGAACTCCAGCCCTGGCAGCATGTAAGGCAGTGTGGAGATGAGCGAGGGTTGCCAGGTGGTGCGCGGGTCGCGGGCATCCACTTCCAGCGTCCGCTGGTGGATGATCACGTTGCGTGCGGGCGGCGTGAAAGCCTGGTCTGGCGCAAAACCCCATAAACGAAAGGCGGTGGCCGCGTATTCGCTTTCGCCGAGCCGCAGCTCCTCGCGGATCACCGGTTTGCCATTCTCAATGGAGGAGGACCAGAGTTCGCCGTGGGGATCGATAACCGGGCAGAAGTTCCAGCGCAGAACGATTTTATCCAGATACTCCTGGTATTGCGGCGCCCATTCGCTGACGAGGCGTAAGGCCAGCATCAGGCGCGCCATATCCCGCGCCGACCAGCCGTTTCGCTGCGTCTGACCGCTAAAATCCACCAGCGAGGCGTTTGGCGTGGCGTAGAGGCGGCCCGGTGTGCGGGTATCGGTCAGCGCGAGGCGGTTCAGCGTGCCGAGCAGTTGCGTCAGCCGATGATCGAACTCCTCCTCTTTCAAAAGCCCCAGTTCCCTGGCGGCCAGCAGGGCAATTAGCGTGTCGCCCATCTGCCAGAGCGTGGCGCGGGGCTGTTTATCGCTGCCGTTGACCAGCCCGGTTTGCGGCTGGGTATTGTTAACGAAGTAGCGCCACGCTGTTTGCGCCCACTGGCGCTCCTCCGGGGTCAGGGCACTGATTCGGGCGCTGGTGTTCCAGCCGCCTTTGCTCAGCCAGCGCCAGCCTGCGCCGCCATCTTTAACAAGGGCGAGCAGCGCCAGCGCAACCAGCAAGAAACCGAGCAGCGCGGCCAGGGTTTTGCGGCTTACTGTTTTAAGCATGACGCCGCCACCGGGGGTAATTTCACCGGCTCGTCCGCTTTACAGGACGCGCACTGGCATGCCTGACAACTGGATTTTGTGCGCAGGGCCGTGCCGGTCCGCTCACACCAGCTTTTCACGGCGGACGTCGGGTTCAGGAACGGGCGGTTGCGCCGGGTATTGTTTTCTTCAAACAGATCGACCAGTTTTTTCTCCCACAGCGAGGGGGCGAAATTCTTGTCTTTCGGATTGTCGGTATTAAAGCGCAGCAGCTTGCCGCTCTTTTTAAACATCAGGGCTTCAAGCATGATGCCGTTGTTGTTGGCGGTGAACTCTTTAATCGGCCCGCTGCCGTTCTCATACAGCCCTTCGTAGTAGCCTTTGCCCTCTTCGTTGGCGTTTTCGATAACGCTTAATAACCGATCGGTGTAGGGCGAATTCCACAGCACCCACATGCCCAGCGCGGCTTTTAGCGATACGGCGGCGGTTTCCGGCACGTACTGGCCTTTGTCGGTAATGGTGTTCCAGTTGAAGCCGTCACTGAACACCGTGTCGTAAACAAAGTAAGGCGCTTTATCCAGTTGATGCTCGGAGCGGGCTGTCAGCATGCCGGTAATGGTGTAGCGGTTCTCCTGCGCTTGATACACGCGATCAGCGAAGTTTTTCATCCACGGATGTGAATAGTGGTTTTTTGTGTTACTGCGATCGTCGGCGGTATCAAAGCCCATCTCCAGGCCATACAGCAGATATGATTCTGTCACCACGTAGTTATGCTGAAAGGTACGGCGCGAGTCGCGCGAGTCATACGGCACCAGCACGCAGTAGATCTCCGCCAGATCGTACGGTTGCGGACGGCTGGCCTGGCAGGTATTAAAACCCCAAAGCTGGTAACCCGCCGAGGCGTACTCTTCATACCCCAGGCGTCCCTCCTGAACATATTTCGGCTGGCCGTTCTCCAGATACGCGCCATACAGCGTGCCGCAACCGTCGACCACATGGCTGAAATCCCAGCGCAGAACGACGTTATCAATACTGTTGGCGTACTCCGGATAACGTTCTTTGATAATTTTCATCCACAGCAGCATGCGGCCAATATCCAGCGCGGAGAAGCCAATCTCGCCGGGTTTGTTCAGGTAGTCCACTTTCTGCGCGTTGATGGTGTTGTAGACCTTGTTGGGCAGTTCATTGCGAAACAACTGGATGGTATTGAGGGTGGCGAGGAATTTGATTAACCGCCGGTCAAACTCGGCTTTATCAATAATGCCCAGTTCACGCGCCGCCGTCAGCGCGGCCAGATAGGAGGCGCTGTCCCACATGGTGGTGGAGGGGTATTTATTAACCGCGTTCACCAACCCGGTGGTGGGCTGATAGTTTGCGACAAAGTATTGCCAGGCGTTTTTCGCGATCTTCATCTCCTGTGCCGTCAACGTGCCGCTGCGCACCGGATAGTCGGACGCGGGCAACCCCGGCGCGGCCTGGGCGCTGGTCATTACCAGCCCGAGAGCCACAATGCCAGCCCACCGGCGGAAAAGCGTCAAACAAATCAACTTCATGGCGTGGCTCCTGCTGCTGGGGTTGGACGGGCGGTGGTGTTCATACAGCTCAGGCACAGCATCTGGCCGTGCGCGATAAACGAAAGGCTTTCAAGCACGATGGCGTTGGTGTCGGCGTCAATAACGTTATTCACACTGGCGTTGAGGTTAAGCCCTTGCTGCCAGCCTTTACCCGGAACCTGCAACGTCAATACCTGTTCGCGCAGGGCTTCACTCCAGGTGTTACGAAACAGGGCGTACCACGCAAACGCCGAGCGGGTGGAGGTGATAGCGCGCTGCTCTGGCGGAGCGTTGCTGACGCTGCTCTGATTGTCCGGCTGGCGGTTTGGCTGCTCGGTAACATATTCGGGCGCGGGCTCGGCATAATCGGTGCTGATGGGTGGTTTACGAACCTGCAAGCTGTGGCGGCGCTGCTGAATTTGCATAATGCGCCAGGCGATCTCCGCGCTTTGCGCGTCAAAACCGGTCTCCAGTCCGGTGAGCAAATAGGGCAGGCTCACCAGCGACGGCTGGCGTCCCCACGGCGTGCGCAGCCCTTCGTCGGGCACCATAACGCCGTCAATATCAATCATCGCCTGGCCTTCCGGCGGATTGGTGACGGCTAGCCCCGCATCGTTGTCAATAAGACGCAGCGTGTGGCTGGCGTACAGGCGGTAACCAAAGCTGTTACGCGGTTCATCTGTCGCCAGTGTCCAGTGATGTACCGGCAGTGAGGCGCGGGTGGTTTCGCCGCGTTCAATCAGCGCGCCGGTCTGCCACTGATTAAACAGATCACGGATTTCCGCCGCGTGCTGCGGGTAGTGCCAAAGCAGGGTTTGCAGCGCCGTCAGCAAGCGTCCCATGCCGATGGCAGAACTCTCCGCCTTGCCGAGGATTTTCAGCGTATCGGCGTGGTAATAACTGGCGGGTATTCCCTGCGCATTAAGGGGTAACTGACCGAGGCTGAACAGCGCGGCAGTGATGCGCTCGTCAAACTCTCCGGTGGTGATAATGTCCAGACGCTGTGCGGCCATGGCAGCGAAGAGATAGCTGCCGGTGCTCCATAAGCTGAACCACGGTTCGGCGTCGCGGGCGTTAGCCAGGCCGTTTGGCTGGGTGTTATTGACATAATATTGCCAGGCGACCCGCGCCCAGATCGCTTCGTTAAAGGTTAAGTCGCGCGTGGTGGGCAACGGCGGAAACGCTTTGCTCAGCGCCAGACCTGACGTGCTCTCTACGCGGGTAGGCATCTGGCGTTCCACCCAAACGACGATGGCAAAGCCCAACAGGAAACCGAGCAGGATGGTGATATAACTGCGGGCGTTCAGCAGCGCATCGCGCATTCTCATGGCGTTGGCTCCTCATCGGGCGGCGTCCACATCGCCGCGAGGATCAGCGGCAGCATGGCGGCAATATTCACCGCACCCCAGAAAATGTTGATCACGTAACCTGAAGGGTCATCCACCTGGCCGCGCGCCACCTGAATCCCGCCCCATAGCAGGCCAAGCAGTGTCAGCACCACAATGGCGATTTGCGGCTTCACAAGGTAGAGAAACCGCCCGGCCTGGCGCTCTTTGGGCGTGACGTGGAATTTGATCTGCTCCCCACGCAGAACGGTATCGAGGGCGCGTAAATTCATCGAGAAAAAAGAGAGATAGGATGCCCGTCCATCCCAGGCGGAAATACCCCATGTCCCAAACATGAACGCCAGCTCCGAAACAATAAAAAACGGTAAGAAATGCAGATAAAACGGCGTGGACCACGCAGAGACGGGGGGGATGCCGGTAAACAGATAAATAATGGGCGAAATCAGGAATACGGTATTCCAGATACAGGCGAGATAAGACCAGAACGTGGTGGCGTACATCAGCGTCTGAGGCAGCGACAACTTGAAGCGGCGGCGGGAAAAAATGTTGTCGTGAAACAGAATATCCAGCGAACCAGCGGCATATTTAAAGCGCTGGATCATCCAGGTCAGCATATCCTGCGGCGAGAGCATTTTGGATTCGATGCGCGGATGCATGACTGAACGCCAGCGATGTGCATCGTCGCCATGCAGAACAATGGAGGTATAAATATCTTCCGAGACGTGGAATTTGTACGGCGTCAGTTCGGTGTCGTAAATCACATGCGGGCGCATCGCTTCCTGAAGCGCTGCACGCATGGCCGGATCGCGAATATCACGGGTATGACGGTCGATTTCGGCATCGACATTCCACACGTAGCTGCGCAATGCCGCCTGCATCACCGCTTCGCGGCGATGAATTGACGCTGCACCGCAGCAAAACGCGGCATTTGCCCAGTTGCGGCGGCGCAAAATGACATCATAAAACATGCGCGGATCGTTGAAAAACGGGTCGCGGCCAAGGGTGACCGGGCCACAAATTTTTTCCAGCGTCCAGCCGAGCGCATACCCGGCTTTGCCAGTCCGGCGTGCGAGCCAACGCGGCAGCCGTTCGCCTTCCGGCAGATCGTAAAACCATTGGGGGGTTTGCACCCAGGCGACATCCGGATCGCGAAAATAGCCCAGCGTATGGCTGAGCAAGGTGGGAAAGACGCGGGTATCGGCATCGCAAATCACAATAAAGTCGCCGTCGGTCTGCTCCAGTCCGTTGCGCAGGTTTCCGGCTTTGTAGCCCATATTGTTCTGCCGGGTGATGTAATTGACGCCTTCTTCATCGCAGACAGCTTTCATCTCAGCGCGCCGCCCGTCATCCAGCACATGAATGCGGTAATCGAGCGGGCAAGGGTAGGTGACGTTAAGCGCGTCGCGAATCGATAAGCGCACCAGCTCGACATCTTCGGAATAGGTGGCAATAAACAGATCCACCTTGATTGGCCTGGGATCAATGGCTTCTTCTGCGCCATGACAATCGTTGATATCTGCCGGTGGATTTTGCGCCGGTACATCCTTTTCCTGCCACAGGTTAATGGTAAATAACGCGGTACCAATCCATGCCAACGTCTCTGCCAGCACAAGGGGAATGGCGTACCACAGCGCATCCATATTCAGCGATTCCATCCAGCGCCAGCGAATATAATTTGCCCCCAGAATCAGCGCCGCCACCGCCAATATTTGCCATGCCTTTTTTACCCATCCGGGAGTGCAAAGGGGTTCTGGCGGGCGACGCGCTTCAAATCTGGAAAAATAAAAACCCATAGTCGCAGATATCCTGATCTGTTAATCATTCGCAAATGAATAATATGCGTCGTGAAGATAAATCTGAGTTGCTTTTAATAGCCTGTGGGAAATGCTTTTAAAGTCATTGTAGAACCCCATCGGTAACTTTCAAGAATGACTACAATTGCCTTTAAGTAACGTCTGATTAACTGGAGTTTCTGTTTAAGGATATATTTTATAATCTGGCGAAGCGGATTCATTTTGCCGGTCAGAGTGTACTACGCTATGTAAATATTAACTTCGCAACCTCTTTTCAGGGCAACGTTTACGAGATGGAAATAAGCCAGTCTGCGCCTGTCGCTATAGCGAAAAACCGTGAAAAAACAACGTGGCGTTATGTATTAGCCGATCGTCGCGATCTACGTATTGATATGATGCGCGGTGTGGCGCTGGTGATGATGGTGGTGGCGCATACGGAAGTGATGTCGGTTTTTAATATTTTTACGTGGGAGCGATTTGGTCTGACAACCGGCGCGGAAGGCTTTGTCATTCTTTCCGGATTTATGCTCGGTATGCTCAATCGCGTGCGTCTGCAAAAAGCGGTGTTATTAACGATTTCCTGGGGATTATGGCGACGCGCATGGAAAATATATCAGGTTAATATCATCATCATAGTTTCTATTCTATTACTCTCGCATCTGCATTTTATAAATACCTTTGAAGTTACCCATTTTACCGATCGTTACTCAGGTACGCATTGGTCATTATTTCCGACCAGCCCGCAAATACGTGAAACCTGGTTTAATATCATCCTCTATTTGCAAATTGGTCCGCATCAAACCCAGATTCTGGGATTATATATTTGCCTGCTGTTAATAAGCCCATTATTTCTGGGACTACTGCATAACGGAAAAGTAGTCTGGCTATTGCTGCTCTCGCTGGCGGTTTATTGTTGCTGGCAAGTGTGGCCGATGCGCGTCACGGTCTCCGAGTTTGAATTCGCCTTTCCGCTGATGGCCTGGCAACTGATCTTTGTGCTCGGCATGTGTTGCGGCTGGTACAAAGAGGAACTGCTTTCGCTCGCACAAACGCACGCGGGAAAAGCCATGGTCGCAGCTCTGGTGGTGGTGGCGATAGTGCTGGGATTTGTGGCGCAAAACCATACCAATCCCTTTATCCCACCGGCGTTGTTGTTGCAGGTGATCCCGCCCGCCGATTTTAATGCCTTTTACCACACCTGGGCGGCGAAAAACGGGCTTGGCCCGGTGCGGGTGGTCAATGACATCGCCCTGATGGTGACCGTTTATCTGGTGCTGACCCGTTGCTGGACGCCGATTTACCGTGCCACGGGCTGGTTTTTTATCCCGCTGGGGCAGCACTCGCTCTACACCTTCATTTTGCATGTGTACGTAGTGCTGGTGGTCAGCCAGTTTGTCACCTTCGATTTATGGCGCCAGGCATGGCTGACCAACACGCTGATCCATGCGCTGGCGCTGGGCGCGTTATGGCTGATGGCAAAATATAACGTCGCCGGACGCTGGATACCCAATTGAGGGAACACGATATGCGGGAAAAAATAGGGCTGGTGGTCGTCCTGTGCGGTAGTCTTGCGCCAGCGTATGCCGCCGAGCATAGCCAGGACGCGGGTCAGCAGGAGAGAGCCGCCGAGCAGATCCCGGCGGGGGGCATTAACAGCCGCTGGGGGCGTCTGTTCGCCGGGAATAAAGATAAATTTTCTGCGGCGTTGAGCTTTAACTCAGGGCTGAAACAGCAATGGGTAACAATACCGAACAATTCGGAATCGGCCTCGCAAACCAAAAAAATCAACCAGACGCTCAATCTGAGCCTGCAATATTCCCCCTACAGTTTCTGGTTCGCGAACGTCATCACCCGCATGCCGGTCAGGGATACCAGCCGCTATACCACCGATTTTCGCTACAGCTTCGGCTATGACGACTGGCACCCGAACACCGTTAGCCTGGTTTACAGTAACTACGGCGATAACCATTTCTGGACAACTGGCAGTAAACGGCACACCTATTTTGAGCAGGGGGCGTTTACGCTGGCGTATAAGTTCTCGTTGCCAAAGCCCATTGAAAATAAGCTTTTAATTAATAAAGGCGATGCGCTGACCTGCCAGCTCGGTTATAGCTGGGTGCCGCGCTACTACGACGCGCAAAGCGACAGCGTGAGAGCCAATAAAAACGTCATGCTTGGCGGCTGCGGCTACACCCTTAAACAGCACTTTTTCGTACGCGCAACTGCGTTCTGGTTCCCTGATAGCAGCCAGCAGCAGCCGTGGAACGGCGATTATAGCTACAGCTTTGGCTACGCCACCTATGCGCCTGGCTCGCTCTCTATTCAGTACAGCAACTACGCCGGTACGCGCTTTCCCGGTCATAAAAATGGCAATGCACGATTCCGGGAAGGCACGGTGAGCCTTATCTGGTTGTTACCGCTTTAGGAGCCATGAGGATGGAGCAGAAAAGGGTACTGATTGTCGATGATTCGCGGGTTTATCGCCGTTTGCTGGTTAATCTGCTTTCACAGTGGGGCTACCAGGTGAGTGAAGCGGAGAACGGTGAAGAGGCGCTGGCGATGATGGCGCGAACGCCCGTCAGTATGGTGATCAGCGACTGGGAGATGCCGGTGATGGATGGCCTGGCGCTGTGCCGCGCCATTCGAAACATTGAGTATGGTCACTATGTGTATCTTATTTTGCTGACGGCGCGCGAGAGCGCGGATGACATTACCGAAGGCTTTGACGCAGGCGTGGATGATTTTCTCAGTAAGCCGGTCAACCAGAGCGAGCTTCAGGCGCGTTTACATGCCGGGGCGCGCATTCTGGCGCTGGAAGCAAGTCTTGCCGCGCACAATACACGTTTAAGCGAGGCATTAAACCAGATAGAGCAGGATTTACTGGTGGCCGCGCGGTTGCAGCGTTCGGTATTACCCGCGCATCAACTGCGCTATGAACACTATTTTGCTGACTGGCTGTTTCTGCCTTCTGCCTGGGTCTCCGGCGATATCTTTAATGTGTTCCCGCTCGATGGCCATCTTGGGTTTTATTTTGTTGATGTCGCCGGGCATGGCGTTGGCGCGGCGATGATGTCGCTGGCGGTTGCCCGGCAGTTTCTGCAGGGCCGCGTGGTGGAACGTTTTCTGTTTAATGAACATGGCGAGGTGGCGTCACCCGCGAAGGTCGTGCAGATGCTGAATGCGCGTTTTTGCAGTGAAGATACGGAGATAGTCAGCTATTTCACAATGGTTTATGGCGTTATTAACCTGCGAGATGGCAGCGGGACGTTGTGCCAGGCCGGGCATCCCACGCCGTTTATCGTCTCGCCTGACGGGCAAGTCCGCCAGACGGGTAATGGCGGGCCCCCGGTCGGGTTACTGCCGGATATGCAGTGGGAAGACACTGCATTTAGTCTGCATAACGGCGAGCGGTTGTGCCTGTTCAGCGATGGCATTACCGAGTGTGAAGGGCCAGGCGATGAGCAGTTTGGTGAATTACGCTTACAACATTGGTTACAGCAGCAGACCGGCAAGCCCATTGAGGCGCTGCTGCCGTTATTCGGCGAGCATTTGACGCGCTGGCGTAATTATGACGGCGGGAGTGAAAGAACCATGACGGATGATGTTTCGTTGTTAATTATCGAGCGCGGAGGGGATGGGCATGAATATTGAGATCGAACGGTTGCCGCAGGCCATCATTATGACGCCGGTTGTCAGACGTCTGGATGCATCGGTAGCGGCGACATTCAGGGAGATGCTCTCACGTGAAATGGCAAATGAGCAGAAAGCGTTAATCATCGATTTTAGCCGCGTCGACTTTATCGACAGTAGCTGTCTGGGCACGCTGGTGTCGTTACTGAAAATGATGAATGGCAAAGGTGAAATGCTGGTTTGCGCCCTCAAGCCCGGTATCCGCAATATGTTCACTCTGACGCGTATGGACAGGGTGTTTCGTATCTGCGAAGACCGCGATGCCGCCTGCGCCGCGCTTGCCAGGTAAACATGATGCGTGAGGCGATTACCCTTGAGGCTACGTTGGGCGCATTAGCTCCGCTGGCGGAGTGGTTGCAGCGCAACATGGCGGCGCTGCCCGTTGATGATGCGTGGCGCTTTGCGCTCGACCTTGCTGTTTGTGAAGCGGCGACTAATGTTATTCGCCATGCGTTAAACGAAGACAGCCACCGCAAATTTTCTGTGACATTCAGTTGCCACAACGATGCTGTGCAGGTCGAGTTGACAGATGATGGCGTCGCCCTTTCACCAGATAGCCTGAGCAAAGCGCGGAGAAAAATTGGCAGCGACGAGGAGCAGGAGCTGGAAAGTGGCAGGGGGATAATGCTGATGTTGCTTAGCGTGGATAACGTGAGCGTTGAGCGGGAGGGTGGCTGTAACAAAACCACCCTCGTAAAGCGCCTGTGATGCGTTAGCTGTGCGCCGTGCGGATCAGTAACTTACCCTGCAGTAACAGCGCGAAGGTTTTCACCATCAACAGCACGATCACCAGGTTAGCCGCGATAAACAGCGGGAATGACATCCAGTACAGTGCGCCGCCCGGCGTGCCGTGTCCCAGACGAATCGAGGTGGTTGCCAGCGACGCCACGCCGAATGAAAAACTCCAGAACGACGGGTTAAACGGCTGCGAACTGTACCAGGGGATCAGCCTTATCATGAACAGCATCTGTAACAGGCCATAACCGAATAACAGTTTGGCGAACACATCGGCCTGCCCGCCGTTGACGCTCAGCCAGGCGCTACAGGCCACGAATGCAGGCGCCATCTGAATGCCAAGCGATGTACGCACCGCGGGCGACATTTCATCAAGGTTGCGCATCCGGCTGAGAATAGCTGGCTCAAGACTCAGCCAGGAGAAGAGCCCGGCGCCGAGAAACAACATCCCGACATCGTTAAAACCAAACGCACCGCAGGCCATCGCGCTGATGAAATTATTGGCAACCGTAGGCAGATAAAGCCCCGGCGTCGTCGCTTCTTTCGGGTGTTGACCGCGCCATAACCCGGCGGTTTGCCAGGCGGAGTAGGTGAGCTGCGCCACAACTGCAATAAGAAACAGCCCCAGCGCCAGCTTGTGCAGCCACGGCGCAAGGCCAATGGCAACCAGCATCGAGGTTGCCGGTGCCAGGCTGACAAAACTGCTTTTCAGCGGATGGGTGATCTCTTCCAGCACGCTCGCGCCGTGGCGAAACATTCGGCTAATAAATGCCAGCATCAACAGCGCCCAGATGACCATCGCCAGAATGATTAAGCCATCCGCAGGCAATAGCGTGACCGGCCAGATAGTGGCGGCGAAACGCCAGGAAAAGCCCAGCCCGATAATGCCAAGCACGATGCCAAAGTAGCCCGCCGGCAGGTTGAGGTGTGAATCTTTCATCACCAGACTCCTGAAATGTGTAAACCCTGAAGTAAGACGCGCGCCATTATATATGACATTTCATATGCACGTTTCACTTTTTATTCAGCTTAATATGTTGATTAAATAACCGATTAATTAATGACATTGAATTATTGTTGGCTTGGTCTACCGTTAAAGAGTAAATGATCGACTGTGCTTTTCTGTTATTTACAGCCATCTCAAATCAATCCGGAGAATGCCTGATGAACAAAAAAAGTTTAGTGATTATTAGCGCGTTAACATTACTGGCGAGTAATGCCTGGGCCGCCAAATTAATGGAAAAAGCAGAATTTGATAAAGTTTCTTCTCAATATGAAAAGGTTGGCGAGATTGCCACATCCGACGAGATGTCACCCATGGATGCCCGCCATGCGCTGAGCAAACTGGCGGATGAAAAGGGCGGCGATGTGTATGTCGTCACCTCCGATCAAACAAGGAAAAAATTCACGCAACGGCTGACGTTTACAAGAAAAAATAAACTACCAAAGCCTCCCGCGCGGGAGGTTTTTTATTTGCGAAACAGCCCGGTCTGAATATATCGAATATCGCGTCAGTTAGGTTTTAAATTAATTCTTCTTTTTAACGAAATATATTGGTGCGCAGGGTAAATATACCTGCGCATCTGTTTTTGTTTTTCTACCGCAGTAATAGAGGAGTGTGTATGGGCGTCATCTCACGAATGACGATGCGTGTCTTTGCCATCGTATTATTTTTCTCTGCCAGCTCTGGCGTGTTTGCAGGTCAGTTAATCCTTAAAAATACCTCATCATCTCCGATAACCTGTACGGTTGACGGCTGGACCCGCGCGTCTGGCGGCAGCTTTGACTGGTTTATTAAGGTTGAACCGGGGCAGAGTTTTTATGTCGGGCAAAATACCAGCCGGCCAAATCCGCCGATCATTAACTGGGCGAACTGTAATAACCTGCAAACCCGCGCCATGACGCTGACGCCGAAAGGGCCGAACTCCGGGATTATATTCGTCGACATGTTGCGTCAGCGACTTATCGGGGATATCGAACAGCCGGTATTCGTATTGAGGATCTTCTGAGGCTGCCTGTATCCCGCCCGCTTCCGGTGCCGCGTCTTAACCTGAGTACTTTCAGAAACATGACGTCAAGGATCCCCATCGGTTTGCGGTTGAGATAAATTAAATCATTATTTTTCAATAGGTTGTTTGCTTATTGCGCTGCGGCGGAATTTATTTGCATTTCCCTGGCAATATTTTTACCGCTCATCCGTCTACTTCATCACAAGCAATTATTCACTAACCTGATGGAGTAGAAAAAAGATGAGAGATTTTGATATGCATGAGCACAGACACGGACACCGTCACGGCTTTGGTCGGCACCGCATGGTGAAACCGCTGATTATTGGCGTGGTGGTATTCATCGCGTTAGGGTTGCTGGTGATGTCGTTGTGGAACGCGCTGCTACCGGCCATTCTTGGCGTGAAAAGCATTGGTTTCTGGCAGGCGCTGGGGCTGTTAGTGCTGAGCCGCATTCTTTTTGGCGGGCTGGGATTCCACGGGGGAATGTTTGGTATGGCGCGTCGGCGTATGCACGAACGCTGGATGCAAATGACGCCGGAGCAGCGTGAAGCCTTTATCCAGCAGCGCCGCGAAGGGTTTGGTCGCCGCGATCGCTGCGGCTGGCGTGGACGCTGGGATGAAAGGGCAGATGACCGCCATCAGCCTGACGATAGCAGCGCCAAAAAACCGGACGCTGAGTGAGCACGGTGAAAACCACGGACGGCGAGTCTTTGCTGGTTAACGTGCTGAATGCCTGTCGCTCACGCCTGAAAGCGTTTATTCGTGGGCGCACGGCAGTGCGCGATGACGCCGACGACATTTTGCAGGAAGT
Source organism: Enterobacter sp. R4-368 (assembly GCF_000410515.1). Lineage (NCBI taxonomy): Bacteria > Pseudomonadati > Pseudomonadota > Gammaproteobacteria > Enterobacterales > Enterobacteriaceae > Enterobacter > Enterobacter sp. R4-368. Next base: position 513,953 of record NC_021500.1, on the reverse strand, counting down.
GACTTACCAGCTGATGAATGTGGAACACCCGGTGGAAAATGTTGCCGCCTGGTTGTTTCGCGCCGCGCGTAATGAAATGACTGACAGAGCGCGTAAAAAACGTGAGCTGCCATTGTCCGGTTTTTTCAACGGCGATGATGATGAGGGCGATTTTGCGGAAGATGAGCTGGCGGAAACGCTGTTTGGCGTGCCGCAAACGCCGGAAGAGGAGTATCTGCGCGAACTGTTATGGCAAGAGCTTGAAAGCGCGCTGGCGGAGCTTCCGCCCGCCCAGCGCGAGGTGTTCGAAAAGACCGAGCTTGAAGGTTTGAGTTATAAGGCGCTGGTGGAGGAGACGGGCGTCAGTATGCAGGCGCTGTTATCCCGTAAACACAAAGCGGTGCGCTATCTGCGCAGCAGGCTGCGCAGTGTTTATGATGCGCTGACTGACGATATTTGAGGTTGCGACAGCTGGAAACCACCCGCTTTTACTTCCTTTTTTCCGTGATACCAAACAACGTATTTAATGGTGTGGTGGCAAAACGGCGATAAATAATAGCTAAATCATCTTTAATATGCTGATGACGTTCTATTCGCTCTATATATTCTTTAGGGCTTATGGTGTCATCAGGGTAATCAATATAAGAAATATAGTGTGCAATTTCATACATGAACCCAAGACTTTCGGTAAATGCATTAATAAAAGAATTGAAAATTTCTTCTTGATTGCTTGCCAGAGACCAGCGGCTCAATAGATCCATGCTTGTTTTTATATTGGCAATATCAGCATAAAGCGCAGTGATTTCCTCAAGTGAATTTTCTGCGCTTTCAATCACTTTTTGATAATGCACTCGATAAGGATCGTCAGTTTGTGTAGAACCAGCAAGCCTACGAACATCTAAAAGAACTTTTAACGAAAGAGAGTTGTGCTTTTTATAAACAACATCAATGTTATCCATCAAAATTGATGCGCGATTGAACCCTTCCGCATGTATTCTTTCACTAAAGAAATCTTTTGCATTTCTGGCAACAACAATCGTAATAAAAGCAATGAACAGATTTGTAATCCAGCTTAACCAGTCCGGCCATGAGCCAAAGTCCGGGCTTGAATAGTTATAAACCAAAGCAAGCAGTTTACATCCCAGAATAATCAATAGCAGCAACGGTGCAGCACAAAGCGTATAAAAAATAATATTGTCCAGATGCGCTAATTTTGATTTCACAGCTCCATTCCTTTTTTTATTAATTATCACTGGCAGGACATGTGTCATTACGCATGTCCTGGTTGATTCCTGCTTAACCACCCCAGCGGCTCTTCAAATAATTCACTGCCTGCTGGGTTTGCGGCTGTTCCAGATAACTTTCGCGGAACAAAATCGTGCCGTTAATCTGCGGCAGCGATTCGTTTAAATCGAGCTGTTTTTTCAGCTCAGGCACGCCGCCGTTGACGGTCCAGTCGGGCTCATTCTTCGAATATTCCCCCACCTTATACAGCGCCACGCCGATGTAGAGGCGTGTTTTTGTCGGTTTCACGACATCCGCCCACCATTTTGCCAGCACATCGTAACGCGCCGCATCGCGCGCGAATGGCCAGTAGATTTGCGGGGCAATGTAATCCAGTAACCCTTGTTGCACCCAGCGGCGCGTGTCGGCGAACGATTCGTCATACGCCGCGGCACCACGCGTATCGGAACCGGCGGCGTCAAATGAGCGGTTACGCCAGACTCCCGCCGGGCTCACGCCGAATTCGACATTGGGATTGAGTTGTCGGATGGTGCGTGAAACCTGCTCAATCAACTGCTGCGTATTGTTGCGCCGCCAGTCTGCTTTTGAATTGAACGCCTGGCCATATTGCCGGTAAGTCTGGCTGTCATTCAGCGCAGAACCGGGGGTTTCAGAGTAGAAGTAGTCGTCAAACTGCACACCATCGACCGGGTAGTGCGCCACCACTTCTGCAACGATGCTGGTTATCCAGTCGCGCACTTCCGGAATGCCGGGATCGAGCACAAAACGGTCGCCTGCCGTGCGGATCCAGTCACGATGGAGCACGAAAATGCTGGCCGGATGCAGGGATAAGGTACGGTTGAGTTCCGCGGTGGTCGACGGTTTGGTATTAACCGAAACGCGGTAGGGGTTAAACCAGGCGTGCACTTTCATGCCGCGCTTGTGCGCTTCATCGAGAATAAACTGCAGCGGATCGTAACCCGGATCCTGCCCAATCGTGCCGGTCAGCATATCTGACCAGGGTAAAATCTTTGACGGCCATAACGCGGTGCCATCGGGTTTGACCTGGAAAAAAACGGTATTGATGCCAAGGCTTTTTAGCTTATCCAGCTTGTTTCTCAGCGCCTCTTGCTGCTGGCTAATGCGCAACGCAGCACTCATGTTGACCGAATTTACCGGCGGCCAGTCGAGACGTGACACGGTCGCCAGCCAGATACCGCGTACGGGTTGTGTATTTTTTGCAGGCGTTGTTGCGAGTGGTTGTTTGGCCACCGGCGGCAACGGTGTGACGAGTGATTTCGGCGCTTTCGAGGCGCAACTGGCGAGTAAAAGCGCAGTGGCAATAAGCACGCCTGACTTTTGTAGTGACATCTGAAAATTAGCTCTTAGGCGTTCGACCGCGGGTCCACGGGTTAAACGCTGGTTCGTCTGATTTGGCCGGGGCGTGCTCTTCCAGCGATTCGAGATACAGCGCCTCAACTTCCGCGCGCGCCCAGGGCGTGCGTCGCAAAAATTTCAAACTGGATTTAACGCTTGGATCGTTTTTAAAGCAATTAATATTGATGCGTTTGCCGAGTTCGAGCCAACCGTAGCGGGCAACCAGCGCGTTAACCTGCATTTCAAGCGTCACGCTGTGCAAAGGATCTTTTGAAATATGAGCGGCCATGTGAAGTCCGGTTTTCGGGAAAAGTTTTGCGGAAGGTTACAAGAAAGCACGCTGAGCGTCACGGGCTTTGCGCCGCTAAACGTTACCGTCCAGACAGGCAAGGGCGACTTTCTGCGTTCCGGTCACCTTGAGTAAGGCGGACTCTCAGCGTGACGGTATCAGTGGAAAAAGGAGAAAGTGGCGGGTGATTGCTCTTGAGGTAAGTGCTGGCAGACGCGCTGCCAGCACTGAGCGTTTCCCGCGTGCGGGGCGCGTTAACCGCCGTTATTCTAGCAAGTTACGGTGTAACGTTTTCACGGCGCTGTCAGCGCATTCTGCGGGGAGCAGGAAGCAAAGATTATGGCTGGAGGCACCGTGGCAAATCATCCGCACGGAATGGTTTTCCAGTTCGGCGAACACCTCTTTGCATACCGCCGGAGCCTGCGAGAGCGTGTTACCAATAAGCGAGACTAACGCCAGACCGGTCTCGATTTCGACATGGCAGTGCGATGACAGTTCGGTAAGCAGCGCGGTAGTCAGCGTGTCCGCTTCACCGGACGTAGAGCCGGTGGAGTTGAGGATAAGCGCAATGCTGGCTTCCGAAGTTGTCACCAGATCCATCGCCACATCATGACGCGACAAAATGTTGAACATCTCGGCTAAAAAGCGGTGTGCCGGCTGCGCATCAATGCTGGATAACTTTAACAGCGTTTGCTGGCGACGAACGGCCAGCGCACGGTAACGCGGCGGTTCGTGCGTGTCACGGCAGACCAGCGTTCCGCCCGCGCGCGGCTGGGCGCTTGAACCGACAAAGACCGGAATATTTTTACGCATCGCGGGCAACAGTGTTGCCGGATGCAGCACTTTCGCGCCGAAGGTCGCCATTTCACTGGCTTCAGAGAATGAGAGCGTATCAATGCGTTTTGCCCGGGCAACGATTCTGGGATCGGTTGTATAAATCCCGGCGACATCGGTCCAGATATCCACTCGCGCTGCCTGCAACGCTTCCGCCAGCAATGAAGCGGTGTAATCACTGCCGCCACGGCCGAGCGTGGTGGTTTGCCCCGCCGCGTCGCTGCCAATAAAGCCTTGCGTGATCACCAGCGACTGCGCAATGCGCGGGCGCAAATACTTTTCCACCCGTTCTGCAATCTCGCTTATAACAGGTACCGCGCAGCCGAACGTGTCGTTCGTGCGAATCACTTTGCGCGCGTCAAACCACTGCGTTTCCACGTCGCGTTCGCGCAGAACCTCCACAAACAGCAGGGAAGACATCAGCTCCCCGTGGCTCACCAGTTCATCGCACAGCGCGTCTGACCGGGAATCAACGGCCATGGCCGCAAGATGGCTGATATTATCGAGCAGGCGGTCGATCTCCTGGCCGATGGCTTCTGGCTGTTTCAGGCGAGAAATAATGTTGTATTGCAGGGTGCGCAGGGTGTCGATTTTATCTTGTCGAACGCTGCTTTCCAGACCGCCTGAAAGTTCAACTAACAGGTTGGTGACGCCAGCGGAGGCAGATAAAACAACCAGACGAACGTCTTTATCAGCAAGGACAATGGTGGCGCTGCGGCTCATCGCGTCAAAATCGGCGACACTGGTTCCGCCAAATTTGGCAACGATGGTGTGTGGATAAATGCGAGTCATAACAATCTCATATCAGGGCGCCATAATTTTATGGCATGAAAATTTTCATTCTCGGCATAAGGGAAGCGTGCTTCGCCTTACGAAATGTCCGCCCGCGAACATTTCTTTTTACAACCCAGGATTCTGCTCCCGTTGTCGATAACCTGTATTGCCTCTCACGAGTTACCGGGTGTGATACGCATTAATGATTAAATAGATGCTTCCTTTTTTTCGCCTCAGGGTTTTTATCGCGGGGCATAGTAAGTGATTTAACTCGCTGAATCGATATTTTCCTCAACATTTGCAATAAACCAATGGAAAATATCATGATTTATTCAGTGCTTGCTGGCGGAGTTTGGCTTAAATAACGTTCTAATAACATAAAAAGAGCACAAATATTAAAAAGCGAGGCTTATCATGGCATTGTTTCCGATGCTGCCTGGAATATTCTTGTAACAGAATTGGTTACAATTCATGCTGAACAATCCCCACGCATAAATATTTTTTGTCATTGATTTTTAAAGAAAATGACATAAATAGCCTGACAAAATAAAAGATTGAGTCCGCTGCTGAAAACACATATATTAGCCGCGTTTTTTACAAGCCCCCTTAAACCCTTATTCAACCCGGTGTTAAATCAACCCAGGTTGTAGGAGAGATATGATGACGGATAAAGTCCGTATTGATTCTTTGAGTGCTAAATCATTCCCGCAAAGCAATGAGACCTTTTTAGCAAGACAGGCCGAATTTGAATCCAATGTCAGAAGCTATCCGCGTAAATTGCCGTTAGCGATTGCCAAAGCGCAGGGCGTCTGGATCACTGATGTTGAGAATAATCAATACCTTGACTGCCTTGCAGGCGCCGGTACTCTGGCGCTGGGCCATAATCATCCTGATGTGATTCAAAGCATCCAAAGTGTCATTACCAGTGGCTTACCGTTACATACGCTCGACCTGACCACGCCGTTAAAAGATGAGTTTTCAGAATATCTGCTCTCTTTGCTGCCGGGTCAGGGCAAAGAATATTGCCTGCAATTCACCGGGCCTTCCGGCGCGGACGCCGTGGAAGCGGCGCTGAAGCTGGCGAAAAAAGTGACCGGTCGTTCCGGGATTATCAGCTTCTCTGGCGGTTACCACGGCATGACGCACGGCGCGCTTTCCGTGACGGGCAACCTGTCGCCGAAGGAAGCGGTAAACGGCATGATGCCGGAAGTGCAGTTTATGCCTTATCCGCACCAGTATCGTTGCCCGCTGGGTATCGGTGGTGAAGCCGGTGTCAAAGCGCTGACTTACTACTTCGAAAACCTGATCAACGACGTTGAAAGCGGCGTGCGTAAACCGGCTGCTGTGATCCTGGAAGCGGTGCAGGGCGAAGGCGGCGTGAACCCGGCGCCAATCGAGTGGCTGCAGCGCATCCGTAAAGTGACCCAGGAACACGGCATTATGTTGATCCTGGACGAAGTGCAGGCTGGTTTCGCCCGTACTGGCAAACTGTTCGCCTTCGAACACGCCGGTATTGAGCCGGACATCATTGTGATGTCCAAAGCGGTCGGTGGCGGTTTGCCGCTGGCGGTACTGGGTATCAAAAAACAGTTCGACGCCTGGGCGCCGGGCCACCATACCGGTACCTTCCGTGGCAACCAGCTGGCGATGGCAACAGGCCTCACTACGCTGAAGATCCTCAAAGAAGATCGCATTGCCGATAAAGTGGCAGAGCAGGGCGAATGGCTGAAAGGCAAACTGGCTGAAATGCAAAAACGTTTCCCGGTTATCGGTCACGTTCGCGGCCTGGGCCTGATGATCGGTATTGAGATCGTTAAGCCGCACGAAGCGCAGGATCACATGGGTTGCTACCCGGCAGACGGTGAGCTTTCTGCACTGTTGCAGAAAAAATGCTTCGAATCAGGTCTGATCCTGGAGCGCGGCGGCCGTGGCGGTTGCGTACTGCGCCTGCTGCCTTCGCTGCTTATCAGCAATGCTGAGCTGGAAATTTTCCTCGATAAATTTGAAAACGCGCTGCTGAGCGCTGGCGTGAAGCCTGTTTAATCGGAGTAAGTGAGCGAATGTCTGATTTAAATCCGATTCTCTCGGGTTCCGCGCAGAGTATTGCTGCCTATCAGGAAGCCATTGAGCAGAGCACGCAAGCTGTGGTGCAGTGGCTCAAGCAACCTGAAATGTATCAGGGCAAGACTGTCGCGGAATTACGTGAGCGCATCAATTTAGAATTCACGTCTCAGGGCCTGGGCAACCAGGCCGCTATTGAGCGCGCCGTTGAGTATTTCCTTAAAGACAGCTTGTCCGTGCATCACCCGCAGTGCGTGGCGCATCTCCACTGCCCGAGCCTGGTGATTAGCCAGGCGGCGGAAGTGCTGATCAACGCCACAAACCAGAGCATGGATTCGTGGGATCAGAGCCCGTCGGCAACCATCATCGAGATGAAACTCATCGAATGGTTGCGCGCACAGGTGGGTTATCCGGCCGGTGACGCGGGTGTGTTTACCAGCGGCGGCACGCAGAGCAATCTGATGGGCTTGATGCTGGCGCGCGATGCCTTTTTTGCACGCCAGGGTCACTCTGTTCAGCAGCACGGCTTAACCGGTAACCTCAGCAAAATTAAAGTGTTATGTTCTGAAAATGCACACTTTTCGGTGCAGAAGAACATGGCGCTGATGGGGCTGGGTTACCAGTCCGTGACGCTGGTGAAAACGGATGCGTTTTCGCGCATGGATGTTAACGATCTGGCGCAGAAACTGGCCGAGGCGAAAGCCAACGGTGAGCAGGTAATGGCGATTGTTGCTACCGCCGGCACCACCGATGCGGGCGCTATTGATCCGTTAGCGGACATCGCCGCGCTGGCCGCTGAACAGCAGATTTGGGTTCACGTTGATGCGGCCTGGGGCGGCGCGTTGCTGCTCTCTGAGAAGTATCGCCATTTCCTCAATGGCCTTGAACTGGCGGATTCCGTGACGCTGGATTTCCATAAGCAATTCTTCCAGACCATAAGCTGTGGCGCGTTCCTGCTGAAAGATGCGCGCCATTATCAGTTGATGCGTTACCAGGCAGCCTACCTGAACTCTGACTTTGACGAAGAGCAGGGCGTACCAAACCTGGTGTCGAAATCCTTACAGACAACGCGCCGTTTCGATGCGCTGAAGCTGTGGATGGGGCTTGAAGCGCTGGGTAAAAAGCAGTACGCCGAAATTATTGACAACGGCGTAACGCTGGCGCAGCAGGTGGCGCAGTTTGTTGCCGAACAGCCACAGCTGGAACTGGTGATGCAGCCGCAACTGGCTAGCGTATTGTTCCGTTTCCGCCCGGAAAAGGGTGATACGGCAAGCGTTGCGTTGCTGAACCAGCGTATCGGCGATGCACTGTTGGCCTCCGGGAGCGCCAACGTTGGTGTAACGGAAGCGGACGGGGTGACCTGCCTGAAGCTGACATTGCTGAACCCGACCGTTTGTCTGGAGGACGTCAAAGTTCTGCTGGCAAGTGTGGTTGCCTGTGGTCAGCAGTTACAGAACGCCTGATTGCCTGATTCGCCTCGTAAGTAAAAAAAAGCCGACAGCAGCGATGTTGTCGGCTTTTTTATTGTCTGCAAAACGTCTCTGCGTGTCACTCTTCGTCGGGCGCAGCCGGGTCGGGCTCCCTGGAAATAATGTCACATGGCCTGCGTTGTTGGGCTTTCGATCGGCTGGCAAATTGCGCAGCACTTTTCGTTGTTCTGAAGCAGGTACCGGGAGTGAACAAACAGGCAGTAAATCCAGGACGCAAGGAGATGCAGCGCTGCTGACAACGGTGTTGTTTTCAAACCACAAAACTCATTACGACTAAGCGCCGGGCAAAACCAGACCTATGTAAGGTGAAGGTCGCGAATCGACAGTGCGCAGCAAAAAGAGGTGAGTGTAGTGGAACCTATAGCTCAGGCAAGACTGGCCTTGGCCGTGGGTTATCTGGTTATACTTCATTTAACATAATATACATTATGCGCACTAAAGTGATATTAAATAGAATCCATCGGTTTGCCATCATCATTGCCGTGGTCATTTATCTCTGTTTTTCTTGCCTTAGTGCTTACGCTGTTACAGCATTCATTCCGCCATGGGCGTCCCCTGATGAAAGCGCATCTGCCATCGACCTGGCATTGTTTTACACGCCTCCCACAACGATGTCCGCAATGTTTGCTTCGTCATCTGGCCTTGTCCGTCGAGGATAAAACTTCGATACGTCAACAATGCATAACCGTTGTTGTGCATCGACAATGCAAAATCATCTGACGCGATCGGCTTAGCGTCCTCATTTGCCAGTGCAGCAATCACTTGTTCTCTGCTGTATCGTTTACCGGATCGGCCAACCTCAAAAAAATCATGATGTAAAAGCCTTTCGACAATTTCGGGCTGGCAGCGAATGTCAGGATCATGAAGCTGCTGTTCATATCTTACCAATATCGCCAGTAACGCATCTTCTTTGTTCATCGTCTTTCTCCCGGCCTGTTTGCATCACACATTTTTGAATGCATCGCTATGCACTAATCGCCTGCACACTCCCAGCATAAACTGGCGCAGCCAGCGATGCGCGGGATCGACTTCTGAACGTGGATGCCACAATTGAGATACGGTAATGGTGCGCGTTTTTACCGGCAGCTCAAACATTGCCACTCCCTGCCTGGCCGCAGGACTGAGAAGAAAAGAGGCCGGGATAAGCGCGATAAGATCGGACGCACGCGCCACGGCTAACGCCGCAGGAAAACCCGGCACCACAGCGGCGATTTTCCTGCGCACGCCCTGCTCTGCCAGCCCTTCATCAACCGGACCGCTTGTTAACCCCCGACGCGACGCCACGACATGGCCCCAGGCGACATACTCGTTGATCATCACTTCATTAAGTTGCGCCAGTGGATGCGTATCCCTGACGACGCCGACAAAACGGTCTCTGAACAGCGCCTGCACGCGAATTTCTGGCCCCATTTCGCTCAGCACGCCAATTTCCAGATCGACCCGTCCTTCCCGCAAGGCACTGGAGCCCTTCTCTGGCTTTGGCGTAAACCGCAGCATCACGCCTGGCGCGACAGCCGCCATTTCCGCAATCAGCGTTGGGCCAAACGCTTCAACAAAACCATCGTTGGCGCGCAGGGTAAACATCTGCTGTAGCGAGGCAATATTAAGCTCGGGTTGCGCGGGTCGCAGCAACGCCCGCGCCTCGAAAACGGCGTTCTGTGTGCGTGTCTGAAGCGTTTCTGCATACGGCGTCAGCACCATATTGCGCCCGGCGCGCACTAATAGCGGGTCGCCGGTGGTTTCCCGCAGACGGCTAAGTGTCCGGCTCATCGCTGAAGCGCTCAGACCAAGCCGCCGCGCTGCCGCCGCCACACTGCGCTCGGCGATCAGCACATCCAGGGCAAATAACAAATTCAGATCGGGTTCACTCATCGTTTTCGTCCACAACAGATGGTTCAGATATGGCGTTTGCTGCAACGTATTAATGCAAATGCTGCGCCTTCCGCCATATATCCCGCGAAATTATAGTTACCGCAAGCACAAAATCAGCAGAGGTTGTTTATGACACTATTTTTGGATAAACCCGGTGATGAAGGATTGCCCGGACGCGAGCGGTTGATGGCCATGGTTGCGGTGATGACCAGCACCACAATGGCGGTGTTTGATGGCTCGATGGTGAATATCGCCTTGCCGCAAATTGCGCGGGCGTTAGATGTAACCGCCGCGGAAGCTGTTTGGGTAGCGAATGGCTATCTGCTCTCCGCCGCCATGACGCTGGCAATCTTTGCTGCGTTAGCGGCACATATTGGCTTTCGCCGATTATTCGCCGCCGGTCTGGGGCTCTTCACGCTGGCCTCGCTGGGCTGCGCACTGGCGCAATCGCTGGAGACGCTGGTCGCGATGCGTATCTTGCAAGGGATTGGTGGGGCGGCAACACTCAGCATTGCACCGGCGATTTTGCGCTCGGTCTTTCCCAATCGATTACTGGGGCGCATCCTCGGAATGAACGCGCTGTTAATCGCCTCCATTACCGCTATCGCGCCGGTACTGGGCGGCACGCTGCTGGCAACGTTGAGCTGGCAATGGTTATTCGCCATTAACCTTCCGCTGGGCATCATCGCCCTGCTCTTCACATTACGGGTGATCCCGACTGCAACCTCCGCGTTGCGCGGGCCCTTCGATACGCCGGGGGCGCTGCTTTCCGCTCTTATGCTGGGCGCGATGGTAATGGCATCAAGCGCCATTTCCCGTTCCGGATCAGGGCTTACCGCGTTGAGTTATGGGCTTGTTGGTCTGGCTGCCGGGGCATTGTTTGTATTGCGTCAGCGCCAGGCACTGCAGCCGCTGATGCCGCTGACGCTTTTTGCCTCGCCGCGTTTTTCGCTGGCGGCACTGACATCGCTGGCCTCTTTTATCAGCCAGGGAATGACGTTCGTCGCCCTGCCGTTTCTGTTTCAGAGCGTATATGGTTACAGCGCGCTGACGTCGGCGTTGCTGTTTACCGCCTGGCCTGTTGGCATCATGCTGGTTGCGCCCCATGCCGGACGGCTTGCCGACCGCTACGCACCTTCGTTGATTGCCACCGTTGGTCTGTGCCTTTTCGCGGTGGGGTTAATTTTGCTGGCGCGATTACCGCATGATCCGCCGGTGTGGGATATCAGCCTGCGCAGCCTGATCTGTGGTATTGGCTTCGGTTGTTTCCAGAGCCCGAACAATAAAGAGATGATGGCGAACGCCTCAAGGGAGCACAGTGGTTACGCGTCCGGCGTGCTGGCGATTATGCGCACGTTCGGCCAGTGTCTTGGCGCGGCGCTGCTGGGTGGGATACTTTCGCTCTATGCCCCTTCCGGCAATGTGGAGCAGGAGGCTTTTGCGGTCCGGCTTGGCTTAGGGCTGGCCGCTGCGGCAACACTTCTGGCGATCCTCTTTAGCCTGAGCCGCATCCGGCAAATATCTTCACCGCCGCTTTAGCGAACGCGTTGCGCCAGCCATACGGTATGCCCGGCGCAGTGCGGATCTTCCTGAACCATCCCGATAACCTCGAAACCGTGATTTGCTAATAACGCGCGGTATTCGTCAGGTGCGAGACTGGCATGGAACAACGGTTCACCGGCAAACTGCCCCATTGCGATCCCGTGATCGGTTCCGCTGGTGAACATTAACGCGCTGCCCACATGGCTATGTTCGGCAAAACGATCGAACATGTTGCGTTGATCCTCATGCGTCAGGTGAAAAAAGCTGTCCCAGGCCAGCAGCCCATCGAAGGTTTCACCGAGCGACAGGTTGCGCATATCCTGCTGGATCCAGCGCTGAGCGGGAAACTGCTGGCGCGCGCGGTCCAGCATTGCGCTTGCGCCATCAACGCCGGTGAGTTGAAAACCCTGGCGGATAAACCAGCCCGCAATCGGCTGCCCGTTACCGCACCCGACATCGACAATGTTGCCTGCATCCGGCAGCAGACTGGCGAATTTTTCCAGCCAGCCTTTTTCGAAAAGCGCCTTTGAGCGCTGCTCAGCAAATGTCCGGGCGTGACGTTGATAGATAGAAAGAATATGTTGTGCGGCGCTGTTCATGTTGATCTCGCGTTAAGCCAGGGACCCGGCGCATACGGTTGTGATGAGAAGCAAAATGCCCGCGCTATTGCAGCATGCCTTTGAGCTTTGCCAGCAAATACGCGGTGACGGACGTTGCATCGCTGATCTTTCCTTCACACATCAACGTCTCAAATTCTTTCAGGGTAATTTTGCGCGTCGTCAGACCAAACTCTTCAGGATCCAGTTCCTGCTGCTGATGCACCAACGCTTCAGCAAGAAAAATATGGTAACCCTGGCTGGAGTAGCCTTGCGCCAGCTTCTGATACCCGACATGACGTATCTTTCCTGCCACCAGCCCGGTTTCCTCGCGCAGTTCACCGGCCGCCACATGCAGCGGATCCGCATGCGGCGCGCATTCCCAGGCGCCTTGCGGCAGTTCAATAGTGTGCTTACCCAGCGGATAGCGGAACTGCTCAACCACATACAGGCTGTCACCTTCGCGGGCGATAATCACGACAAAATCAGCTTTCTCAACAACGGAGTAAATACCTTCGTTCCCATCTGCCCGCAGGATTTTGTCTTCGCGCAGACGCATCCATTTGTTGCGGTACACTTCGGTTGTGGCAAGTGTTTTAATCGCCGACATCACGGCTCTCCCTGTTTGGCCTCAGGCGTGAAGAGTAACATGTGAATAGCGTAAGCGGGGGGATCTATTTGGCGCTGGAATAGGTTTCAGAGAAATCGGCGGTGGAGAAACAGAGGGGATATTAACATTAATATCCCCTTTGCAATGTCGGCTTATGGCACGCCATCGCAATTACAGGCTGCGCCGCCCTCGCCCGCCTGGCACAAGATCTGGCACATGCAGTTCCAGTCTATTTCGCCGTTCACTTCACACTCCGTCTGGCTGGCGGCGAAGACATTCATTGATAAACCAAATAATAAAATGGAAAGTAAGGCACGTATTTTCATAAAAAGTCCCTTTCTGTGTTGAATCATGAAATAAAGCCACGCGATAGCGCAGCCTTATTATTATAGGAGATGTTTTATGATGGGATGTTAATTAAGTTATTTATTTTAATAGGAATTTTCTCCTCATTAATCCATTCTGTGAATAAATGCTCTTTATTTATTAACAGGGAAATTATATTCCATTTCAATACAGCGTAATTCCGCACGCGCCAGCGCAGAGGGATAAATACTTTCCCGCACTATGACAAACCCCTGCTTTTGATAGAAACCACAGGCGTTGGGCGTTGATGCCAGCGTGATGTGCAGCAAACCGCGCTGCGCCGCTTCCTGTTTAATGGCTGCAATTATCTGCGTCGCCAGCCCCTTTCCTTCCCACTCCGGCAACGTGAAAATGGCCTCCACGCTGGCGTTGGCGAGATCGAGAAAACCCGTGGCGACCGGCTGGTCATTTGCCGTGGTTGCCACATAAAAAGGGTTATTGGCAATCATCGTACGCTGGCTTTCCGGCATTTTATCCGGAGTCCAGGCGGCGATAACCTTGTCCTCATAAACGCCTTTGCAACCGTGGCGGATAGCCTGGTTACGGATGTGCCAAATAACTTCTGCTTCTTCAGGCTGTGCCCGTCTGATCGCCATATTCCTTCCCCTAAATGCCACTACTCAGCCTAAGATTATTCTTATTTTTGCTCCCATTCACCGTCAACGAAGCGCCCTTGCGGAGGGTTAACGGTACGATATATAAATTAACAAGCGGTTAAAATACATGCAACATTCAGTGATTTATAACAAATTTCATTCGAAAGTAATGCGCTAAACGTTGCCCCTTTTACCGGGCGTATATTCTTCACGCGCTGGCACAAAAAGCCTACAGCATATAAGGAAAAGATCAGTTATTTCATCCAGTTAATTTTTATGTTATCAGTATCTGCCTGCATAGCTTACGGCCTGCTTTCTGGCATGCGCCCTACCGAGGCTGATAGATAATGGAACCTCTCGTATATGTTGTCGATGATGATAATGCCGTCAGACGATCAATTGTCCGGCTACTGGCAGCAGAAGGTTACCGCGCCATTGATTTCGCCTCTGCGGAATCTTTTCTCACTCACCCGCTGGTTTCCGTACCCTCTTGTTTGATTCTGGATTTGAATATGCCGGTCGCGGACGGTTTCGATGTCGCCAGCGCGTTAAAAGATCGCGGACGCGAATTGCCGATAATCTTTCTGACCGGTTATGGCACCATTCCGCTGACCGTACGGGCAATGAAAGCCGGGGCGCGTGAGTTCTTAACGAAGCCGGTAGAGTCCGAACGCCTGCTGTCGGCGGTCGCGGACGCGCTGACGGTGGCGGCGCAAGATTTCGAGCAACAACAGGAAAATTTTGCCCTCAAGCAGCGCCACTTATCCCTGACGCCGCGTGAGCAGGAAGTTTTTGAGCTGGCGATCAGTGGCTTGCTTAATAAGCAGATTGCGGCGGAATTGGGTGTCAGCGAAATTACCGTAAAAGTCCATCGCCGCCGGGTGATGGATAAAATGCAGGCCCGCTCGCTGGCGGATCTGGTGCATGCCGCAAGTCACCTGCATATCGCCAAATCCCGCAGCCGCTAATCCGCGGACACCGGCAAGGTAAAGGCAAACACGCTGCCGAATGGTAGCCTCGACTTCGCCGTTAGCTTGCCTTTATGCCGCTCAATAATGGCATAACTGATGGTCAATCCCATGCCCATGCCCTGCGCTTTGGTGGTATAGAACGACTCAAACAGCCGCCCCTGCACTTCTGCACTCATCCCGCTTCCGGTATCCGCAATCTGGCAAATCACCTCTTGCGGGTTCTGTGTCAGCGTTGAAAGCGTTAACACGCGCGGGCGCGAGTCGATATCCGCCATTGCTTCAACGGCATTCATCACCAGGTTAAGCAGCACCTGCTGGATCTGTACGCTATCGCCATAAATAAAGCTGTTATGCGCATCAAGGGCATACTCAACAGCGATCTGCCGCCGCGCCAGCTCGCTGCGGGAAAGCGTCATGATATGGCGCAGTAAGAAATGCAGATCGATACGCTCGAACACCGGCTCCTGCCTGCGCGTCAGCGATTGCAGGCTACGGATCACCTCTCCGGCGCGCTGCCCTTCGCTGATAATCTCCTCCAGACCAACGCGCACATTATCGACCGGGATCGGTGAGCGATTAAGCCAGCGCAGGCTGGCACCGGCGTTAGAGACAATCGACATTAGCGGCTGGTTAATTTCATGGGCAATCGATGAGGTTAACTGCCCGACGGTGGTGGCGCGCGACACCCGCGCCAGCTCGGCCTGAGCGACGCGCGCGGCATCTTCGCTCTGCCGCTGGGCGGTAATATCGGTAATGGTGCCAAAATATTCATGCACCTCATCACCGGAAGAGACCGGATCGCCGATGCCGAGGATATACCGGCACTCGCCATCGGTGCGGATAATGCGAAACTCCGCCTGCATGGTGAGCCCCTGCGCGACACTGCGGGTGACCAGCGCGCTGATATGCGGATGATCGTCCGGGTGAACAAAGGTTAAAAACTCGGCCATGGAGATCAGTTTGCGCTTCTCGTCCAGCCCGAGGATGCGCGCATACTCATCCGACATATGCATCAAATCCTGTTCCAGCTCCCAGCGCCAGGTTCCGGTGTGGCTGATTTGTTCGCCCAGCATCAGCGAGGTCTGGCTGGCGCGCAGCTCCTTTTCGACGCGCCGACGCTGCATGTTCTCTTCCACCAGCTTGGCATACAGCCGCGCGGTCTCCAGCGACACCGCAGCATGTGCGCCAAGCAGGTTCACGACGCGAGACTGGCCTGCGGTAAACATCTCCGGCATCAGGCGGTTTTCCAGATATAACACTCCCACCAGCCGCGCCTGTTTGAACATTGGCACACACATTACCGCCGCCCCGGAAGAGACAAGATACGGATCCTGGCTAAACGGGCTGTACTCTTCCGGCCGGCCGGTGCGGATCTCTTGTCCGGTGCGGATCACGGCCGCCAGCACCGATAACGGCATATCTGTCGCCAGCGGCATCTCTTTGATCACCCGCACCAGTACGCCCTCTTTACTGGTGTGTGCGCTGGCTTCGATTTCCGGAATGTTGTCATCAAGTACGCGAATCAGTAAGCCGCGCTGCGCACCGGCACGCTCCAGCAACATGGTCATCAGGATCTGAATCAACCGTTCGAGGTTGATCTCCTCTGATAAGGCGCGGGAGGCTTTGATGATACTTTGCAGATCGCGGATTTCATCGTTCTGCGCAAAGGAGATGGTGTCATAGGGGGTACTTTCCACGGGCGTGAAAAGATGGGGATGCTCCTGCTGCAAATGGCGGACTTTGGCCTGCGCCCCGACGCGTCCCCAGGCGGCCATCGCGCCGCGAAAATACGCGTCGGCTGCGGTCTGGTATCCACAGGAGAGCGCAAAACGCCCCGCCAGTTCATGCGCCAGCGCATTGCTGGGGTTAAAACCGGCTTCGCGGGACAGCGTAATCGCCTTCTCATACTGTTCGAGCGCGATGCTGTTCATGCCGTCTAGGCGTACGATTTCTGCGTAAACCAGCGCTTCTTTATCGCTGAAGGTTCCCGGATTGACGCGCGCCCAGCGGGCGATTTTATTGTAGTGCTGGTTCAGCCGCAGGCGGTGCTCAGCGGAAAACGTCTCTGGCGTTAACTGCATCGACAGCGCAAGTGCGCTGTAAAGGTGATAATCCAGCAGACTGATATGCCCCGGTGCGGACCAGGCATGTTTCCCCGCCTCTTTCAGACACGATTCCGCGCGGGAACAGGCCCCGGTGAAAAAGTGCGCCATTCCGCGATAGAGCCAGAACCAGAACAGCATGGTGGCAGGCGGCGTCGGGGGCAGCAGCGATCGGGGGAGGATCGCTTTGCCGCTTAACATGCTATCCGGCTGTCGCAGATACTCGACAAAGTGACGTTGTAACAGCAGCAGGTGATCCATGTCCGAATACTGGGTTTCACGAATAAAAGCCAGACCGCGATCGATATGGCCTAATACCGTGTCGAGGTGATCGCCGCGACTCATGGCGTTGATCACCTGGCGAAAAGCGGCAAAACAGGCAATGGTCAGATCGCCATGCGCAACGGCCGCGGTAAAGCAGGCGTTAGCGCATTCCACGCTTCGTGATAGCGGTTGTGTCCAGACACAGCTACGCCCGAGCGGCACCAGGGCTTTCGCGGCAAATTCATGTAAACCGTGGCGCGTCACCAGCTCCTGCGCCAGAACGCTGTAACGGTAGCCCAGTTCATACTCTTCATAGCGTTCACCGAGCAGTACACCAAACCAGGCCAGTGCCGAGGTGGATGCGCCGGTCAGCCCACGTTCGAGCGTCAGTTGTAGCATTTGGCACAGCAACAGGAAATGCAGGCGCGGGCAATTAAAGCTGGCATACAAACTGGCGCTCGCCAGCAGGTTCATCAGCGCGTCGGTTTCCTGATGATTCATGCGCGGCAGCGCAGTAAACAGATGCGCGGGATTATCTCCAACACGCGCATGCATCTCCTGCCACGCGTGATCACAGGCTGCATCGTCAGGATAACGGCTGAGGTGAATGCCAAACACGGTCAACCAACAGAGCGTTGTTTCCAGCGCCAGCTGATAACCGGACTGGCGAATATGCACTTCTGCCAGCAATGTCGCGGCCTGCGCTTTTTCCGTGAGCCCGCCAGGCGAGGCCAGTAACCGTTCGCACAGTCCGCGCGCGGTTGACAGGTTACCGAGCAAAAACTCACAGGCGGTCTCCTCCAGCGACAGCGCAAAGTCATGCCCTGTCCCGGTGCGAAGCCACTGCGCGAGATGTAAATAGCTCAGGGCCGACGTGTAGTCGCCGGTATGTTTTGCCCGTCTGGCGGCAAGCAGGCTAAGTTCACTGAAGTGCTGGCGTTGCGGCGGCAAAATGTCGTCGGCCGCGGCATTAATGTGGTGAATTGCGCGAAACAGCAGCTCATTGCCCGGGGCTTCGGCTGCCGTTTGCGCCAGAAGCGTGGCCGTGGCCAGATGCAACTGGCGGCAATATGCAGGTTCCAGCAGCGCGCAGGCCGCTTCGTGAATGCGCTCATGGGTAAAGGTGTACGCGGCGGCGTTAAGCGTGACCAGTTGTACCGTAAGCGCAGGATGCAGACGGTAATGCACCTCGCTGGCAGAAAGGTTCAGCACACGGCTTATTAACGTGATATCCCCCGCGCTGCCAAGACAGGCCATGCTCCCGAGCAGGATGCGCGTTTCAGGCGGCATTTGCGCCAGCTGCTGGAGCAGCAAATCGGGGACGTTTTCGCGGTGGTAGCGGGTGCTAATCGCCGCCAGGTCATACTGCCATTTGCCCTGGTAACTGTTATGGCTCACCAGACCGTCTTCGGTAATGCGCTTAAAGAACTCATGGACGAACAGCGGATTGCCGCCGGTTTTTTCATGGATCAGTTTTGCCAGCTCAAGGGTGGATGCCGGGCGCGTCTGAAAAACGGTCGCCAGCCAGCGCGAGATTGCTTTCGCCGAACGCGGTTGCGGCACACACTCAATTACCCGGCTGGCGGCGCTACGCAAGCGGGCCAGCGCGGTGGCAAAAGCCGGATCGTCTAACGAGGCTACGTCGCGGTGTGAAACCACCATCAGCAGCGGCAAGGCATGGCTGTGCTGTAACAGGTATTCCAGTAAATGCAGGCTGGCGTCATCGATCCAGTGCAGGTTATCGATAAGGATAATCAGCGGGCAACCCGGAGTGGCAAAGACATTCACCAGCCGCAGCACCATGTGGTTGAAGCGCGCGCGTGAATCGAGTGACAAAGTGTCGACAAACAGCACGGGTTTACTGTTAATCAGCAGACCCAGCTCCGGCGCGAGGCTCACCGCCAGCGCTTCATAACCGGTGAGCGCACTGCTGAGCCGCGTCTTCCAGCGCGCCACTTCCTCAGCGGGTAACCCCAGTAAATGCAGCGCCAGCGAGCGGAAAGCGGCCGTCAGCACACCCAGCGGCAGAATCGACGAGTTTTGTTCCACCTTCCCGAGCGCGATAAGCGACGGGCGACTCTGAAAGGCCTTTAACGACGAGGCCATCAGCGACGATTTCCCCATCCCGACAGGACCGCTGATGGTGACCAGCGTTTGCGTACCGCTTTGCACAACCGCGTCCAGCGCGTCTGCCAGCGATTTGGCCTGCGGATGGGCGCGATACAATGTGTTAGCAAAATGCAGCGCCGGTGAGCGATCCTGCAGACCTGGCGTAAAGGCGGCTATCTCGCCATCGGGCGTTAATGTCGCCTGGCAGCGGCGCAAATCCGCCATCAACCCATCGACCGTCTGGTAACGTTTTTCCGGCGACTTTGCCAGCAGCTTCAGCACAATGGTGGAGAGCATCTCCGGCACCCCGTCGCGCAGGCTATGCGGCGGCGAAGGTTCAGAGGCGATGTGGTGCAACACCCATTCCGCCTGCCCGCCTTCGCTGAGATCGAACGGCAATGTGCCGGTCAACAGCTCATAAAAGACAATCCCCAGACTGTAGAGATCGCTGCGGTTGTCCACGGCGTGGTGGGTGCGCGTGGTGTGCTCCGGTGACATATAGGCCAGCGTACCGCCGGAGAGCGGCAGCCAGTTCTGCGCCGGTTCCCCGACGGTACTGGTCGTCAGTCCAAACCCGCCCAACCGGCAGCCTTCATCGGTGAGAAAAATATTGCCGGGTTTAATATCGCCATGGATCAGGTTGCTCTGGTGCATCTGGCGCAGCGGCGTGCAGATGCGCAGGGTCAGTTCAAGCCAGCTGGCGATACACGCCATCGGCTGGGTGATCATGCGGGTGAGCGGTTTAAAGGCAAATGTAGGGTAAACCAGCGCAACGCGGCCGTGATACTGCGTGCTGGCCACCGGTTTTACCGCCCAACGGCTATCTAGCTGCTGGCGCAGCGCTAATTCGTTGTTCAGCAACTGGCTGGCGCGCGGCTCGGCATCGTCGCTTACCGCCGTGGCGAGAATAAACGCATCACTCGCCCACGGGTAGTGGGCATTCATCCAGACAATGCCGCCCTCCTGCGCCAGCGGCGTGTAGATAGCATCATCCTGCAGCGTAAACGGTTGGTTTTCGGCCAGCATCGGCGGCCAGGGGGGAGATTTTGCGTTTCCGGTCATGGTGTCTCTTCACCTCCCGCCAGCGTGCGCGAAATATGATCAAGCAGCATGTCGATATCGATCGGTTTATGCAAAAAAGCAACGGCACCGGGTTGCCCCGCGAACCGTTGCCAGGTTTCATCGTCGTGACCGGAAATAAATATCAGCGGCGGCGGGCACGGGCTACATTGCAGTTTCTCGTACAGCGCCGCCCCGCTCATGCCTTTAAGTTTAATATCGGCAATCACCAGTGCGGTTTGCCGCTGCGCGCTACCATCGTTGAGGAAGGCCTCGGCGGACGCGAAGGTCAGCGTGGCGTACCCCGCCGATTGCAGCAAATTGCTTAACCCGCTACGCACGGACGGTTCATCATCAACAATGGCAATACGCAGGGTGTGCGTCATGGTTATCCTCGGGGCATTAATCCCGGCGCGGCGGTGCGTCCGGCGGTTCAGGTTGCGGCGTACCGCTAATCTTTGGCACACACTCATGGCGAAACCATGCCATGGTTAACGGTTGCCGGGCAAGTAACCGACGGGTAATCGGAACCAGTTGCTCTCCCACCAGCATGCCGAATAACCCCAGTAAGGCAATCACCGGCGGTGCGGGGGAACACGTCCCCAGTAAAGCATAAATCCCCCCGGCCAGAAGACCGACCAGGAGGGAAAGGATCCAGGATTTCATAGGCTCACCCCGCCGCAGCGTGTGTGATCAGTGCGCTGACGAGCTGTTCGCCCATCAACATGCCAAGCAACCCGACCAGCGCAATCGCCGGTGGCGCAGGCGATCGCACCTTCAGCAAGGCGTACATCACGCCAATCAGCACGCCTGCGGCGAAAGAGACAAGTCCGACACTCATGGCATTCTCCTGCCGTTTAAAGGCTGACCGGCGTACACCGGCCAGCAAGAGACTTATTTCGCCGGAACCGGTGCCAGCGTGCGATGACCCGCTTTCGCGCGTGAAGGCGCTTTGTGCACCATGGTGTAGGCATAATCGACGCCCATGCCGTATGCGCCGGAATGCTCTTTCACAATATTCATGACCGCGTCGTACGTTTCGCGGTGCGCCCAGTCACGCTGCCACTCCAGCATCACTTGCTGCCAGGTCACTGGGATCACGCCTGCCTGGATCATGCGCTGCATGGCGTAATCATGCGCCTCTTTCGAGGTGCCGCCGGAGGCATCTGCCACCATATAGATTTCGTAGTCGCCTTCCAGCATGGCGCACAGGGCGAAAGTGTTGTTGCACACTTCGGTCCACAAGCCGGACACCACCACTTTACGTTTGCCGTTGGCCGCCAGCGCATCACGCACTTTCTGGTCATCCCAGGAGTTCATTGAGGTACGTTCCAGAATATCTTTCTCCGGGAACACATCCAGCAGTTCAGGATAGGTGTTGCCGGAGAAACTTTCGGTCTCGACGGTAGTGAAGATGGTCGGAATATTGAACACTTTGGCGGCTTTCGCCAGCGCGACGGTGTTGTTTTTCAGCACCTGGCGGTCAATAGACTGCACGCCAAACGCCATCTGCGGCTGGTGATCGATAAAGATTAACTGACAGTTTGCCGGGGTCAGAACTTCAAGTTTCGCGGTAGTCATACAAGCATCCTTAGAGGTTAAAGTGAGGAGTGTTACGTTCAGACAGCAACTCACGCGCCATCGCTATCGTTGGCTGTATGTTAGGTATCCCTCCCCGGCATAACTATTATCTGAAGGTATAACTATCCTTTCGTATACCTATACGTTCGTATAACTGTTCATTCTTTCCCAACGCTTAGCATAATCCGCCCAGACGCTTATCCGGCCCATGAGGCCGCCAGACTGGAGGAAGTATGGATTCGCTCGTACATGCAGAACTGATATTGCTTAATGGTCAGTTTCATACGGTTGATCGGGAAAACCCGCTCGCCGATGCCGTGGCTATCCGCGACGGAAAATTTGTCCAGGTGGGGACCGAAGCCGAGGTGATGGCTTACCGTGGTGAACGCACAAAAGTGGTGGATCTGAAAGGCCATACGGCGATCCCGGGGCTGAATGACTCGCACCTGCACCTGATCCGCGGCGGGCTTAATTACAACCTGGAGCTGCGCTGGGAAGGTGTGCCGTCGCTGGCGGATGCCCTGCGTATGCTGAAAGAACAGGCGCTGCGCACGCCGTCTCCGCAGTGGGTACGCGTGGTGGGCGGCTGGACAGAGTTCCAGTTCGCCGAACGCCGTATGCCGACGCTGGACGAAATTAACGAGGCCGCGCCGGATACGCCGGTGTTTATCCTGCATCTGTACGATCGCGCCCTGCTCAACCGCGCGGCGCTGAATGTGGTGGGCTACACCAAAGACACGCCTAACCCGCCGGGCGGCGAAATTCAGCGCGACAGCAATGGCAATCCGACCGGGATGCTGATTGCGCGGCCAAACGCGATGATCCTCTACGCCACGCTGGCGAAAGGGCCAAAACTGCCGCTGGAGCAGCAGGTCAACTCCACGCGCCAGTTTATGCGTGAGCTGAATCGTCTGGGGCTGACCAGCGCTATTGACGCGGGCGGTGGTTTCCAGAACTACCCGGAAGATTACGAAGTGATCGCCGAACTGCACAGCAAACAGCAGATGACCATTCGCATCGCCTATAACCTGTTTACCCAGCGTCCGGGGCATGAGCTGGAAGATTTCGAAAAATGGACCGATATGTTAACGCCGGGCCAGGGCAGCGACTTTTTCCGCCACAACGGTGCCGGTGAAATGCTGGTCTTTTCCGCCGCCGATTTTGAAGATTTCCTTGAGCCGCGCCCGGATCTGGCGCCCGGTATGGAAGAGGAACTGGAGCGCGTGGTGCGCCATCTGGTTGAGCACCGCTGGCCGTTCCGCCTGCACGCCACCTATAACGAATCGATCAGCCGCATGCTGGATGTATTCGAAAAAGTGAACCGCGACATTCCGTTTAACGGTCTGCACTGGTTCTTTGACCATGCGGAAACCATCACCGAAGCCAATATTGAGCGGGTAAAAGCGCTCGGCGGCGGGATTGCGGTTCAGCATCGCATGGCCTTCCAGGGCGAATATTTCGCCGAACGCTACGGTTCGCAGGCCACCAAACAGACGCCGCCGGTGGCGAAAATGCTGGAAGCCGGGTTGCCGGTTGGTCTGGGCACCGACGCCACGCGCGTTGCCAGCTACAACCCGTGGACGGCACTCTACTGGCTGGTTTCCGGGCGCACGGTTGGCGGCATGCAAATGTACGACCACAGCGCGCGTCTCGATCGCGATACCGCCCTGCTGCTCTGGACGCAAGGCAGCGCCTGGTTCTCCAGCGAACAGGGGAAAAAAGGCCAGATTAAAGTCGGTCAACTGGCCGATCTCGCTATCCTCAGCAAGGACTACTTCCGCGTACCTGAGGAGGAGATCAAAGGGATTGAATCGGTGCTGACGGTGGTCGGCGGTGAGATTGTTTATGCCGCTGGCGCGTTTGGTCCGCTGGCACCGCCGGCGATCCCGGTACTGCCAGACTGGTCGCCGGTGGTGAAGGTCCCTGGTCATTATCGCAGTGCGCCGCCGCAGGCCGCTCGCGTAGGTCAGGCGTCGGGCGTACACCACTGCTCTGGTCCGTGTGGCGTACATATCCATCAACACGATGTTGCACGCGGTGCCGCCATGCCGGTTTCCGATGAGAACGCCTTCTGGGGCGCGCTCGGTTGCAGCTGCTTTGCGTTCTGACATCATGAAAACATCCTCTTTCTCAGCTGTTTCGCCCCGCGTTGATGCGGGGCTGTTCTTCCTGCGCCTGACCGGCAGCCTGCTGTTGCTGTATGTGCATGGCCTGCCGAAGGTGCTGCATTTCAGTAACGAACTGGCGCATATCGAAGATCCGTTTGGTCTCGGCCCGTGGATGAGTCTGCTGCCAGCGATTTTCGCCGAAGTGGTTTGCCCGCTGCTGATCATCGCCGGTGTCGCCACACGGCTGGCCTGTATCCCGATCATCGTGGTGCTGCTGGTCGCGATGCTGGTCGTGCATGCAGACTGGTCGCTGGCCGAGGGGCAATTCGGCTGGTTGTTGCTGATTATCTTCACCACCTTGCTGTTAACCGGGCCGGGAAGCTGGCGGCTGCGCGTGGCGGCGAAAGGAGCACTGGCATGACGCAACAAAACGAACTGCACGCAGCGGTGACAGTGTCACCTGATATCAACGCTGCCCCAGCCGCTTCTGCCTGGCAGCCGCTGCGCCAGCGCGTTTTTCGCACGCTATGGATAGCGACAGTGGTATCCAATGTCGGCTCATGGATGAGCGACATCGGGGTGAACTGGACAATGCTCTCGCTGAGCGCCGATCCGCTGGCGGTCGCGCTGGTGCAGGCGGCCAGCAGCCTGCCGATGTTCCTGTTTGTACTGCCTGCGGGGGTACTGGCGGATATCGTTGAACGGCGCAAAATCCTGCTCTTTTCGCAAGCCTGGACGTTCTGCGCGGCAGCCGGTCTGGCGCTGCTGTCGTTTACCGGCAATGTCACGCCGGAAGTGCTGCTGGCGGCGACGTTTTTACTCAGTACTGGCGCGGCGCTTAGCTCACCGGCTTTCCAGGCGGTGGTGCCGGATCTGGTTGAAAAACGCGAACTGAGTCCGGCGATTGCCCTTAATTCGCTGGGCATCAATATCAGCCGCGCGATTGGTCCGGCGCTGGGCGGGCTGCTGCTCTCTTTCGCCGGTCCGTGGATGGTGTTCTTCCTGAACGCCCTGTCGGTGCTGGGCGTGGCGTTTGTGCTCTATCGCTGGCAGCCGCAGGTGACCATTCAGCGTCTGCCGCCGGAACACTTCTTTACCGCCATTCGCGGAGGGCTGCGCTATGTTCACGCCGCGCCGGTGCTGCGCAATGTGCTGGCGCGTACGGTGGCGTTTTTCCTGTTTGGTAGCGCCGGATGGGCAATGCTGCCGCTGGTGGCGCGACGCGAGCTGGGTCTCGGCCCTGGCGGTTACGGCATCATGCTGGCCTGTATCGGGTCCGGCGCGATTTGTGGCGCGATGCTGCTGCCAAAACTGCGCAAGCGGCTGAATGCCGACCAGATGATGGTGGCCGCCAGTTTGCTGTTTGCCGTCACCATGGTGGCGCTGGCGTTTATTCGCCATGTCTGGCTGCTCAACGCCTTTGAGTTTTTTACCGGCTTCGCGTGGATTGCCGTGCTCTCGACGCTGAACGTCGGCGCACAGCGCAGCGCGGCCCGCTGGGTAAAAGCGCGCGCGCTGGCGGTCTATCTGACCGTGTTTTTCGGCTCAATGACGGTCGGCAGCGCCATCTGGGGCAAGCTGGCGTCAGAGTTCAGCGTGACGTGGGCACTTTGTGCCGCCACGCTGGGGATGGTGCTGGGAACTGCTACAGTTTTACGCTGGCGGCTGGAAAAAGACGCCGCGCTGGATCTCGACATGATTGATCCGGCGGGCTTCGCGACCGAAACCGACATTCCGCATGAACGCGGGCCGGTGATGGTCAGTTGCGAATATCGGGTCTCCCCGCAAGATGCGCATGATTTTGTCTGTGCGATGCAGGAGATGCGCCGCGTGCGCAGGCGTACCGGCGCGATGGGCTGGGCGGTGTATGAAGATGCCCACCATGCTGGCCTGTTTGTTGAAACCTGGGTGATGGGATCGTGGATCGAGCATTTGCGCCAGCATGAACGTCACACGGTCAATGACAAACTGATTAGAGAGCGCGTGCTGGCCTTTCATCAGGGCGACGAGCCGCCGGTGGTCCGGCATCTGGTCGCGCCCGCGCAACGATAAGCGTTATGCAGTTAAAAACCACAACACAACAATGAGGTAAACACATGAGCACAATCAAAACGCAGGATGGTACTCAGATCTATTACAAAGACTGGGGTGCGGGTAAGCCGGTTCTCTTCAGCCATGGCTGGCCGTTAGATGGCGATATGTGGGACAGCCAGCTGAATTTTCTTGCTGAACGCGGCTACCGTGTGATTGCGTTCGACCGTCGCGGTTTTGGTCGCTCCGATCAGCCGTGGAATGGCTACAACTACGATACTTTTGCTTCCGATATTAACGATCTGATCACCGCGCTGGATCTGCACGATGTGACGCTGGTTGGCTTCTCGATGGGCGGCGGTGACGTCACCCGTTATATCGGCCGCTACGGTAGCGCGCGTGTCGCCGGTCTGGTACTGCTCGGCGCGGTGACGCCGATTTTTGGCAAAACCGACGATCACCCGCAGGGCGTTGATAAAAGCGTATTCGACGGGATTCAGGCCGGTCTGCTGAAAGATCGCGCGCAGTTTATCAGTGATTTCGCTACGCCGTTTTATGGCCTGAACGCCGGGCAGAAAGTCTCTGACGGCGTGCTGACGCAAACGCTGAATATCGCCCTGCTGGCGTCGCTGAAAGGCACGCTTGACTGCGTTACCGCGTTTGCGGAAACAGATTTCCGCCCGGATGTGGCGAAAGTGGATGTGCCGACGCTGGTTATTCACGGCAGTAACGACCAGATCGTGCCGTTTGAAGCGACCGGTAAATTATCGGCTGAACTGATTAAAGGCGCGGAACTGAAAGTCTATGAAAATGGCCCGCACGGCTTTGCAGTCACGCATCAGGATCAGTTGAACGCCGATCTGCTGGCGTTCCTCAACAAACTGTAATTACCCCTGATATTGCACTCGCCCGGTACGCCATGCGCACCGGGCTTTTTTATCACTTCTTATGGAACAACTGGCTGGCGGTATCGCTCAGCACCTGAACTGCACCGCGATCCCCTTTCACCATTGACGCCATAAACGCTTTCGCCTGTTTGAAGGTGATGTGCGGCGGTAATGGCGCAACTTCCGGATCGGTCTTCACCTCCAGCACCACCGGGCGATCCGCCTGCAACGCCTGTTGCCAGGCGGCGGATAAGGCCTCGGGCGTATCGACAAAAATACCCTCCAGCCCCAGCGTGCGGGCAAATTCCGCATAATGCACATCCGGTAGTTGCTGCGTTGCTTCAAAACGGGGATCGCCCTCCATTACCCGCTGCTCCCAGGTGACCTGGTTGAGATCCTGGTTATTGAATACGCAAATGATTAAGCGGGGATCCTGCCACTGTTGCCAGTATTTCTGAATGGTGATCAGTTCGGCCATATTGTTCATTTGCATGGCGCCATCGCCCACCAGCGCCACCACGGGTTTTTCCGGCGTGGCAAATTTCGCGGCAATGGCGTACGGCACTGCGGCACCCATACAGGCCAGCCCGCCGGAAAGCGAGGCGCGCTGCCCCTGCTTAACGCGGTAGTCGCGGGCGAACCAGTTCGCACAGGAACCGGAGTCAGAGGTGACAATCGCATTCTCCGGCAGCAGCGGAGACATCTCCCAGACCACGCGTTGCGGGTTGACCGGTTTTGCCGGCGCCATGGCGCGCTGCTCCATCAGTTGCCACCAGTCGCGCACCTGACGGGCAATCTCTTCCTGCCAGCTACGGTCGTTTTTGTGCGTCAGCAACGGAAGCAATGCGCGCAGGGTTTCGGCTGCATCCCCGTGCAAATTGACTTCGCAGGGGTAGCGCAGGCCAAGCATTGCCGGGTCAATATTGATCTGTACCGCGCGCGCGTTGCCCTCCGGCGGCAGAAATTCCGTCCACGGAAAACCGCTCCCGATCATCAATAACGTGTCGCACTCCTGCATCAGTTTCCACGATGGTTCCGTGCCCAGCAGGCCAATGGCGCCGGTGACGAACGGCGCATCATCAGGCAGCACATCCTTGCCGAGCAGGGCTTTTGCCACGCCTGCGCCCAGTAAATTTGCCGCCTGCACCACTTCCACCGCCGCGTTACGCGCGCCCGCGCCAATCAGTATCGCCACCTTTTTCCCGGCGTTGAGTACCTCTGCCGCCCGTTGCAGGTCGGCATCGTGTGGGATGACGCGCGGTCGCTGGTAACCCGAACCTGAATGGGTAAATCCGTGCGCGTGCCGGGGCGGTTGCCAGGCTTCGTCCTGTACATCTTTGGGGATGATCACCACGCCAACGCCGTTTTGCGCCATGGCCACACGAACGCCGCGATCGACCAGATGCCGGACTTGCGCGGGCGATGCCGCTTCCTGCACGAAGTTGGCGACATCGGCGAAAACGCGATCCAGGTTCATCTCCTGTTGGTAACTGGCACCGCGCGCGGTGGTTTCTGCCTGCCCGGTGATGGCCAGCACCGGTGCGTGATCCATTTTGGCGTCATACAAGCCGGTGAGCAGATGCGTGGCACCCGGGCCGCCCGTCGATAAGCAGACCCCCAGTTCACCGGTAAACTTCGCGTGACCGACCGCCATAAACGCGGCCATCTCTTCATGGCGAACCTGGATAAATTCAATCCCGTCGCCCGCTTTATTAGCGCGCTGGATGGCGCCCAGCACACCGTTGATGCCATCGCCTGGATAACCGTAAATGCGAGTCACGCCCCATTCTTTCAGACGCTGAACAAAGAAATCACTGGTTTTCATGCTCACTGTACTTTCTCCTTGCGAATTGGTAACAGTCTTTAAGGGTAGACGACGCTCGCCGCTGACCAACCTGTTATCATTCTGATAAATACAAAGAGGAGAAAAGAGAAATGGCGCTGATAGTTAAACATGAAGTGACCGAGCAGGATCAGCAGGAGCTTTTTACCGGTTTGCGCCGCTACAATCAGCAGTTTGTTAATCTCAGCGAATGGGCGCACCTGGGCGTCTATTTTCGCGATGATAATGGCGTTATGCAGGGCGGTTTGATTGCCCACCAGCAAGGTGGCTGGCTGAATATCCACTATTTATGGGTGCATGAGGATCGGCGTGGCAGCGGGCTTGGCAAAGAACTGATGCAGCGCGCCGCGCAGGAAGCGGTCGCGCTGGGTTGCCACCATGCGCTGGTGGATACCTTCAGTTTCCAGGCGCTGCCTTTCTATCAAAAACTCGGTTATGAATTGCAAATGTCGCTGCCGGATTATCCGCACACCGGTATGCAGCGCCACTATCTAACGAAAGCGCTGGTCTGAAATTCAATCCGCTTGCCGTAACAGCGCTTCAGTTGCGGCAACTGCGCGATCGCGCCCTTCTATTTTGGCCTGGTAAAGCGCTTTATCAGCGCCCTCTTTCAGCCGGATGGCATCGTCAAAATTCGCATCGGCGATCAGGCTGTAACAGCCTGCGCTGATAGTGACCACATTTTCCTGACCGCTGGTTTTGGTGTGCGGAATTTTGGCGCTGCGCACCATTGCGACAGCCTGACGCGCGACAAACAGCGCGCCTTCCGGGCCGGTATCGGGCAGGATAATGGCAAACTCTTCGCCGCCGTAACGGGCAATCAGATCGTGACTGCGCACTTTCAGTTTGGCAATAATTTCGCCGACCATTCGCAGGCAGTTATCGCCGGCAACGTGACCGTAAAAATCGTTATAACGCTTGAAATAGTCGATATCGAGCATGATAAGCGAGACGGGTTTTTGCGTCACCGCAGAGGCTTTCAGGCTTTTTGCCAGAAACAGATCGAACTGGCGACGGTTGGCAAGCCCGGTCAACCCATCGGCCAGCGCCATCAGCTGCAAGGTGTGATTGATGCTGGTGAGCTCATCGCGCAGGACGGCAAGTTCCGTCTGGTTGCGCACATTAAGCCTGACCTGGCGGAAGATAATCGCCCCCATCAGCAGCGTACCCAGCAGCAGCATGGCATTCAGCACCAGATCCGGCAGGCTGTCTTTTAACCAGCTATGCCACAGCGCGGGTTTGTCATAACCCGCTGCCACCACCAGCGGATAGCGCTCCAGGCGGGCGAACCCATAAATGCGCTCAATGTGATCCAGTGCGGAAACCCAGGTGCCATTCCCCCGGTCCTTTTTCGCCAGTTCGCGGGTAAATAACGGGCTGGCAGAGAGATTGCGGTTGATGATTTCATCGCCATAGGGGCGCACATACACGGCGGTGCCGTCGGTATTTACCAGCGCCAGCATGTCGCGGCTTTGCAACTCAAAATAGCCATAGAAATGGCGGAAATAGTCGACTTTTACCGTTGCCAGTAAAACACCGGCAAAACCGCCGGAACTGTCGCTGATGCGCAGCGACACCGGGATCACCAGATCGCCGGTCGAACGACTGCGAATAACATGGCCGATGTGAATACTGCCGTGGCCGTTACGGCGGTGGTAGACAAAATATTCGCGGTCACTGTTGTTCGACATCACCGGAATTTTGCCAAACGAGGTGGCTTTCATATTGCCCTGGGTGTCGTAAACCATCAGCCCATGCAACTGCGGTAACCGCTCTGCCAGCTCTGCGAGATAAACGCCGAACTGGTTGACATCAATGCCTTCAATGCTGTCTGTTGGCAGGTTGCGGCGAATGTCCCGCAGCACCAGCTCCGTTTGCAAAAAGGTATCTTCCGCCTGGCGCGCCTGTGAAACGGAAAGGTTAATCGCATCCCGTTCGCTGTCTTCGACGACACGTTCCCATGCCCGGGATAAGGTCCATGCGCTGGTCGCGCTGCCAGCCAGTAACAGACCAACCATAAAAAAAGTGATACTGCGCCCTAGGGAGGAATGGAGCGCCAGCGCCCGCGCGACACGTCTTTTGAGTTTCATCATTCCCCCGCAACCACATCCACTGTTATTCAGTTAAGCATAGAAGAACGATGATTTATAAGCCAAATAACGCAGTGGTTTGCGCTATTTCCGGCGTAATACGCGCGGCGTTGGCATAAAAAAGGAGAATACCGTGTGGATCCTCCTTAGCAGTGAGGCTTGCCGGAAAAGATTAGATTTTGTGAAGGATGCGCTGGGGCCAGTTAATTGCCGAAACACCATTAAGCATCGGGCGGGCAAACAGAAAACCCTGGAAACGCTGAATGCCAACGGCTTCCAGCCAGCACCACTCTTCCACCTTCTCCACCCCTTCGGCGACGACGGTAATTTGCAGTTCGGCGCAGCAATCGATAATCGCTTTCACAATCGCCTGTTTCGGGCCATGCAGATGAATATCGGTGACGATGGTGCGGTCGATTTTCAGCTTGTCTGGCTGGAATTTCGCCAGCAATGACAACCCGGCAAAACCGGAACCAAAATCGTCAATCGCCAGACCAATACCGGCGGCGCGCAGCTGGCGGATGGCCCAGGTAAATTCTTCATAACCGGAAATCACTTCATCTTCTGTCACTTCGACGATGATCTGCCCGGGATTAAGCTGGTTACGGGTGATGTGATTCAGCAGAATGTCCACCGCGCCGGGAATTTTGACCAGCGACATCGGCAGCAAATTGATGGCGACTTTGTGGTTACCAATGCCGAGGCGACGCGCCATTGCCAGCGCCCAGCCTTTCGATGCGAGGTCGGCTTCGTGCAGCTTGTTTGGCGCAATCGTTGAGAAATAGTCCTGCGGGCTGCCGCCGTCGGGTCCACGGATCAGGGCTTCCAGCGACGAAATATTGCCGCGCAACGGTTCGATAATGGGCTGGAAGGCAAACTGGCACGGTTGTTCGTGAAATAACGGGGTATCGCTGGCGAAAGGCGATGTTTTGATGGCGAAACGCCACTGTTCGGGCGACGTGTTACGCACCCCGCCGTTGGTGTTCGGCGAGGCGATAAACGTGCGGATAAATTTGTAGACCCGATCATTGCTGGCCAGCTTATATTTCAGTGTGCCAAAGC
Source organism: Enterobacter sp. R4-368 (assembly GCF_000410515.1). NCBI lineage: Bacteria > Pseudomonadati > Pseudomonadota > Gammaproteobacteria > Enterobacterales > Enterobacteriaceae > Enterobacter > Enterobacter sp. R4-368. The sequence continues at coordinate 482,236 of NC_021500.1, read as the reverse complement.
GGAGGATCGCGCGTAGCACGACGTGGGGTTTCATCACCCGCAAATCGAACAACACCATTCCTCTGTCAACAAAGCGACGGCGCGGCGCGAAATCGCGCAGCAGTTCAACCACGTTACCGTGGCGGGGATCTTTGCCGATCCGCTCATACACCGCGTTGACCGATGCCTGCGGTCCCTCAAGGACCTGTAAAAAATGATCGCCGTCGAACAGTAAAATTCCCGTTACATGCAATTGCGCGTTGCGCAGGCTTGCTCGCTCGACAATGCCTGCCAGTTGTGAGGGATCTAATGTTCGATTCAGTCGGCTACGGTAAATCAAAGTCGCTAACACGAAATGCTACCCTCAGAATGCCCACAGAAAGCCCGATTAAAAATACGCCATTCCGGAGTCTATCAGCGGTTGAGGATTTCCGTCCGTCAAATAAGGGGCAATCTGTTAGCGTTCTCGTTGGCTTAAAATTGTCAAACGTGCGCGATAGCCGTGGCGAATATGCTCACAGGCGATTTCCTGCGCCGCAGCACTGTCACGTCGCGCCAGCGCGTCAACAATGGCCTGGTGTTCGCGTTTCGACTCTTCGGTACGCTCTTTTAGTTCGTAGGTGGTGCTGCGCAATAACGACAAATGGATGCGTAAATTGTCCAGCATTTCATTGAGATAGGGATTATGTGTTGCGCGGTAGATTTGACGGTGGAACATGCGGTTGTGATCGTGAAGGGCTTTGCTGTCGGTCAGAGAGGCTTCGGCGTGAACCATCTCCTGTAGCAAGGCGATCTCCGCGTCAGAAGCGGCATTAACTGCCAGTGCCATCGCCAGCCGCTCCAGCCCTTCGCGCACATCGAACAACTGACGCAGACGCTCGTAACTGATGTGGGCGATGATAAGACCGCGTTGCGGTCCCGGTTCGGCAAGCCCGAGCGTTTCCAGGCGGTGAAGCGCTTCACGTATCGGCGTTCGGCTCAGGCCAAACTGCTCTGCCAGCCGCGTCTCCTGTAGACGCTCTCCCGGCAGCAACTCTCCCGCTTCGATAGCGGAAATAAGAATTTCAAACGGCGTTAAGCCCGCGTCGCGACCCGTCGATTTCACGTTTTAGCTCCTTTCGTATGTACTGATGATGGCTTTGCAAAGTCTGCACCCTGCCGTCGTTCATCTTGCCACAGGAACGGGGAGGCTTTTGCATTTTTTATTCTTTGCTTATTTAAAAAACATCTTTTGACGTTTACGAAATCGCTGCTATGTTTATTTTAAATTCATTGTATACAAATGAATTCAAATATACACAAAACGAATATTTGCTTTTTATTTTGTAAGCCAACACCGTATTTGCAAGTCAACACCAGGGAAACTGTGTTTTACCATGACAACGAAAGCAGAAACTGCATTAACCCGTGGAGAACAGCTAAGCCATTTTATCAGCCATGCTAATCAACTCGTTGTGCCAGTTGCCGTTCGGCACGAAGCAAAACGCGCATTAATTGATTTTCTTGGCGTGGCGATTGGCGCCGTTAATGACGATGCCGTTAACGCTGTTCGCCAGGTGGCGAAAAAATGGAATGCCGCCGGTGATGCGCGAATTTTCCTTTCTACTACCACCACTCCGGCACTTGCCGCATTAGTTAACGCCACCATGGCGCACGCCGCCGATTACGACGATACCCACCCAGCGGGCGCAGGCCACCCCGGCGGCCCGTGCTGGTCAACGGCGCTGGCGATGGCGCAGGCGCATCCGGTTGACGAGGAGCAGATCCTGCTGGCCTTTATCACTGGTTTTGAAGTGATGGCGAAACTGGGCGGCGGCTGGGTTCCGGGCGTTGGCCGCAACCTGCAACGCCGTGGTTTTCACCCTACTTCTGTTGTCGGTCGCGCCGGCGCGGCAGCCGTTGCCGCAGCGATTTTGCAGCTTTCCGAAGAACAGGTGCGCAACGCGTTAGGCGCGGCGGCAACCATGATGGGCGGTTTGCAGAAATCTTCCGGCACCCACGGAAAACCGTTCCACGCCGGGAAAGCGGCAATGGACGGTATTCTGGCGGCTGAACTGGCAGCGGAAAATTTTGTCGGTGCCCACCATTTTTATGAAGCTGACGGCTGGGTAAAAATCTTTATCCAGGACGGCAGCGCGGAAATTCCCCCGCTTGATTTCGGCGAGAGCTGGGAACTGCTCACCAACGGCTACAAGCTGTATGCCAGCTGCCGTGGTACGCATGCGTCCATTGAGACCGCACGTAAACTTTATCCACAATTGCAGGGGCGCACTATCACCCGAATTTCGGCAAAAGTGCACCCGATGGGCATGGTTAACGCCGGAATTATGGAGCCGCGTACGCCGCTGGAGAGTAAATTCAGCATTCCTCACTGTATCACTCTTGCATTAAGCGGCTACGCTCTGACAGATACCGATTTCACCCAGGCGACGGTTGACGATCCGCGCCCGCGTGCGCTGTTGCCGCTGCTGGAAGTGGAAGCGGTTGATGGACAGTCCGCCAGTTCCGCCTTTATGGATGTCTGGCTGGATGATGGCAGCGTGTTGCATGCGCATACGGATGTCTATCGCGGTCACGCGCAAAATCCACTGAGCGACGATGAGTTGCGCGCCAAATTTGACGCCCTCACCGTTCCTGTCCTCGGCGCGGCGCGAAGCGCACAATTATATGACGCCGCCCTGCACTTTGAGCGTCCCGGATCGCTGGCGCGCATCACCGGATTACTTGCCGGCGACCACTAATTCTTTTTTTGTACAGGAAATCTGTTCATGACTATTGCCCGACAACTTGCCGGTAATTTACTGGCGTTCTCCCGGCAGGCTTTCCCGCAGGCCGCGTACGCCCAGGCGCGTACCGCGATAATTGATACGTTAGGCGTGACGCTTGCCGGCGGTGTGCAGGATGGCTCGCGCAAATTGCGTGCAGTGATTGTCCCTTCTGCCGCGACCGGCAACAGCCGCGTATTTGGCACCGACCTGAAGCTGAACGCGCTCGATGCCGCCCTGTTAAATGGCGTCTCTTCGCACCTGCTTGATTTTGATGATTCCAACTCCTGGCTGCACGGCCATATTTCTGTCGCCGTTTTGCCTGCGCTGCTGGCACTGGCGGATGAGCTGGATATCAATGGCGAAGCGGTGCTGCGCGCGTATATTACCGGCTATGAAACCGCGGTGCGCATGGGTAAAGCCGTGAGCCCGTTTCAGTACCGCCATGGCTGGCATCCGACTACCACGGTCGGCGTTTTCGCCGGTGTGGCGGCCTGCGCGGTGGCACTCGATCTTAATGAAGAGCAAACCGCCACGGCGCTGGCGATGACCGCTTCACTCGCCAGCGGCATTAAATCGAACTTCGGCACGGAAACCAAAGCCCTGGCGGTCGGCCAGGCGGCGCGGAGCGCGGTAATGGCCTGCAAACTGGCAAAAGAGGATTTCAGCGCAGGCGCGAATGCCTTCGAGCATCATCAGGGATATTTTCACGTCTATAACGGCCAGGCGAATGTCGACCCACTCCCGTTAACGGAAAACTGGGATGCAACGCCGTTTATTCTCGATACCGTGAAGAGTAACAATTACAAATACTTCCCATGCTGTTACGCTACTTTATCGCCGCTGGATGGCGTGCTGGCGCTGCGTGAGGAAACCGGGTTGCAGCCGCATGAGATTAAGCACATTGAGGTGAAAGTTCACCCGATCCGCTTCCCGCATATCAATATTCCGCAGCCGGAAAACCCGCTGGCGGGTAAATTCAGCCTGCATTATTGCGTGGCGCGTGCGTTTGTCACCGGCACCCTGACGCTGGATGATTTTATCGACGACGCGCGTTTTCAGGATCCGGCGACACAGACGTTAATGCAGAAAGTGACGCTGGAGCGCCATGACGAAGAGATTACACACAGCGCCTTCGTCACGCTGACCACCGTCGACGGACGGCAGTTTGCCTTGCGGGTCGCCGGGGCGCGGGGTTCCAGCCCGGCAATCCCGCTGCCGGATAACTTGATCGAACAGAAATTTCTTGATTGCGCCAGCCGAATTCTGCCAGCGGCAGAGGCTCAGGCGCTGTATCATCGCCTGCTGCAGGATGATTTTCGTTAAACGGATGTGAGTATGACACTGACGTTGATTCCGCCGGAGATTTCCCCGCTATTTGCCGGGGTGATGGTGTTTTGCAGTTTCCTGACCTCGGCGCTGACGGCCGCCATGGGGCTCGGCGGGGGCACGGCATTGCTGGCGATCATGGGGCTGGGGATGCCGGTGAGCAGCCTGATGCCGGTACACGGCATGGTGCAGCTTGGCTCCAACTTTAGCCGGACGCTGATTCAGCGAGTCCATGTGGTGTGGCCGCTGGTGCTGTGGTTTTTACTGGGTAGCGCGGTGGGCATTGCCGTTGGCGCACCGGTTGCGGCGGTGATCCCGGACAGCATCGCCCGTATCGCACTGGGGGTGTTTATTCTCTGGTCGGTGCTGCGTAAACGCGGAGAACAGAAACCGCTGAGTCGGCCGTTGTTTATTATTGGCGGCGCAGTGAGTAGTCTTGGGACGATGATTGTTGGCGCAACCGGGCCGATGGTCGCCGGGCTTATCAGTTCACAAGGGCTAAAACGCCAGCCGCTGATTGCCACACATGCGACCTGCATGGTGTTGCAACACGGGTTAAAGATCCTCGCGTTCGGGCTGATGGGTTTTGCCTGGGCCAGCTGGTTACCGGTGCTGGCGGCAATGATTATCAGCGGTGCGCTGGGTACGTGGCTCGGAACGCGCGTACTGGATAACGTACCGGAGCGGCTGTTCCGCATACTGTTTCGCATTACCATGATCCTGCTCAGTGCGCAGTTGCTGTGGCAAGGTGTGCGGGGATGGCTGCAATAATTCCATCGTCGGTTTTCTGGATATGCTTTACTGAATTCGTTCTTTGCTAAGGAGGTCATGGATGAGGAACATACGTATACAAACGGAAATGTTAGTGAAATCAGTAATAAATACAGTTAATTAATCGGATAGCAACTTTAAAAAGGATCGGTCATGCTCAAAAAATCTCACCTTGCCGCCTCAGCCTTGCTGCTGGCGCTCGGCAGTTTCCTGGCGCCTGCCCAGGCGGAAAACGCGCCTGCTGTTAATGGCGATACCGTGAAAAAAATCAAAGCGCGCGGTGAACTGGTGTGCGGCGTTCACCCTGCCCGTCACGGTTTTGCCGCGATTAACAGCAAAGGCCAGTGGGAAGGTCTTGATGTTGATTTCTGCCGTGCGCTGGCAACGGCGGTGCTGGGCGACGCGTCGAAAGTGCGTTTTACCCCGCTCTCAACCGCACAACGCTTTATGGCGCTGCAGTCTGGCGAAGTGGACGTGCTGTCACGTAATACCACCGCGACGCTCACTAACGATGTGTCGCTCGGCATCAGTTTTGCGCCGCCTAACTTCTACACCGGCACCGGTTTTATGGTGCGCGCCAACAGCGGCGTGAAAAAACTCGAAGATCTCGACGGCGCAACCGTTTGTGTCACGCCAAGCAGTACCGAACGTAACGTCGCGCAGATTTTCGGCTCGCGCAACATTCACTACACGCCAGTGGTTATTGAAAACAATAAAGAGTATGTCGCCGCCTACCTCGCGGGTCGCTGTGATGTGATCGCCCGCGATAAAGTGGCGCTGCCCGGTATCCTGGCGTTTGATACCGACAAACCGCAGGATCATGTGCTCCTGCCGGGGATGTACTCCAAAGAGCCGCTGGCGATGGCGGTGCGCAAAGGCGACAACCAGTGGTATGACATTGTGAAATGGGTGGTTTACGCCACTTTCGATGCCGAAGAGATGGATGTTAACCAGAGTAATGTCGATGAAAAACTGAAATCCACCGATCCGGATGTTCAGGGCCTGCTTGGTGTCACAGGCGGCTTCGGTCAGAAACTGGGTCTGGATGACAAATGGGTATACAACATCGTTAAACAGGTGGGCAACTATGGCGATATTTACAACCGCCACTTTGGCCCGAAAAGCGCTGAACCGCTGGATCGCGATTTGAATAATCAGTGGAACAAAGGTGGCCTGCTTTACGGCCTGCCGATCCGTTAATCGCCGGGCCGCCTCCGTCTTGCGGGGCGGCCCTTCTCCACTCCTGCCACAGTCGTAATTTTAATGATGAAACAGTCTGACAACTCCGGTGTTCTGGCGTCGGATGCGACGCGCGAGGCCACCGCGTTTCGCCTTTTCACCTTTTTTGGCAGTCAGTCCGTGCGCAGCGCCTGCTACCAGTTGCTGCTGGCGGCGCTGCTTGCAGGATTTAGCTACTGGCTCTACAGCAACGTGGTGGAAAACCTGCATGCGCAACGCATTTCGACTGGTTTCGGTTTTCTGCACCAGCCTGCGCACTTCGCCATCGGGGAAACGTTAATTCCCTACTCCGCGAATGACACCTACACCCGCGCGCTGGTGGTGGGGTTCCTCAATACCCTCTATGTGACGCTGTGCGGCATTGTGCTGGCGACACTGCTCGGATTTTTGGTTGGTATTGGCCGGGTTTCCAGAAACTGGCTATTGATGAAAGTGTGCGTCACTTACGTGGAGCTGCTGCGTAATGTCCCGGTGATCCTGCATGTGATCTTCTGGTCGATGGTGATCCGCAACCTGCCCGCGCCGCGCCAGGCGATAGAACTGCCGGGCGGTTTTCTTACCAACCGGGGCTTAACGTTCAGCGTTCCGGCGGCGCACAGCGGCTGGCAGTGGACATTGCTGGCGCTGCTGGCTGGCTGTGTGTTAAGCCTGCTGGTTTCACTGCTTGCGCGTTACTGGCGCGAGCGGCGCAGCAAAGTGCTGCCCACTGGACGTATTCGCCTCGCGCTGATTATCGGCCTGCCGCTGATGGTGTGGTGGTTGTCCGGTGCGCCCCATGCGCTGAATACGCCGGAGCTGCGCGGGTTTAACTTTCGCGGCGGGTTTACCATCAGTCCGGAATTTACCGCGTTGCTGCTGGGCATCTCGCTCTACTCGTCTGCCTATATCGCCGAAATTGTTCGCGCGGGGATTCAGTCCGTGCCCAAGGGGCAACTGGAAGCGGCACGCGCGCTGTCGTTTTCATCGTGGCATGTCATGCGCTATGTCGTCATTCCGCAGGCGATGCGGGTGATGGTGCCGCCGCTGGCGAGCAAATATGTGAGCCTCGCGAAAAACAGTTCGATAGCCGTGGTGATTGGCTACCCGGAACTGGCGAATATCAGCAACACCATGATGAGTCAGACCGGCCAGGCGCTGGAGGCTATAGCCATTATGATGGTGGTGTATCTGGTCATTAGCGGTACCACCTCGCTGTTGATGAACCTGTTTAACCGCTACGTCGCCATTAAAGAGCGCTAAGGAACCGTTATGCAAAATCCTGTGGTTTTCTGGCTACGACAGCATTTATTTAGCAGCGTTGCACAAAGCGTATTGACGCTGCTGTTATTAACCGTGCTGGCGCTGGTGGGGGCAACGATCCTGCGCTGGGGCGTGATAGACGCGGTCGGTTTTAACGGGACGGCCGAGCAGTGCCGGGCGGCGGCCGGTGCCTGTTGGGCGGTGATCGGCGAGAAGTATCGTCCGATCCTCTTCGGGCTCTATCCGTATGATGAGCAGTGGCGTGCCGCCCTGGCGGTGCTGGTGTGGTTTGTTACCGTCGGGCTTTCGCTGTCGCCGATGTGCTGGCACTCGCGCCTGTTGTGGCCGCTGTGGATAGTCTCGCTGGTTGTGATGTCAGTGCTGATGAGTGGTGGTCTGTTCGGGCTACCGCCGGTCTCTTCTGCGGACTGGGGCGGCCTGCCGCTGACGCTGCTGCTTTTTTCCGGGACGGTGATTATTGGCATGCCGGTGTCGGTGGCGCTGGCGCTGGGCCGCCGCTCTCCGCTACCGTTTTTGCGCGGTTTGTCGGTGGTGTTTATTGAAGGGTTACGCGGCGTACCGTTGATCACGATCTTATTTGTCGCCGTGAACGTTTTTCCGCTGTTTTTACCGGCCGGGATGGAAGTGAACAAGCTGCTGCGGGTGATTATTGGTATTGCCCTGTTCTTTGCCTGCTATCAGGCTGAAGTGATCCGTGGTGGTTTGCAGGCGGTACCGCGCGGTCAGTATGAAGCGGCCGCGGTGCTGAATCTGGGTTACTGGCACACCACCACCAAAATTGTGCTGCCGCAGGCGCTGCGCATCTGCCTGCCAGCGGTGACCAACCATATTATTGCGGCGATGAAGAACTCATCATTCGTGATCATTATCGGCCTGTTCGATGTTCTGACCGCCACCACCGCAGTGATGCAGGACCCGGTATGGCGTCGTTATTACATTGAAACCTATGTGTTTATCGCCGGCCTGTATTTACTGTTTGGCTTTTCGCTTTCCCGTTACGCGGTGTGGATCGAAGGACGCATCGATGAACGCCGCAACCCTGAAGGAGTTTCCTGATGCAAACCACAACGCCCCCGCACGATGCGATCATTCAAATGACCTCCGTCAGCAAATGGTACGGGAAATTTCAGGTGCTGGATGATGTTTCGCTCAGCGTAAAAAAAGGCGAACGCGTGGTGATTTGCGGGCCATCCGGTTCCGGTAAATCGACGCTTATCCGCTGTATTAACCGGCTGGAAGAGCACCAGAAAGGCCAGATTCTGGTGAACGGTATCGAAATGAATGACAATGTGCGCAACATCAGCCGCATTCGTTTGAGCATCGGCATGCTGTTTCAGCAGTTTAATCTGTTTCCGCATTTAAGCGTGCTGGATAACCTGATTATCGGCCCCACGCTGGTGCGCAAGATGAGCCGCCCGCAGGCAACGGAGCTGGCGATGCACTATCTGGAAAAAGTGCAGATCGCCAACCAGGCGCATAAGTTCCCGTTGCAGCTCTCCGGCGGCCAGCAACAGCGCGTGGCGATTGCCCGCGCGCTCTGTATGCAACCGGAGATTATGCTGTTTGACGAGCCAACCTCGGCGCTGGACCCGGAAATGATCAAAGAAGTGCTGGATGTGATGCTGGATCTGGCGGACAGCGGCATGACGATGATTGTGGTCACGCATGAAATGGGCTTTGCCCGTACCGTGGCGGATAACGTGATTTTGATGGCCGACGGCCGCATTGTTGAATCCGCGCCGCCGGAAACGTTTTTCACTCAGCCTGCGCATCCGCGTACCCGTCAGTTCCTCGATCAGATCCTCAGCCATTAATTGCAGTGCGGCGGTTTTCCGCCGCACTGCCGTCGCAGTCAATATTCTGCTGCTGCATCGTTAATAACCATAAATAAATTACTTGTATTGTGGTTTTCTTATACCTGGGACTTTATCTAAAAGTAAAAATGTTAGCCTGCGATGTTAATGTTTCTATTTTTGATCGTCTATTTATTCGCCTTTGCTGCATCACTGGCTATTAATTTGACTTAAGAATGTACTTATGGCTGGTTTGTTTTTTTGTCGTCATTTTTCTTTCGCAAAATCATAACAATATTTATAAATTGAGTCGTAAGTATGACTAAAAAAATATTTAACGCAGCTACTTTCCGTTGCCGATAACTTTGTGGAGAATGCACTGGTAATAACAAAAACTCACTGGCCGGTAAATTATAAAAAAGCCTATTACCGCGTCAGCAATTTATTGATCGCGGTACATTACGGGGTTTTTCATGAAGCGTAACACTCCTGTTACACAGAAAGAGTATTTGCTTAACGATGGGGCGACGCTGTTGTCGACCACAAATACGCACAGCCATATTACTTATGCCAATACGGCATTTATTGACGCCAGCGGATTTACCGAAGACCAGTTGATGGGCGAAGCGCACAATATTATTCGCCACCCGGATATGCCCGCCGCCGCTTTTGGTGATATGTGGTTTACCATCCAGCAAGGTGATAGCTGGACCGGGATGGTGAAAAACCGCCGCCAGAACGGCGATCATTACTGGGTGCGCGCTAACGTGACGCCGGTTTATCAGCAAGGTGAGTTGACCGGTTATATCTCGGTGCGGAATATTCCACAACGCGATGAAATTGACGCCAGCGCCGCGCTTTATGATCAAGTGAATGAAAACAAACTTCGCGGTTTCCGTTTTTATAAAGGTTTAGTGGTTCGCCGTGGGTTATTTTCTTTCCTTTCAATTTTCCAGCGGATTAGTGTTTCAAAACGGATTAACCTGGGCGCCATTATTACCGCTGCCCTGTTAGTGGTATTGCAATTCCTGCCATTTAATGCTGCTGAAAAAGCCGGTGTAACGGTTATTGCATTGGGATTACTTTCCGCTTTTTTGCAGAGCCAAATATCACGCCCGCTCAAAATAGTTTTGTCACAAATGCAAAAAGTGGTCTCCGGGCGAAAAGCCGACTACCGCCATTTTAACCGCGTGGATGAAATCGGTTTGCTGATGCGCCTGGTAAACCAGTCCGGGTTGAACCTTAATTCGCTGGTGGGCGATGTTTCCGCGCAAATAAAAGGCATTCGCGTGATCAGCGGGCGCATTTCCAGCGAAGGCGACTCTCTGCGGCAACGTACGGAAGAGACCTCCGGCGATCTGCACCAGACTGCGGCGGCAGTTGAAGAGATCGCCAGCGCGGTAAGGCAAACGGCGGAAACCGCAACAGAAGCGATGGCGCGCGCGGATGAGACCAGCGCCAGCGCGATGGAAAGCGGCGATGTGATGAAAAAGACCATTGCCATGATGCAGTCGGTTTCCGCGGACAATAATAAAATCGTCGACATCATTGGCGTCATCGACAGTATCGCTTTCCAGACCAATATTCTGGCGCTGAATGCGGCGGTGGAAGCGGCGCGTGCCGGTGAATCCGGCCGCGGTTTTGCCGTGGTTGCAGCGGAAGTGCGTAATCTGGCGCAACACTCCGCCTCTGCCGCGCGTGAAATCCAGACGCTTATCGAACACAACGTGGCTAACGTGAAAAGCGGTGTTGAGATGGTCGAAAACACCGAAACCCACCTGACAGCGATGATCGAAAGCGTGATCAATATGTCGGCGATGATTAAAGAGATCGGCATCGCCACCCACGAACAGACCCAGGCGCTGGAGCTGATTAACCAGTCCGTTTCGCGTATTGGCGCCATGACGCACAACAACACCGGCATGGTGGAGCATGTCACCAGCGCGGCGGAAGATCTCTCTGAACGCGCCGCCCGCCTGCATCGCGCGGTGCATGTTTTCGGCGGTAGCTGATAGTCCAGCACACCATGCTATAGTGCTGCTCCCGGTCGTGGAAAACAGGACATAGCATGGTGTTTCTAAGAGCAGTGCTGATCTTCATCTTTTCGGCAGCCGCCCATGGCGCCGATCGTCTTTCTCCTCCCGCCGGGTTTATGCAACCGCCGGAACACCACCCAGCAAAAGCGGTTAACTGCCCCACAGCTCCCGCGCCTTTTACTGGCGTGCTGGATTTTCAAAGTAAATATGCAGGCTCCGACAGCGCGCGCGCCACGCTCAACCCTGAAGCCGACGCCGCTTTCCGCCAGCAAACCAGACCGATTACCGATATGGAGCGCTTTGTCAGCCGCCAGGTCACCGCCTGGGCGCAAAACGGGAACCCGTTGAATGTCGCCTGTGTGGTCAACGCCCTGGCGGAATGGGCCAGCGCGGGTGCGTTAACTGGCGATGCGAAGAACCATACCGGCAGATCAATGCGTAAATGGGCGCTGGCCACCTTCTCTTCTGCCTGGCTGCAGTTGCAATATTCGCCTCAGCATCCGCTGCGCGCTTATCCGGCTCAGCAGGCAAATATTGAGCGCTGGCTCAGCACACTTGGCGATTTAACCGTTAACGAATGGCATGATTTACCGCTGAATAAAGTCAATAACCACAGCTACTGGGCGGCCTGGGCCATTATGGCAACCGCGGTCGTCACGCAGCGGCGCGATCTCTTTACCGACGCGCTGGATATTTACCGTACGGCGATGCAGCAAATTGATCCGCAAGGTTTTTTACCCAACGAACTGCGCCGTCGTCAGCGGGCGTTCTCTTACCACAATTACGCTATCCAGCCGCTGGTGATGATTGCGCTGTTTGCCCGTGCAAACGGTGTCGATCCAGAAGCGGAAAATCACGACGCGCTGCGGCGTCTGGGGGAAGTGGTGATTGGCGGGATAACCGATGCGCAGCCGTTTGCGCAAAAGACAGGCGCGGCGCAGGATGTGTCGTTTTTACAGCACCCGACCAATCTGGCCTGGCTTGAAGGCTGGTGCCAGCTTTATAGGTGTGATGATCCGCTGCGCCAGCGTATAGCGCCCCTGCGCCCGCTGCAAAACACCCGTCTGGGCGGTGATCTCAGCCATCTGATGGCCGCCACCGCCCGACAGGAGTAAGTGAGGTTAACCGGCGTTTCCGGCTATCGCCAGATAGTCCGTATAGAGCTGTGGCGCACCGGAAAACGATGCGAGCGTGCGCCACTCGTCATACATCCGTTCCGTATCCTGATGTGCGGCGACAAAGGCCAGTGATTTTTCCGTGGAGACATCCAGCCCCGGATGAAAGGCGTTCAGCGACGCCAGACTCTCGATTTCCAGCATCACCGCGTACTGATCGAGACGATTACCGCCCTGACCTTTCAGCATGTGGAATTTCCAGCCGGGGTAATCTTCGACGCGGTGGATATTATCAGTAATGAATTTTTCGAACGTCTGCGGCAGCACGCCCGCGCGCAGGGCGAGGTTGTGGAAACCGACGACGCGCGCCACCGTTTCTTGCCCGGCTTTGGCCTGGTAATTCGGCCCATCCGGCAACGAGCTATGCGTATTTTCCGCCACCAGGGAATAAGTGGTGAAAATGGTCGGCAGCTCGGCAAACGTCGCGAAGGTTTTCCACTCAGCAATCAGCGCCAGCGCCTGCGGGTGTTGCTGCCAGAATTGCTGAGCTTCGGCGGTCTGCTCGCCACTGGCTGTCACATAGCGGGCGTACTGCTGCGCATCCGGCGCTTCGTACAGCATCAGATACTCGTTTTCTCGCTCACCGCGCAAACCTTTAAGCAACGTCCAGCGCCAGCCCGGATACGCCGGGATCTGCACACCGCGCTCGCGGGCGAATTGCTCAAAATCGCCCGCCGTTACCCCTTTTTTCAGGTTGAGGCCAATGTAATGCACGCTAAAAACTGCATGAGATGGGTAATTCATAAAGACTCCTTTCTTTTTTTCGATTTTTCAATTTTCACAACACGGGCGTGCCCGTGGTTAATGGATAATGTTGCGCGCCAGCAGGCTAACCAGCAGCAGAAGCACAATGCCGGCGCTGAACACCGCGCTCAGGCTGAAGTGTTGAGCCATGGCGCCAATCAGCGCCGGGCCGCTCAGCAATCCCGCATAGCCGAATAACGTGACGGCGGGCAGCACGAAGTGCGACGGCACACTGGGCTGATTCCCCGCGCCGGAGAAAAGCACCGGCACAATGTTCGCCAGCCCCGCGCCAACCAGCACGAACCCGGCAAGAGAGAGCATGGCGCTATGCAGTGAAACCATCACCAGCAACCCCGCCGCGGCACATACTCCGCCGAAGAGCAGCACGCGCACGTTGCCATACGTGTTGATTAAGCGATCGCCATATACCCGCCCCAGCGCTACGGCAATGGAGTAGAGCGTAAATCCCAGGCCCGCCTGCTGCGCGGGCATCTGCCGTTCGCTGTGCAGGAAAACGGCGGACCAGTCCAGCATCGCGCCTTCGATCAGAAAGATAAAAAAACAGACGATGGCGATGAAAAGCACATGCGGATGCGCCAGCGTTCGCAGCAGGCTTCCTTTCGCGTCGGTTTGTTGCGGGCGTCTGGCTAATAAATGGCCGGATGAAGCCAGCGCGATCGCCAGAATCAGCAGCGCAATCAGTAAAATGGCGTGTCGCGGCGCCACACCTGTCCACAACAACAGGCTGACGCTTCCGGCACCCGCGATGCAACCCAGGCTATAAAAGCTATGGAAACCGGCCATTCTTGCCTGGCTGGATTCACGCTCAACCACCACCGCCTGGCTATTCATCGACACATCGAGCAGGCCATTTGCCGCGCCGAAAAAGAGCAGAACCCCGCCCATCACGACGGGGGAATCGATAAACAACATTACGGGCAGATCGAGACACAACACCAGGGCGCAGCAGAGGATCACGGCCCGACAGCCAAACCGGCTGATTAAGCTGCCGCTGAACGGCATTGCCAGCATCGACCCTGCGGCAATGCAAAACAGCAGCAAACCCAGCGCGCCGTCATCAACGTGCAGCGTGGCTTTCACCAGCGGGATCAGCGGTGCCCACGCGGAGACCGCCAGACCGGCGATAAAAAATATCCCCCGCGTCGCATGCTGTGCGCCGGTATTTGTGGCCGGGTGAGGCGTTGTCATTGGCTACACTCCTTGTCCCTGGCTTTCGGCCACGGCCAGATAATCGGTGTAGATTTGCGGCGATCCCGAGAAGGACGCGAGCTGTTTCCACTCCTCGTACATCTGTTTGGTGTCCCGGTGTGCGCTGGCGAAAATGGCTGCCTGATCGGTGGCGATATCCGGTTCAGGATAGAAAACATCCAGCGCCGCAAGGCTTGCGATCTCCATCATCACCACATATTGATCCAGCCGGTTGCCGCGCTCGCCTTTCAGCAAGCGGAATTTCCAGTCCGGGTAATCTTCAATACGCTGGTAATTTTCGGCGATAAAGGTCTCGAAGGTCGCGGCTTCGACATCCGGGCGCAGCGCCAGGTTATGGATGCCAATCACCCTGGCTTCCGGTTCCTCTCCCGGCCGCTCGCGATAACGGGGGCCATCCATCACGGTGCTTTTTTTGTTTTCTGCCAGCAGACGATAATCGGTGTAGATCGTCGGTAGCGCGCTGAATGTCCCTAGTTGTTGCCACTCCCGCAGCAATTGCTGAGCGTGCGGACGATCGCGCCAGAACTGACGGGCCAGTTCGGTGAGATTGCCGTCTGCGCGCTGGTAACGATCGCGCAGGTCGGCGTTTTCGATTTCATACAGCATCAGAAATTGCCCGGCGCGCTCTCCCCGCAGGCCGCGCAGCAACGTCCAGCGCCAGCCGGGATAACAGGGGATCTGGCACCCTTTCTCACGAACAAACTGCTCAAACTGTTCATTGGTGACCCCGGCTTCGGTGTCAATGGCGATGTAATAAAGGCTAAAAACCGGTGTTGATGCGTCAGTGCGTTTCATGCGCGACCTCCTGGCTGTCGGCGAATGTGAATTGGGTATTAATGATCGCTTCCACCAGCGTGATGCCATTTGGCGTAAGCGTGACGTTATCGCCAGTCACGGTGATGAGCGCTTTTTGCGTTAACGTTTCTAACGCACGATGAATAACCGGGTTGCTGAAAAAACTGCGACCGTCGAAGCGCTGGCGGAATTCGCTATCGTTGACCGGGCGCAGAGTGGAGAGCGCCATTTTGAAGGCATTAACTTCGCGCTGAAGCGGTGAAAAACCTTGTTGCGATTCAATGGGTAAGCGCCCTTCTTCCAGCGCCTGGGAGTAGTGTTTGTAATCCGTAATGTTGATCGCCTCCGACTGCGTGCATTTCGAACTGCCGCCAAGACCAATCGCCACTTCCGGATACTGTTTATCAAGATCAGTAATCAGCCCTTTCCACTTCTCCGCAGGCTGGGTGCGCTGATGGAAATACATGGTGGGATGCTCAGTGTACTCATCGGCGAAGTAGCGCTCGATCAGCTCACGCATCTGGTACTGCTTACCGAGCCCCGGAAAGCGGCTGGTCGTCCCTTTTTTTTGCCATAAACTTTGGCGCTGCCCCGATACCCCAGTGCGCTGCTTCATCAATTCCGCCATATGCAGCTTTGTGCAGACGACATGGGAAAGCGCCAGTTCGCGGCACTTCTCCATATCATATTTCACGTCATCGACGCTTTGCCCTGGCAGGCCGTAGATCAGATCCACACTTATCCAGTCGAAACCGACTTCGCGCGCGTTCGCAATCGTCTGTTCGCAGGTTTCCGCGCTATGTTTACGTCCACAGGCCTCGATAAGCTGGTTATTGAATGACTGGACGCCAAAACTGATTTTGCTGAACCCCAGCGTTTTGAGCAGCTGCAGATAGGCTTTTGTCAGCGTTGCCGGTTCCCCTTCAAAGCGCAGCGTGGCGGCAGAAAAGTTAAAATTGTTGCGGTAAAACTCAATCAGACGCCGAAGTTCCGCTTCCGGCAGCAACGACGGCGTGCCGCCGAAAACGTTAAATTCGCCCACTTCCGCATGGGCAAGCGCGGGCACGTTTTGCAGCCACAACGTTGCTTCCTGAATGTTCTGATCCACAACCCGGTGAAAAACGGCCCGCGAGGGGGCGCTCTGCGGATTAATGATAATGGTCGGGAACTGGCAGAAATGGCAGCGGTAGCGGCAGGTGGGAATCGACGCCCAGAGATGGATCTGCGCTGCCTGTTTAATGTCGTGTTCCATCTCGCGGAAAAAGGCGTCCTGCGGGTAGTCTTTGATGTCGCCCGGAAACACATGGCAACCAAAAGGATCCCGGTAGACGTACTCCAGCAAGGTGTGATTTTCCGGCGCCGCCAGAAAGTCGTACACGCGCGGCACCGGGTAGTGCGGGTCGAGATCGTTCAATGAATCCAGAAGTGCGCTGTTCATCAGAAGACTCCCCCGTTGGCAAAGTAGTTATGCGCCATGCCGGACTCGCGATCTTCACAGAAATACCAGACGAAACGCTGGAAATCGCGCTCCTGAACCTCGTCAAAACAGGCTGGCAGCGGCGGCGGGAAACCAATGTCTTCGCCCATCGCGCGGCGCATGGCGCTGAAAATCTCGTCGCGAAATTCGAAATAGAGCCGGTAAGCGGGCGTTTTATAGGCGTGGATGGGCGTGAAATCGATAATGCGAGTTTCGTGTTTGATGGCCTCGATGCGCCGGAACAGGCGATCGGCTACCACCGGACCGAAGAAGTGACGCACGGCGTCGCTGTCTAACAGCAGGTGCGGGTTGAGAAGCACCGGCAGCACAATGTTTTTCGGCACGTAATCTTTTATGGAGTAGTGCCAGGCCTGTAATGACTGTTCTGGTGTCGTGTCGCTCAGCGAGGTTTGCTGTCCCCCTTCCGGACGGACATCTTTCATGATGATGATGCCATCCTGTCCATAAGCGACACCGGTTATCACTTCCTGCAGAATGGTGTCCACGCGGCGGCTGTTGATTTCAACATGGGAATCGCGTGCGTAGACAGGTTTTCCGCCCGCGGCGATCACGCGAATACCGAAATCCCAGTCATCGGAAAGGTGCTCGACAAACCGGCCGTTATTGAGCTGGTAAAAGATCTCAATGCCGCCGACTTTGTCGTACATCGTACGTTCAACGGCAAAACCTTTGCCATCCGGGAAGCCGCCAAACAGCGAGAAGGAGACATCGCGGCAGCGCAGCGTTTTCTGGATCTCCGCAAACAGGTTCGGGCGCAGCCGGAAGTCGTTTTCGTTGTAGTAGTAATTACAGGTGCCTAAATCCCCTGCTTCCTCGACCATTTTTTCAATTAGCGTGTGCAGCCACCAGCTGTCCACGGTACAGTCCGCATCGGCCGAAACGATATAGTGCTTACGGTTTATGCCAAGGCGTTTATCACGCGCTTTTGAACGCAGCGAGGCGTAGTCCATTCCGCATTTTCGCGCGGAGGAGACACCCTGCGTGGTTTCCTTGATGATATGAATATCCATTGCCGGATTGAGCCGATGAAAATCCTCTATTTGCGCTACTGAATCGTCGGTGGAATTATTATCCACCACGATCAGCTCCCAGTTATCATGTGTCAGCATATTATTACGCGTTCTTTGATGAAGTAACGAGACAAGCACAGAATTAATTCTGTCGC
The DNA here is from genome assembly GCF_000410515.1 of Enterobacter sp. R4-368. Lineage (NCBI taxonomy): Bacteria > Pseudomonadati > Pseudomonadota > Gammaproteobacteria > Enterobacterales > Enterobacteriaceae > Enterobacter > Enterobacter sp. R4-368. Next base: position 464,457 of record NC_021500.1, on the reverse strand, counting down.
TCTCGTTATAAACGGGTAAGACAATCGAAACATAAACATTGTTACGCATATATACTCTCCCTGAGTATTAATTAAGACTCAATGCTCTTACTGTTAAGTATTTTCTTACCAATAAGAAAATTTTGATAAGCCATTTCTGACATTAACGGTTTGTTAGTGATGAGTTTATAAACATTGAGAATAAACTCATCGTCAGGTAAATCATCTTTCTCGGCAGAAATATCCATGACTGGCGCAAAGAAACCATATTGCCCATAAACTTCGTCATAATATTCGTAACGTGTCGAAATGTAACAACGCCGGTGACTAATCGCTTCACCAATTGGATTTCCATAACTGTCGTAATCCCATGACGTCAGAAAAGAGACGACATCACACGAGTAATATAAATCTTCAATGGTGTAGGTGTTCATGCCCGGAGGCATGTAACCGTGCTGCAGCCAACCAATAAAGTGTATAAACGGTTCAACCTGTAATGTCCTTGCTAAATCAACCAGCGATTGATAACACTCTGGCGCCTCATGGGGATCGCCTGCGATAACAAGAAATACGTGCCCCTCGCGACCGTGTTGTTGAAATAGCTGGTTGAGTTTTGATACCAGGTAAATATCCCGGTCAAGCCGTTTTTGTGGGATGAGGCGCGTGGTTCGGGCAATCAATATATCATTACAACCTATACCAAGGCTGCGCCGCATATCACTATGACTTCGCGCCTCGCTAAAGTTGTAAGCGTTCTTTTTAACTTTAACTTCAACAGCATAGTTACACCATTCTTCAAGTTTTGCTTTCAAATCCTCATTAAGCGTAACGTAGTTGATATAAGGGGATTTTATGGGTTTGATGGCATATGGGTATGGATAAGCACCATATTTCATCACCGTTTTTTCGCTGTTCCACATTAAATCATGGTCGCGCCAGGTGACGAATTTCTCTAAATCATATCGCTTCCCATATACATCTATTGCAATATATAGAGCTTTTGTATAAATAATATTTTCCGGAAGCGTGCCGTTTTCAACATAAACCGTACCGATATTGAGTTGCTCCCATTGCAGCACGATTTTTTTTGCCAGTTGGCATGCTGTTTTATCAATCACAGAAAGAATTCTTTCACGTTCCGCTGATGAAACGGTTATTTTCTGGCTAATCAATACATTATGCGAGTACTCGATAAAACCGGGGTTGTAGTCAGGTAGGCTGGTAATGTCATTTATTCGTACAAGCGTAAATCCATCTTTATATATAGCATTCTCCCATTCATATGGCTTATTGAATTTGCCTTTATCAATCTTGATGTCGTAACCAAGATCAAGATAAGGCTTAATTCCCTTGTGCACTAACTCTTGTGCTGTTTTGAATGCTTCAACAGTAATTCCTGAAAAAGCAACAGCATCAAAAGAAATAAAAATTACTCCATTTCTAACGTCCATGGAATTACCTCTTTCTCATTGCGAAGATATTTTTTTAATTATTCCATTGATGCTAAGAAAAGCATATTACGGCCTGGGTTTAAAGTGGTTGGCATCGCAATGTTGAAGATAATGTCATTTTTTTACTTTTCGTCACACAAAAAAGCGAAATGATGTTTCATCCGTAATATATCAATTTAATTATTGTAACCATTAAGCAACTTTGTGAAGGCGTTTAAACTCAAGAATATTCTACTTTAATTGAGGCCATTCGGAATTTTTACTCGCAAACCCTATAGTGTGCAGGAATTTAATCTGTTAGAGAGGCTTTATTATTTATCGCGATAAAACCTAAAGGTAACTTTTCTTATTGCACTTTATACCGGGATGTCCGAGGATAACAGTTCGGTATGTTTTTTGTACCGCGCAATGATGAGATTGAATTTCGCCCGGTCAGTCACCGGGCTTGTCCTTGAAACATTGAACTGGATTAAGGAGTAAGCATGAAATCGAACCGTCAGGCACGTCATCTTATGGGGCTGGATTACAAAGTGTCGAACACCCGCAAAGTTGTCACGAAAGACAACCAGGAAGAGACGGTGGTCACTCACCGTTCCGGGCGTCATCGCCGCGCAGGCTGATTTGTCCACCCTCACCACCCCGTCCGGGGTGGTGTTTTATCTTCCCTCTCCTTGTTATTGCTAAAAATTCAATCAACGAATACCGCGATCGGGAAGTATTTGCTGAAGCGATGCTTTATACTTGCGCCCGCCGCTGTACCTGCCCGTGACTCACCCCCACGGGAGAAAGTTGATCAAGGAGCTGTAAGATGAATGCAAAGCATAATAAAAACCGATCGTTATATATCCCTTACGCTGGACCCGTGTTGCTGGAGTTTCCGTTGCTGAACAAAGGCAGCGCCTTCAGCATGGAAGAGCGCAGCAACTTCAACCTGCTTGGCCTGCTGCCAGAAGTGGTTGAAACCATTGAAGAACAAGCCGAACGCGCCTGGTTGCAGTATCAGGGCTTTAAAACCGACATCGATAAGCACATCTATCTGCGCAATATTCAGGACACCAATGAAACCCTCTTCTATCGGCTGGTCGAAAATCATCTCGAAGAGATGATGCCGGTGATCTATACCCCAACCGTCGGCTGGGCATGCGAGCGTTTCTCTGATATTTACCGCCGCGCACGCGGGGTGTTCATCTCCTGGCAGAACCGCGCCAGCATGGACGACATCCTGCAAAACGTGCCGAACCACAACATCAAAGTGATCGTGGTGACCGACGGGGAACGCATCCTCGGTCTTGGCGACCAGGGCATCGGCGGCATGGGTATTCCGATTGGTAAGCTGTCGCTTTACACCTCCTGCGGCGGTATCAGCCCGGCTTACACCCTGCCCGTCGTGCTGGATGTTGGCACCAACAACCAGCAGTTGATTAACGATCCGCTATATATGGGCTCGCGTCATCCGCGTATCACTGGCGATGATTACTACGCTTTTGTGGATGAATTTATTCAGGCGGTGAAACAGCGCTGGCCGGACGCGCTGTTGCAATTTGAAGACTTCGCGCAGAAAAATGCCATGCCGCTGCTGAACCGTTATCGCGATGAAATCTGCTGCTTTAACGATGACATCCAGGGCACGGCGGCAGTCACTGTCGGGACGCTGATCGCCGCCAGCCGCGCGGCGGGCAGCCAGCTCAGCCAGCAGAAAATCGTCTTCCTTGGCGCGGGTTCCGCCGGTTGCGGTATTGCGGAACAAATCATTGCGCAGACTCAGCGTGAAGGGTTGAGCGAAGCGGACGCCCGTCAGAAGGTCTATATGGTTGACCGTTTCGGCCTGCTGACGGACGAAATGCCGAATTTGCTGCCGTTCCAGAGTAAGCTGGTACAAAAACGCGAAAACCTGCAAAACTGGGACACCGGCGCGCAAAATGAAGCCCTTTCCCTGCTGGATGTGGTGCGTAACGTGAAACCGGATATTCTGATCGGTGTTTCTGGTCAGACCGGGTTGTTCACGGAAGAGATCATCCGTGAAATGCACAAACACTGCCCGCGACCGATTATCATGCCGCTGTCGAACCCGACCTCGCGCGTGGAAGCAACGCCGCAGGATATCATTAGCTGGACGGATGGGATGGCGCTGGTTGCCACCGGCAGCCCGTTCTCGCCCGTGCAGTGGAAAGAGAAAACCTACCCGATTGCCCAGTGCAACAACGCCTACATCTTCCCGGGCATCGGTCTGGGGGTTATTTCCAGCGGCGCGTCACGCATTACGGATGAAATGCTGATGGCGGCAAGCGAAACGCTGGCGGAATACTCCCCGCTGCTGCTTAATGGCGAAGGGTTGGTGCTGCCGGAGCTGAAGGACATTCAGCAAGTTTCGCGCGCCATAGCCTTTGCCGTTGGCAAAATGGCGCAACAACAAGGCCTGGCGGCAAAAACCTCGGCCGAAGCGCTGAAGCAATCCATTGACGAAAACTTCTGGGAGCCGAAGTACCGCAGCTACCGCCGTACTTCTATTTAATCTCCGCACCCGGCGCCGCAGTGCGCCGGGTTTTTCCCTGCTGGTAAAACATTCATTTCCCCGCTAAACTCCTTTTCACCCATTAACTTACTGAATATAAAAAAGGAGGCTACTTATGCTGTATTGTGAATTGTTTGACTATTCACATGCCTTTGGCGATCGCGCCAGCTCAAGCGTTATCGGTTTCGTGCTGCGATAACTTCGGCTTGAGCGAAGACAACAATCCCTTCCCTTGGGCTTACCAGGTTATCGTCAGCGATGTTTGACGAGGCACGCTCGTGCCTGTAACTCTTGAGTAAGCAATGAGCACATTACTATCTGCACAATCCATCCGTGTTGAAACGGCGTTTGGTCCGTTATTTTCCGATCTCTCCTTCACCCTGAAAAAAGGCGATCGCCTCGGGCTAATTGGCGACAATGGCTGCGGCAAAAGTACGCTGCTAAAAGTGCTGGACGGTTCGCTGTCGCCGCTTTCCGGCAACGTGACGGTGGCAAACCAGTGCCTGCTGGCGCGCGTTGAGCAACATCTGCCCGATGCCCTGTTATCGATGACGCTGCTTGATGCGGTACTGGCGCAGCTCCCGTCGACGGAGCGCGACAGCCAGCGCTGGCGCGGCGAAGCATTACTGGCCAGCATGGGGCTGAGTCCGCAGGAAATCGCCTTAACGGCCGCCACGCTGAGCGGTGGGCAACATACCCGCTTGCTGCTGGCGCGGGCGCTTATCCGCGAACCGGATCTGCTGCTCCTGGATGAGCCGGGCAACCACCTCGATCTGCCCACATTGCTGTGGCTGGAACAGTTTCTGCGAAGCTGGTCCGGCAGTTTCGTGATGGTGTCGCACGACGCGGCGTTACTGGATGCGGTGACCAATGGCAGCTGGATCCTGCGTGACCATACGCTGCACAGCTTCGCGCTCCCCTGTAGCGCGGCGCGGCAGGCGCTGGAAGCGCGGGATGAGAGCGATGCCCTGCGTCACAAAGCGGAGCAAAAGGAGATCGACCGCGTTACCGCCAGCGCCAAACGGCTGGCCACCTGGGGGCGCGTCTATGACAACGAAGATCTGGCGCGCAAAGCGAAACAGATGGAGCGCCAGGTTGAACGCCTGAAAGAGAACCAGACCGAACTGACCGAGGGCAGCCAGTGGCGGCTGGCGCTGCATGGCGAGGAACTCAGGGCGGACCGTCTGCTGGAGATGGAACAGCTCGCTGTTCCGCCTGCGCCCGGATTACCGGACTTGTTTCGGGTGCCGGTTGCGCGGCTGAAAAGCGGCGATCGGGTCGCCATTGTCGGGCGTAACGGCTGCGGGAAATCCTCGCTGCTGCGTCTTATCTGGCGGGCTTACCAGCAGGAAAGCGCATCCGGGTTGCGTCTGCATCCCCGGCTGAACGCCGGTTACTACGACCAGACGCTGCATCAGTTGCCGGATGACGCCACGCTGTTTGACGCGCTAGGGCCGTTTGCCCCCACGCCACAGGATCGCAAAATGGCGCTCATCAGCGCCGGTTTTGCCTGGGCGCGTCACGGGCAACGCGTGGCGACACTCAGCGGCGGTGAGCGCTCCAGGTTGCTGTTTGTCGGTCTGTCGCTGGCGCGCTTTAACCTGCTGATGCTGGATGAGCCAACCAACCATCTGGATATGGCAGGCAAAGAGGCGCTGGCGCAAACGCTGCAACAGTTCAGCGGCGGTGTGTTGCTGGTCAGCCACGACAGAGCGCTTATCAGCAGTAGCTGTAACCGCTTCTGGCTGGTGGAAAACGGTGAGCTGAGCGAATGGCATGATGCTGAGGCGGTGTTTGAACGCCTGCGCGAAAGTGTCCGCCACGAGCAGTCAGCGCCGGAGGCGCTTAGCGTCGCCGCTGAGCCAGAGGATATTGATGCCCTTCTGGAGCGGTTAATTAAGCTTGAAACCCAACTGGCAGAAGACCTGGCGCGTAAAGCGAAGCACCAGAAACCGCAGCTTCAGGCGCAGTGGCGCGAGGAGATTGCCCGCCTTCAACAGAGGTTGTAGTACCACAACAAACAGGCGCCTTACGGCGCCTGTTTTTTAACATCAGCCTGTGCTGCGGGTCAGCAACAGGTGCTGGTTAATTCTTTTCGCCCGGAGGAGACACCCTGCGTGTCTTCGGATCGACATCGTGCAGAACCGGCAGAGACTTTTTAGTGAGGACGTCACTCAAAAGCGTAACCCATGCCAGTGGCATGCAGGTGGTTTCTTACTGCTGCGGTTTTTTCGCTTTCCAGGCCTCCCATGCCTGTTTGATTTCCTGCTTTGCGGTTGCCGCGTCGTTAAAACCGTTCAGCTCCACTTTTTTACGTCCGTCCGGCAACTGTTTGTAAACGCGGAAGAACGCTTCCAGCCGTTGCTGCTCGATTTTAGGCAAATCGGTGATGTTTTTAATGTCGTCATAGGTCGGGTCGATTTTGCTGGCCGGTACGGCAACAATTTTGTCGTCCGTTTCGCCGCCATCAATCATTTTCAGCACGCCAATCGGGCGCAGCTTAATCAGCGTTCCCGGTGCCAGCGGCGCGCGGGTGTAGAAAATCACATCCAGCGGATCGCCATCCCCCGCCAGCGACTGGGTGAGCGAGCCGTAGTTCGCCGGGTAAGCCACCGGCATTGACTGAAAGCGATCAGCCTCGATAAAGCCGGTTTCGGCGTCCGTTTCATACTTAATAATGCCGCCCGCCGGGATTTCCGTTACCGCGTAGAACTCTTCCGGGTTATTTTCCGGCTGCGGAAACGCAAGAATATTGTGTGCCTGAACCGAGGCGGATAAGAGAATGCTGACGGCCAGCAGTTTTTTCACCAGATGCATTGTTAATCACTCTTTTGTTATAGAAAGCAACAATTTGGCGACAATTGATGACAGTAGCATGACATTGATGCTGCGAACTCTATAACCTTATCAACAGAGTGGTTACTGATTATTTACCCTACCTAAACCAGGGGAAAGGCGCTGAAAGTATTACAGCATGTTGCCCTGCTCTTGAATGTCCCTCCTAAACCATTAATTCTAAAGACGTATATTACGGATGAAGCCATACGCCACACCCGGATCTCAGTTCCATGCCTCATCACAGGAGAAACACCATGAAGGCTGCTGTTGTTACAAAAGATCATCAGGTTGAAGTGACTCAAAAAACATTACGCCCGCTGAAACATGGCGAAGCGTTACTGAAAATGGAGTGCTGTGGCGTTTGCCATACGGACTTGCACGTGAAAAACGGGGATTTCGGCGACAAAACCGGTGTGATCCTCGGACACGAAGGCATTGGTATTGTCACCCAGGTGGCCGAAGGCGTGACCTCGCTGAAAGTGGGCGATCGCGCTTCTGTGGCGTGGTTTTTTCAGGGCTGCGGCCACTGCGAATATTGCAACAGCGGCAACGAAACCTTGTGCCGTGAGGTAGTAAACGCGGGTTACACGGCCGATGGCGGCATGGCGGAAGAGTGCATTGTGGTCGCGGATTATGCGGTGAAAGTGCCGGACGGTCTGGACTCCGCCGCGGCCAGCAGCATCACCTGCGCGGGCGTGACCACCTATAAAGCGGTGAAAGTTTCGCAGATTAAACCGGGCCAGTGGATTGCTATCTACGGTCTCGGCGGGCTGGGTAACCTGGCGCTGCAATACGCCAAAAATGTGTTTAACGCCAAAGTGATCGCCATCGATGTAAATGATGAGCAGCTTAAACTCGCTGCCAGCATGGGCGCGGATCTCACCATCAACTCGCGCAGCGAAGATGCGGCAACAGTGGTGCATGAAAAAACCGGCGGTGCACATGCCGCCGTAGTTACCGCGGTGGCAAAAGCAGCCTTTAACTCGGCTGTTGATGCCGTGCGTGCCGGTGGGCGCGTGGTGGCCGTGGGTCTGCCGCCAGAAGCAATGAGCCTCGATATTCCGCGCCTGGTGCTGGACGGCATTCAGGTCGTTGGTTCGCTGGTCGGAACGCGTCAGGATCTGCACGAAGCCTTCCAGTTCGCCGCAGAAGGCAAAGTGGTGCCGAAAGTGGCGCTGCGCCCGCTGGAAGATATCAACGCCATCTTTAAAGAGATGGAACAGGGCCAGATCCGTGGTCGTATGGTGATCGACCTCCGCCATTAATCACCGGGCATTGCCTATAATCGGGGGGCATGACTGCCCCCTTTTTTCTGACACAGAGGTGTTTATGATCCCCACTATCCCCGGGCTTGAAGTGCTGTTTATCGCCGGTTTCGGCCCCATCCCGCAAAACGTTGCCGACAGCCAGGCGTTTTACCAGCACACCCTTGGGCTGCCGTTGAAACCGATGGAGGGCGCGAGCGATTACCTCGTCGCCGACCACGATGCGCTCGACGGCGCAAAACACTTCGCCCTGTGGCCGCTGCATCACGCCGCCGCGTCGTGCTTTGGCGCAGAGAAGTGGCCGGATTCCCACCCCGTTCCGCAAAGCTGGGTTGAATTTGAAGTGCAGGATTTGGCTACCGCTACCGATGTGTTGGTCAACAAAGGGTATCAACTGCTGGTTGCTAACCGTCTGGAACCCTGGGGGCAGAGCGTCACGCGCCTGCTTGCGCCTGAAGGGGTACTGGTCGGGCTGACCATTACGCCCTGGCTGCGTTAACGCGCTGTCTTAGCGGGGCGTGCCCCGGTTTTGCGCTTTTCTGAAATGCTTATCTCAATTCCTTTGTTCCCTTGTTATAGCGCGCACCGGATGATGAATCCGACGTTAAGACAATAGATAACAAAGGAATTCACCATGCACATCCCTTTTCGCTTGCCGCTGCTGACGGTGCTGATAACGGCCGCTTCCGTTCAGAGCTGGGCGGCACAGACGCCGGTTAAAGGTGGCACGCTAATTTATCTTGAGCAGCAGGCGCACACCAATTTATACCCTCCAGCCGGGGGTTTTTACCCCAACGGCGGCATTCTTAATCAAATCACCGACAAGCTGACCTGGCAGAACCCCAAAACATTGCAGGTGGAGCCGTGGATTGCTGAAAGCTGGAGCACCAACGCCGATAAGACCGAATACACCTTTAAAATTCGCCCGGGGGTGACCTTTTCCGACGGCACGCCGCTTGATGCCAACGCGGTAGCGAAAAACTTCGACACCTACGGCCTTGGCAACAAAGCGCAACGCCTGCCGGTATCGGAAGTGATCAATAACTACGATCACAGTGAAGTGATCGATGCGCAGACCGTTAAATTCTACTTTAAAAAACCGTCGCCGGGCTTCCTGCAAGGCACCGCTACCATTGGCTCTGGTCTGGTATCGCTCAGTACGTTACAGCGTAACTTCGAACAACTGGGCGACGCGCGGCAGATTATTGGTTCCGGGCCGTTTGTCGTCAGCGATGAAAAACTGGGGCGTGAAGTCACCCTCACCGCGCGTAAAGATTATCAGTGGGGGCCGAAAAACCTCACCCAGCAAGGCCCGGCGAATCTTGATGGCATAAAAATTATTGTCACCCCGGAAGACAGTGTGCGCATCGGCGCGTTGCTGTCGGGTCAGGCGGGCTTTATTCGCCAGGTGCAGGCATACGACGAAAAGCAGGCCACCGATCAGGGTTTCAACATTTATGCCGCGCCGACACGTGGCGTGAATGACAGCATAAGTTTCCGCCCCGATAACCCGCTGGTTGCCGATGTGCGGGTCCGCCAGGCGCTGCTGCACGCCACTGACGCTAAACAAGTTGTCGATACCCTTTTCTCGCCGAATTATCCGCAGGCAACCTCTGTGATTGCTCATTCTGCCGCCGGTTACGTCGATCTGCGCGACAAACTGACATTCGATCCGGCGAAAGCGAAGCAACTGCTGGACGACGCGGGCTGGAAAACAGGCGCGGACGGTATTCGCAGCAAAGACGGACAACGACTGGCGCTGGCAGTGTATGAATCCTTGCCGCAGCCGCAAAACAAAGAGGTGCTGCAACTGGTGGCGCAGCAGTGGCGACAGGTTGGCGTGGCGTTGAGCGTAAAAGCCGGCGATGCGGGTAGCCATACGCTGGATAACCTCGACCCGCTGAAAACACCGCTCACTGTTTCCGAAGTCGGGCGTGCCGATCCGGATGTGGTGAAAAGCATGTTCTATCCGGCAAACCGCGACGCGCTGCTGCAAAAAGGTGGCTCCAGCGACAAGGTGAAAAATTTCCGCGACGACAAACTTAACGACCTGCTGGTGAGCATTTCCGCCGAAGTGGATGGGCAAAAACGTCTGCAACTGACCGGTGACGCGCAGCGTTATCTGCTGGATAACGCTTATGTGATCCCGATTTTTGAAGAGCCGCAGGTCTTTGCCGGCGCGCCATGGCTAAAAGGCGCAAGCTTTGAAGCCGTAGGTCGCCCGTCGTTCTACGGCGCGTGGATTGAAAAACACTGAGGAGGCGGGCGATGAGCCACTATCTTCTGCGGCGCGCCGGGCAAGGTCTGCTGGTGTTATGGGCCGCGTTTACTCTCTCCTTCGTGCTGCTTCAGGTGCTGCCGGGCGACGCGGTGCTGATTAAGTTTCAGAACCCGGATCTGGGCCTCAGCCCGACGCAAATCGAAGAGATGCGCGTGGCCTATGGCGCAAACAGTCCACTCTGGCAGCAATATTTTCATACGCTGCTTGCCATGGTGCGCGGAGATTTTGGCTATTCGGTGCAAGCGGGTGTACCGGTCAGCGAGCTTATCGCCAGCAATTTGCCGGACACGCTCCAGCTGGCGCTCCCCGCCTTTGCGCTCGCGGTAGCACTGGCCTTCACGCTGGCGTTTGCCTCCCGACTTCCGGCGCTGCGCTGGCTTAGTAATGCGATTCAGTCTGTTCCGGTGCTGCTGATCTCCTTACCGACATTCTGGCTGGGTATCGCGCTGATTCAGCTGTTCTCATTTCACTGGCGGTTGATCCCGGTGATTAACCCTTCGCCACTACAGGGGCTGATCCTGCCGATTATTACCGTTGCCATTCCGATTAGTGCACCGCTGGCGCAAATTTTCATGCGCAGTATCGATCAGGTTGCCGCGCAACCCTTTGTTGCGGTAGCACGCGCGAAAGGCTTTAGCGAAACCGGCGTGCTGTGGCGGCATGTGACGGGCAACGCCCTGCTGCCGGTGCTGAACATTGCCGGGTTGCTGCTGGGTGAATTGATTGCCGGGGCGCTAATTACCGAAACCGTGTTTGGCCGTTCCGGCTTAGGCCAGCTTACTCAGCAGGCGGTAAATAATCAGGATATCGCGGTGTTGCAGGCGGTGGTGATGATCTCCGCGCTCGGCTTTGTGCTGATCAACCTGCTGGTTGATTTACTGATGCCGTGGTTTGACCCGCGGCTGCAAACCGTTAGCGGAGGGGCGTTATGAGCCTGGTTGATTACGCCATCGCCGCACGCAAGCGGGTTCCTGTCTGGTCGGGTTTTCGCTGGCAGCCAGGATTATGGCTGGCGTGGACGGTGATTATTCTGGCGGTTCTGGCCGCGTTATTCCCTGCGTTGTTTACCGCGTATAGCCCGACAGAAGGTATCGCCGGCGCGCAGCGGTTGGCGCCACAAGCCGGTCACTGGCTGGGCACCGACCAGCTAGGACGCGACCTGTATGCGCGCATTGTTTATGGCGCGTCGCATTCCCTTTCGGCTGCGTTGGCGGCGGTGGCGATGGGGTTGATTGTCGGCACGCTGACCGGCGTTATCGCCGGAGCGCTTGCCGGACGCGTCGAATCGGTACTGATGCGTCTGGTGGATGTTCTGCTCTCAATTCCTTCGCTGTTGCTGTCGCTTACGGTCATTATTTTGCTTGGCTTTGGCACGGTGAACGCGGCAATTGCCGTCGGCGTGGCTTCGGTCGCCAGTTTTGCCCGCCTGTCGCGCGGCGAAGTGGTGCGCATTCGCCATACCGATTATGTCGAAGCGGCCAGAGGCAGCGGCGGCACCTTTCTGGCCGTGCTGTGGCGACACATTTTACCCAACTCGCTCACGGCGGTGCTGGCGTTCGCCACGCTGCAATTCGGCCAGGCGATCCTCGCCCTTTCCACCCTCAGTTTCCTCGGTTACGGCACCCCGCCGCCGGTGCCGGAATGGGGCTTACTGATTGCGGAAGGACGCAATTATTTATCCACTGCCTGGTGGCTGACGACCTTCCCGGGTGTAGTCGTGGTTGTGGTGGTGCTGGCGGTAAACCGCATCAGCCGCCAGTTTCGCGGAGGCCGCGCATGACAGTGTTATCGGTAGAAAATTTACGCGTCAGTTATCGCACCGGGCGAGAATGGCGCGAAGTGGTGCATCAGGTCAGTTTTACCCTCCAGCGTGGTGAAATGCTGGCATTTGTCGGCGAGTCGGGTTCCGGTAAAACCACCACGGCGCAGGCGATTATTGGCCTGCTCGCTGAGAATGCCCGGCGCGACAGTGGCAACATTGTGCTTAATGGCGAAGTGATAAGCCAGTGGTCGGCCAGGCGGCTGAACAGCTTGCGCGGTGCGCGCATCAGTCTGGTGCCGCAGGATCCGGGAAATTCGCTCAACCCGGTCAAAACGATCGGTGCGCAGGTGGCGGAAGTGCTCCATCTGCACAGCAAACTCACTGCCCGACAGCGCGACGCGCAGGTGCTGGCGCTGTTGAGCAAAGTGGGACTTAGCCATCCAGAGCAACGCATCAAACAGTATCCGCACCAGCTTTCCGGCGGCATGAAACAGCGTGTCCTGATCGCCATGGCTATCGCTCTGCAACCGGATGTGATTATCGCCGACGAACCGACCAGTGCGCTGGATGTCACCGTGCAGAAACGCATTCTCGATCTGCTGGACGTGCTACGCCGCGAATCCGGCACGGCAGTGCTGTTTGTGACGCATGATTTGGCGCTGGCCGCCGAGCGCGCCGATCGGCTGCTGGTTTTCCGTGACGGCGACATTCAGGAACAGGGTAAGACGGCGGATATTTTGCGCGCGCCGCAGCATGCCTACACCCGCCAGTTGCTCAGCGATGTGCACGGGCAATCACTGACTATCGCGCCGGTTTCCGGCCAGCCGCACTCCTCACCGGCAATCCGTTTGCTGGATATCGATAAACGCTTTTCGCTCGGTAAAGGCCACACGTTACAGGCGCTTGACGCCGTGAGCTTTGAGGTACGCCGCGGCAGCACCCACGCGCTGGTGGGCGAATCCGGTTCCGGTAAAACCACGCTGGCGCGCATTCTGCTGGGCTTTGAACAAGCGGATAGCGGCAGAGTGATCATTGATGATATCGATGCCACGCAGTTGCGCCCGGAGGCGCACCGGCAACTGCGGCGCAAAATCCAGTTCGTTTATCAGAACCCTTTCGCCTCGCTCGATCCGCGCCAGACGCTGGCACAGATTATCGAAGAGCCGTTAAAGAACTTTGAGCGCATTGAGAAAGCGGAACGCATGGCGCGCGTGGAGGCCGTTGCCCGCCGGGTCGCGCTGCCGCTGCCGCTACTTGAACGCACGGCGCGGGAGCTTTCCGGCGGGCAGCGTCAGCGCGTTGCGATTGCCCGCGCACTGATCCTTGAGCCAGCCATTCTGGTGCTGGATGAGGCCACTTCTGCGCTGGATGTCACGGTACAGGCGCAGATCCTCGCCCTGCTTCAGCAACTGCAGCAGCAACTGGGTCTGACTTATCTGTTTATCACCCACGATCTGGCGACCGTGCGCCGTATTGGTCACAGCGTCACGGTGCTGCGTAATGGTCGCGTTGTCGAACACGGTCCGGTTGAGCAACTGTTTGCCGCGCCGCAGCACGACTATACCCGCGAATTAATCAACGCCATTCCCCATTTTTCACCCGCTACGGAGGAGTTCGCATGACGCGAAAACGCCTGGGCTTTTTTACCCGCCTGCTTGATAACGCCGCGCCAAAAGAGCGCTACCGGCTGGCGACGGAACAGATCCGCCATGCCGAACGCCACGGTTTCGATACGGCGTGGATTGCGCAGCACCATTTCCATGAGCACGAAGGCGGTTTACCGTCGCCGCTGGTTTTTCTGGCGCACGTTGCCGCGCACACTGAACGCATTCGGCTCGGCACTGCCATCATCACTCTGCCGCTGGAAAACCCGCTGCGGGTGGCGGAAGACGCGGCGGTGCTGGACTTGCTCAGCGACGGACGGCTGGAAGTGGGCTTTGGCTCCGGCGGGACGCCGACATCCTTTCTGCCGTTTGGTCTGACGATTAACGAACGTGCGACAGCTTTTGCCGATGGTCTGCATCTGATCCAGAGTGCGTGGCGCGGGGATTCCCTCACTCACCCGGATAACCACCTCTACCCGCCTGCGCCGCAGCTGGCGGAGCGCGTGTGGATCGCCACCTTTTCGGTTGAAGGGGCTATCCGGGCAGCGCAAGGCGGTCACGGATTGATGCTGTCGCGCACCCAACCGCGTCCGGCCGATGAACCCTTCCTGCCGCTGGATGCTATCCAGAACCCGATGATCGATGCCTACCTTGCCGCGCTGCCATCCGGTGTGACACCGCGCATTCTGGCGTCGCGCACCGCGTTTGTTGCCGACAGCGTTGATTACGCGCTTCACGTCGCCGCACCGGGTCTTACGAAGCAAGCGCAGCAGCACCGCGCGGCGGGCTATCGCGTAAATGGTGACAACGTCACTGATTATATTCAGCAATTTGATGCCCATATCGGTGATGCGAAAACCGTTCTGGATTCGCTCAGCAAAGACAGCGTGCTGGCGCGCGCCACCGATATCTCTTTCCAGGTGCATTCGGTCGAACCTTCGCACCAGGACACCCTGCGTTCCATCGAACTGATCGCCGGGCGGATCGCCCCGCAGATTTTATAAGGAGTGGTTATGGCGTTTACTCAGGACATTCTTGCCGAACTGGCGGAGATCGCCCCCGGCTCTCCTGTGGCTCAGGCGCGTGACACGCGTGATGCCGCAACGCAGCATGCGCAAGGCAGTTACCAGGCGCTGTTTGATATTCAGGAAGAGGCGTTCACCGCCGATGAGCGCTATAGCGTGGCGGCGAAAGTGGCGAAATGGCACAACGCCAATGAACTGGCGGCACACTACGCCGGTTTTGGCCTCGCCGACCCGACTTCGGCACGCTTAACCCCGGCGCTGGAATTCGCCCGCTTACTGACTTTTTCGCCGGTGAACGCGACGCCTCAGGCGCTGAACACACTGGTTGCCGCGGGCTGGAAGAAAGAGAGCATTGTCACGCTGGCGCAACTGGTTGCGTTTGTCAGCTTCCAGAGCCGGTTACTGGCCGGATTGCGGCTGTTAAACGGAAAAACGGTAGCTGACAGCGATATTCCGGTGGTGGCCGGTGCCTGGCACACCAGCGCGAAAACGCAAAGCGGCAAAGCCGCGCCGGTACAATTTACGCAACAGGAATTAGGCTGGGAGCCGTGGCTGGCGGCAAAACCGCTGGCGGAATTCACGCCCGACGAACAGGCGATCCTGGCGAAGTTTGGCCATACGGATTCCGACTATTTCCGCCTGCTGGGCCGTAACCTGCCGGTGCTGGAGCAGCGCACCTTAACCGATAAAGGCATTTTCTATACGCCGGGTGGTTTACCGCGAGCGGAACGCGAGCTGGCGGCCACCGCGGCCAGTAAAATTAACGGCTGTATCTACTGCGCTTCGGTCCATGCGCGTAAAACCAGCCAGTTATCGAAGGATGATAATGCCGTGGAAACCTTGCTGGCCGTGCAGCCGGGCGGGATTTTGAGCGAGGGACAATCGACGCGCTGGCAGGCAGAAATTGATGCCGCTGCCGCGCTGTCGGTAACGCCGCCTGCGTTAACGGTGGCGCATCTGGAAAGACTCAATGCTCAGGGGCTGGATACCTTGCAGCAACTGGATCTTATCCAGTCTGCTGCGTTTTTCGCATGGGCGAACCGCTTGATGTTAACGCTTGGCGAGCCGTATTTGCCGTGAGTGATTGACCCGGTGGGCACAAGGCTCACCGGGTGGAGGACGAGTGTTGAACAGCCTGTTGCGGTTGATGCTTTGTTTTTCGGTGACCATAGATCAGAAGCGAGGTCATGGCGGCAAACGTCAGCACCGCCGCCGGTAACGTCAGGTAGCTGTAAGTGAAACCAAACGCAATAATCAACCCGCCAAACCAGGCACCGACCGCGTTGCCGAGGTTAAACGCCATCTGTCCCCCCGCCGCGCCGAGCATTTCACCGCCCTTCGCATTTTGCAGCAGCATGATTTGCAGCGGCGCAGAGAGCGCAAACAGCCCGGCGCAGCAGACAAAACCAAGCGACAACGCCCCCACTTTGCTTTCACCGGCGACAAACAGCGCCAGCATCGCCAGCATAATCAGTAATTCCGTTACCGCCGCGATGCGCACTGGGCTGAATTTCACCGAAAGCCTGCCGCTGAACATATTGCCCAGCACCATGCCGAGCCCCATCAGCATCATGATCAGTGTCATCGCGCTTTCGCTGAAACCGGAAACATTGACCATAAACGGCTTCACATAGCTAAACCAGGCGAATACGCCCGCGTTGCCAAACATGGTGGCGGCAAAAATCAGCCACGGTTCTGGTTTTTTCAGGAAGTGAAACTGCTCGCTCAGGCGGCTTTCGCTGGTATCAAACAGCGACGGCACCCAGGCAATCACCGAGACGATCACCAGCGCGAAAAAGACGGCGATCAGCAAGAAGGTGTAGCGCCAACTGAACGCGTGTCCGATCCACGTGCCGAGCGGAATGCCAATCAGATTGGCGACGGTCATCCCGGCGATCATCCCGGCTACCGCCATGGTCACTTTTCCCGGCGGCGCGATTTTAGAGAGGATTATCGCCCCCACGCCAAAAATCGCCCCGTGCGGGAAACCGGACATCAGGCGCGCGATAATCAGCATGGTGTAGGAGCTGGAGAAGGTAAAAATGGCGTTACCGACGAGACACAGCGCCACCAGAAACAGCAGCGTGTTTTTCAGCGAAAAGCGGTTCGAAAAGAGCGCCATGATCGGTGCGCCAATCACCACGCCAAAGGCGTAAGCGGAGATCATGTGCCCCGCCGAAGGAATTGAAATGCCGACATTGTTCGCGAGTTCGGTCAACACGCCCATAATGCCGAACTCCGCCATGCCCAGACCAAAGGTCGCAAGTGCCAACGAAAAAACGGTTTTTTTCATACCACTAACCACTTGTTAAAAGTTTGCGACAGGCATTATTGACTATTCATGCCGCAGCGACCAGTTGAAATGGCCGGGCTGGCATATAAATCCATGCATTCGGGCAGATTAATGAATAAAGCGCAAAAGGTGTGAAACGCAGGTGTGGGGAAAGATAAAACCGCTCCGAACGGTTATCCGGAGCGGTTTGCAGATTATTTAATGCCTTCGGTGCTCTCTTTTTTCGCTTCCAGACGCTCCACATCGCGATACCAGTGCGGGTGGTGTTTCTGCGCCCAGCGGCGGCTCACTTTCCCTTCAATCATCCCTTTGATGGAGCCTTTCACCCAGAACGCCATATACATATGGATCAGGATAGCGTGCAGCAAAATGATCGCCGAAGTGGCGTGCAGCAGCAGGCTGTAGCGGATCACCTGAATCGGGAAGTAGTGCGCAAAGTACGGGCGCCAGATAATCACCCCGGTCACCAGCAGCACAAAAATCATGCTCATGATTGACCAGAACATCATTTTTTGCCCGGCATTGTATTTGCCGACTTTCGCCACCTTGTGCTCATTGCCTTTCAGCACTTCGACAATGTTTTTCAGCCACGGCAGATCCTGCTTGTCCGGGATGTTGTGATGTACAAAACGCACAAACATAAACATCAGCGCGAGGAAGACAACCACGCCAAAGAACGGGTGCAAAATGCGCCCCATCTGCGGCGTGCCGAAAGTTTCCGTCAGCCATTGCAGCGTCGGGAAGAAAAACGAAATGCCGGACAGCGCGACCAGGAAAAAGCAGATCACCACCGTCCAGTGACAGGCGCGGTCGATAAACGTGGTGCGCACAATCATTTTTGACTTACTCATGGTGCTCCTCTTCATCGTCGTCCACCTCTTTGTTCGGCCCGATGCCGATGTAGTGGTAAATCAGCCCGGCGAAGGTGGCGAGGAAGCCCGCCGCCGACAACGGTTTCAGTACCCCTTTCCACAGGTTGACCGAGGTATCTATCTGCGGATCTTTCGGTAAGTTGTGGTACAGGCCCGGCTGATCGGCGTGATGCAGCACATACATCACATGCGTACCGCCCACGCCCTGCGGGTTGTAGATGCCCGCACTGGCGTAACCGCGCGCCTTCAGCTTTGCCACGCGCTGCTCGCCAAGCTCCAGCATCTCGGCTTTGGTGCCGAAATGGATAGCGCCGGTCGGGCAGGTTTTCACACACGCGGGCTCCTGGCCGACGCTGACGCGATCGACACAGAGCGTGCATTTATAAACCCGGTTATCCTCTTTGTTGAGGCGCGGCACATTAAACGGACACCCGGCGATGCAGTACCCGCAGCCGATACAGTTCTCCTGCTGGAAATCGACAATACCGTTGGCGTACTGAATAATCGCGCCCGCCGACGGGCAGGCTTTCAGGCAGCCCGGTTCCGCGCAGTGCATACAGCCATCTTTACGGATCAGCCACTCCAGTTTGCCGTTCTGCTCGGTTTCGCTAAAACGCATCACCGTCCAGGATTTGGCGCTCAAATCGGCCGGATTATCGTAAACCCCGACGCAGTGCCCCACTTCATCGCGAATATCGTTCCACTCCGAACAGGCCACCTGGCAGGCTTTGCAGCCCACACAGGTGGAAACGTCGATAAGTTTGGCGACTTCCGCTTTGTAATCACGCGCCCGCGGGGGCGGCGTGACCGGGTTGGTGGCGGAGCGTTTCAGAATGTCCTGCGTTTCCATAGCCATTATTTCGCTCCTTTACGCCTTCTCGATATTGACTAAAAACGCTTTGTACTCCGGCGTTTGCGAGTTTGCGTCGCCCACGTTCGGCGTCAGGGTGTTGGCGATATAACCTTTTTGCGCCACCCCTTCAAAGCCCCAGTGCAGCGGAATACCAATGGTTTCCACCGGCTGACCATGAACCTGCAAAGTCCGCAGACGACGCGTCACCACCGCGACCGCGCGAATAAAGCCGCGCTTGCTGCTCACCGTCACGCGATCGCCGTTGGCGATGCCTTTTGCCGCCGCCAGCGTTTCGCTGATTTCGACAAACTGCTGCGGCTGAGCGATGGCGTTGAGACGCGCATGCTTGGTCCAGGTGTGGAAATGCTCCGTCAGGCGGTAGGTGGTGCCGACATACGGGAACTGATCTTTTTTCCCCATCCGTTTGGCATCGTCCTCGAACAAACGCACTACCGGGCTGGAGATCACGTTCGGATGCAGCGGGTTGGTGCCCAGCGGTGTCTCCACCGGCTCGTAGTGTTCCGGGAATGGCCCTTCCGCCAGCTTGTCGAGGGCGAACAGCCGACCCAGTCCCTCCTGCTGCATGATGAATGGCCCGGTATTGCTCCCCGGCGGCGCGCTGTTGAAGTCCGGGATGTCGTTGCCGACCCACTTCGCCCCGTTCCACTGGATCAGCATCCGTTTCGCATCCCACGGTTTACCCTGCACATCCGCCGACGCGCGGTTGTAGAGCACGCGGCGGTTCAGCGGCCACGCCCACGCCCAACCGAGCGTATTGCCAAGCCCGGACGGATCGGCGTTATCGCGGTTCGCCATCTGGTTACCCTGCTCCGTCCAGCTCCCGCTGTAGATCCAGCACGATGAGGCGGTGGTGCCGTCATCGCGCAGCAGCGCAAAACTATTGAGCAGTTGGCCTTTTTTCGCCAGCAGTTGCCCGTTGGCGTCATAGAGATCCGCCAGCGCGTAGCCGTTGTTCTCTTTCGCCACCTCTTCCGAGTGCGGGTTGTGCGGCTGGCGGTAGTTCCAGGACATCTTCAGCAGCGGCTCGGCGCCTTTGCCGCCTTCGGTGCGGTACATCTCGCGCAGGCGGTGGTAAATCCCGGCGAGGATTTCGCCATCGTTCAGCGCTTCGCCCGGCGCGTCCTGGCCTTTCCAGTGCCACTGTAACCAGCGGCCGGAGTTGGCGATCGAGCCATCCTCTTCGGCAAAGCAGGTCGATGGCAGACGGAACACTTCGGTCTGGATATCCGCCGGGTTGACGTCGTTCATCTCACCGTGGTTCTGCCAGAAGGTGGAGGTTTCGGTCACCAGCGGATCGATAACCACCAGGTACTTCAGCTTGCTCAACGTGCTGACCACTTTGTTTTTGTCCGGGAACGACGCCACCGGGTTAAAGCCCTGGCAGATATAACCGTTGACTTCGCCTTTCGCCATCTTGTTGAAGTACTTGATCACATCCCAGGCCTGATCCCACTTCGGCAACCAGTCAAAGCCCCAGTTATTCTCTTTCTGCGCCGCGTCGCCGTAGAACGACTTCATCAGGCTGACAAAGAACTTGGGATAGTTGCTCCAGTAGTTCACCTGGTCCGGCAACAGCGCTTTTGGCGTATTCGCCGCCAGGTATTGCTGTAAATCGGTCTGTTTTTCCGACGGCAGCGTCAGGTAACCCGGCAGGCTGGTTGATAACAGCCCCAGATCCGTCAGCCCCTGAATGTTGGAGTGCCCGCGCAAGGCGTTTACCCCGCCACCGGCCATCCCCATATTGCCGAGCAGCAACTGGATCATCGCCATGGTACGGATGTTCTGCGCACCGACGGTGTGTTGCGTCCAGCCCAGGGCGTACAGGAAGGTAGTGGTTCTGTCCGCCGCGCTGGTTGAGGCCAGCACGTCACACACTTTCAGGAAGTCCGCTTTTGGCGTACCGCAGATGTTTTCGACCGTTTCCGGCGTATAGCGGGCCACATGCTGTTTCAGCAAGTTCCATACGCAGCGCGGATCGGTCAGCGTGTCATCACGTCTGGCGTAGCCGTTTTCATCAAACTGGTAGTTCCATGAGGTTTTGTCGTACTGGCGTTTTTGCGCGTCGTAGCCGCTGAACAAGCCGTCTTCAAAGGCAAAATCGTCCCGCACCAGCAACGCGGCGTTGGTGTAGTGTTTGACGTATTCGGCGTTGATTTTGTTGTTTTCGATCAGGTAGCGCAGCACGCCGGAGAGGAAAGTGATGTCCGTCCCGGAACGTATTGGCGCATAAATATCGGCAACTGATGCCGTGCGCGTAAAACGCGGATCGACGACGATCAACGTGGCGTCGTTATTGTTTTTGGCTTCCATCGCCCAGCGGAAACCGACCGGGTGGGCTTCAGCGGCGTTACCGCCCATCACCATCACCACGTTGGCGTTTTTGATATCAACCCAGTGGTTGGTCATCGCACCGCGACCAAATGTTGGAGCAAGACTTGCTACCGTTGGTCCGTGTCAGACGCGCGCCTGGTTATCTACCGCCAGCATGCCGAGAGAACGCACGAATTTTTGCGTCAGCATGCCGGTTTCATTACTCGCCGCTGAGGCACACAACATGCCCGTTGACAGCCAGCGATTGACTTTTACGCCTGCGGCATTGTTTTCAACAAAGTTGGCGTCGCGGTCGTTTTTCATCAGACGGGCGATGCGGTTAAAGGCGTCTTCCCAGCTAATGCGCTGCCATTTCTCAGAGCCTGGCGCGCGGTATTCCGGGTAGCGCAGGCGGTTTTCACTGTGTACGTAATCCAGCAGACCGGCCCCTTTCGGGCACAGCGCGCCGCGGCTGACCGGATGATCCGGGTCGCCTTCGATATGATAGATGGCCTCTTTCGCGTTTTTCGCACCATCGCCCAGGCTATACATTAATAACCCGCAACCCACGGAGCAGTATGTACAGGAATTTCGCGTCTCTTTGGCGCGCAGTAATTTATAATTTCGCGCCTGCGCCAGCGCCATTTTGGGAGCAAATCCCAACGCGGCCGCCGTGGTTCCTGCCATTCCGCCCGCGCAGATTTTAAAAAATTGTCTGCGGCTGACGTCCATTGTTTTCCTCAATTATTGTCTTTGACTGCGGCCGGAAAACTAAACATTCCACGCGGTGAATTAATTGCGGTAAATCAATAACGCCTGGCGCTTGATACCTAATAGTCTCGAGCGTTCTCTTTTCATGACTCGAAAGGAGTAGATGCCATGCGATTCATTTCGTTTAAGCATTCACGCGTGTTATACATTGAGGCTTTGTTTCAGGCGGTTAAGTGCGGTAATGAATAAAAATAAAGCAACGCTGATTGGTTTACTGGCGGTATTACTCTGGAGCACGATGGTCGGTTTTATTCGCGCCGTCAGCGAAGGGCTTGGCCCGGTTGGCGGTGCGGCGATGATCTACACCTTAAGCGGGTTGCTGCTGGCTGTCATCGTCGGTATCCCGGATTTACGCCGTTTTTCAGCTCGTTACCTTATTGCCGGAAGCGTGCTGTTTGTCAGTTATGAACTGTGTCTGGCACTCTCGCTGGGCTTTGCCGCGACGCGCCAACAGGCGATTGAAGTGGGCATGGTCAACTATTTATGGCCGAGTCTGACGATTCTTTGCGCAATATTATTCAACGGTCAAAAAGCCAGGTTATGGGTTATTCCCGGTTTATTACTGGCGTTATTGGGCGTGAGCTGGGTGCTCGGCGGCGAAAGCGGTCTTAATACCGCTGAAATCCAGCACAATATTATCTCCAGCCCGCTGAGCTATGCGCTGGCATTTGCCGGGGCGTTTATTTGGGCGATTTATTGCACCGTTACTACCAAATACGCCAACGGCGCGAACGGCATTACGCTGTTTGTATTGCTGACAGCCGCGACATTATGGGTGAAATTCGCGCTCACACCGCAGCCGGAAATGGTTTTTACGCTGCCGGTTGTGGTGAAATTATTGATGACCGGCATTGCGCTCGGTTGTGGTTATGCCGCGTGGAATATTGGTATTTTGCACGGCAACGTCACCGTGCTGGCAGCCGCGTCCTATTTCACGCCGGTGCTCTCTTCCGCGCTGGCGGCGGTGGTGTTAAGCGCCCCGCTCTCGTTCTCTTTCTGGCAGGGCGCGCTGATGGTGTGCGCCGGATCGCTGCTCTGCTGGTACTCAACCCGCCAGCGCGCGTGATCCGGCCAAATGCTACGCTTTTTCCACTCGCGCCAGGCTAAACCAGATCCCTACCGCCAGCAGCATTAACAGTGCGCTGGCGGTGCTCAGTGCAATGCTGTGCGAACCGGTAAACGCCGTTTTCGCCGCCGAGATGATCCCTTCAGCAAGTGCGGGTGGTGCTTCCTGCGCCAGGCGGAATGCTTCACCAATGGAGGATGAAGCCTGCGCGGCGGTCTCGCTGCTTAACCCCTGCGGAAGCTGGATCGAGGCGGAGAAACTGCGGCTCAAAATCAGCCCAAACACGGCAATGCCCAGTCCGGCGCCCAGTTCGTAAGACATCGCTTCTATCGCCCCGGCGGCTGCCGCTTTCTCTTTGGGCGCTGCGGCCATTATCGCCGCCGTTGAAGCCAGTAACGCGCTCGCCGCACTGAAACCGAGCAGCGCCATCAATACTCCGGCCTGCCACGGCTGGGTGGCAAAATTGGTCGCGGAAAGACCAAGAAAACTCAGCGCGCTGAGCGCCATTCCGCCTGCGGCGACGCGGCGTAAGCCCAGTTTTGACACAAGAACCCCGGCAATCGGCCCGCTAAACCCGCTTGCCAGCATCACCGGCAGCATAAACACCCCGGCGGCAAATGGCGTGAAACCGTGGACAAATTGCAGCTCCTGCGCCATCAGCAGTTCAAAACCGACCAGCGTGACCATCGCGGTGATCGCCATCAATACACCGCTCAAAATGACGCGATGCGTAAACAGACGCATATCGATCATCGGCGTGCTGGCGGCCAGCTGAATGCGGACAAATCCGGTCAGCAAGGTGGCACCAACCAGTAACGTGCTCGCTACGATCCACAGCGGAAGCGTGCCTTTCATTGCCGTTTTGGCACTCCACACCAGCAGTAAGATGGCGACAATTAGGCTCAACGCCTGGTTCAGGTGTAACGGCTGATCGGCGCGGCCCTGCTGGCGCGGTACAAAGCGTGCGGTCAGCGCCATCACGACAATGACGATCGGCACGTTAATTAAAAATACCGACCCCCAGTAGAAATGCTCCAGTAACATACCGCCAATTAATGGGCCGAACGCCGCGCCGCCGGAACCAATTGCCGCCCAGACGCCGAGCGCCGTATTGCGTTGCTGTGCCTGCGAGAAGGTATTACGGATCCCGGCAAGCGTTGCCGGCACGATCATCGCCGCGCCCACAGCTAACAGCGCGCGCGTGGCAATCAGCCAACTGGCGCTCGCGGCAAAGGCCGCCAGTAACGAGGCTGCGCCAAACAGGCCGCTGCCGACAAGCAGCAGCCGCTTAAAACCAATTCTGTCGCCCAGCGCGCCCATCGGCAGCACCATACCGGCCATCACCAGCGAGTAAATATCAATTATCCATAACAGCGCATTTCCGCTGGCATTTAACTCCACGCTCAGTGTGGGCGCGGCAACATGCAGCACCGTCGCATCAATCGCGACCGGAATATAAACCAGCACAATGATGACCAGCGTTAACCACTGACGAAACATACTTCTCTCCATCGTTTTTCATTCCTGGACAGATGTCCAGAATCGCGATCCTACGTAAAGTTGAACGCATGTCCAGCTTTTTGTTAAACTCCGTTGACGCTCTATTTAACCGAGGTTGTATGCGCTATCTGAACAAGGATGATCGCCGGGAGGTGATCCTGAAAGCCGCGATGCGCGTAGCGCTGGCGGAAGGTTTTTCCGCCATGACCGTTCGCCGCGTGGCAAGCGAAGCCGGGGTTGCCACCGGCCAGGTCCACCACCATTTCACCTCGGCGAATGCATTAAAAGCCGAGGCCTTTATCCGCCTGATTGCGGAACTGCTGGAGGTGGAAGTGGTACCCGCAACCGCGCCATGGCGCGAGCAGTTGCACGCGATGCTGGGCAGCGATGAAGGCGGCCTCGAACCCTATGTGCATTTGTGGCGTGAAGCGTTACTGCTGGCGAGTAAAGAGCCGGAATTCAAAGGCGCGTACCTGCTGACCATGGAGATGTGGCACGTCAAAGTGATGCAACTGATTGAGCAAGGCCGTGCGGCAGGTGAATTCACGGATACCGATACGGCGGCAAACATTGCCTGGCGCCTGATGGCGCTGGTCTGCGGGCTGGACGGGATTTGCATGCTGGGCATGCCAGATGTCGATGAAGCTGCCTTCAATCGCCATCTGGCCGTCATGATTGACAACGAGCTCCGTTAAACTTTTTCGCCGTGCAAATCGAAACCGGCCATCACCGTTTCCAGCTGTTGCAGGCTAAAGCCATACTGTGCATCGTTCACACCAAGCCCAAAGCGCTGTTGCAGCGCGTCATACAGCGCCGGAACATCCGCAAAGGTCACCTCTTCCAGCACCTGACCGTTTTTCCAGTGGGTAAAATGGAAGTTGGTTAACGTCAGTTTTACGCCGTCCGGCAGATGGCGGCACATCAGCAAGTGATGGCGAAAATGGGATGCCGGCCAGTGTGCGGAGTGAAAATTCCCCATCACGAAATCGGCCTGGTACTGCTGCCCCATCTCAAACTGATACATTGACTGCCAGCGTTCGTGGTGACGGAACTGGAGCACCCAGTCTTCCCCCTTGCGCTGCAAGCGGTAGACGCCATGCGGCGTGGCCTGCTCAATATCCTCCTGTAAGCGGATTGGCGCGGTCAGTGTCTGCCCGCCAAATCCGACATCGGCGATCCACGGCTCGCCCGCAATCTGCACCAGCAAAATACGGTGCGTGCGCGGTGGCATCTGGTGTGGATTAGCAATCACCACCCGTCCTAACAAGCTGCGCACCGTAAAACCCACCTCTTTCAGCACGCGCTCAAATAGCCCGTTCTGCTCAAAACAGTAGCCACCGCGACGGGCAACCACCAGTTTATGAAAAATCGCCTCATCGCTGAGTTCAATCTCGCGCGGCAGTACCACATCGAGGTTTTCAAAAGGGATAGCGCCGTTGTGATATAAATGCAGCGCCCGCAGCGTTTCCAGTGAGACATCGGGCGTTTGCTCCCAGCCAATACGGGCCAGATAAGCGGTCAAAAAAGGGGTCATACAGGCTCCTTGCGAATGGTGTCCCGTTGTTATAGCGCATTTTTTTCGCTTTACCGTCGATTTCGTGCCCTCGATTTATCCCTTTGTGCTGCGCTGCATAATGCCGAGCGCGGTGAGCATCAACACCAGCCCGGTGAGCAGCGTCAGTGTCGCCATCGCCATCCCCTGACCTACTGAGCCTTGCTCGAATTGCCGCCAGATAAATACCGCCACGGTTTGTGTACCCGCCGGTGCCAGCAACAGCGAGGTGACCAGCTCGCGCGAGGCAATGGCGAACACCATTAACATGGAGGCGAGCATCGCCGGGAAAATGAGCGGTAGCACAATCAGACGCAGTGCCTGGAACGCGCTGGCACCGTGAACCCGGGCGGCAGGCTCCAGGTTGCCGCCTAGCTGACGCATGGCGCTGCCGATATAACGCACCGGCCACGGCAGCAGCAGGCAACAGTAAGAGATAAGCAAAATTGCCCAGCTGTTGTAGGGCGAAACCGGCCAGAAGCTGCGGTTCCACAGCAAAATCAACCCAACGCCAACCACCACGCCAGGCAGCGCGGCTGGCATCAGCGATAACGCATCAATTACCGAGCGCCCTTTTATCTTCTGCATCACCACCAGCCAGGCGGCGCACAAGCCCAGCGCGCCGGTAATCAGCGCCGCGCCGAATGCCAGCGATAAACTGGTGCCCAGCGCGGGTAGCGCATCACCGCGCTGTTCGAACAGCGCCGCAAAATGCTTCATGGTGAGATTATCCAGCGACACGCCGCCGGAAAGCGTAGAGCTAAAGCCGGTGAACGCCATCGATAACCCCGGTAGCACCACGGCGAGAAAACCGACCGCCGCCATCACCAGCAGTACCGGTAAAGTGGCAAAACCGAGTTTCGCCCCGACAAGCTCGGTCGGTTTCCCGGAAACACTAGTGACATCTTTATCGCCGGTCAGTTTGCGTTGCAGCCACCATCCGCACAGCGCAATGGCGATCAGCACCACCGACAGCAGCGCCGCGCCGGGCAAATCGATCGGCCAGTCGGCGAGTTTCTCTTCGATACCGACCGTCAGCATCACCACGCCGGAACGGGTACCCAGCGCGGCGGGCACGCCATACTCTTCCACCGCCAGTGTAAAGGCCAGCAACATCCCTGCCGCCAGCGCCGGGGAAAGTAACGGCAAGGTGATATGGCAAAATGCGCGCCACGGCGTGGCGCCATGAACGCGGGCGACTTGTGCCAGGCGCTGCCCGCTGGCGAGCAAACTGCGCGATACGGCAAAGTACACCACCGGGAAGATATTCAGCGTCATCACCAGAATGATGCCGCTCTTGCTAAACAGCAGATTGTTGAGATCCAGCCCGGTGAGCTGCATCAGGTAGCCCTGGGTTTGCAGCACCAGCATCCACGACAGCGCGGCAATATAGGGCGGAGTTAAGAACGGGATCAAAAACAGCAGATCCCACAGTTTCGGCCACGGTAAATTAAATAACCCGCGCGCGACGCCAAGCGGCAAGCCAATCAGTGCGCTGCAAAGCGCCACACCGCAGGCAATCTGTAGTGTCCCGCCGAACATGGCCGGCAGTTGCGGCTCTGACAATAAGGCGGGCATGGCGGAAAATGCGCCGCTGAATTTCCCGGCGCTAAAGTGCGGGAATACCGCCTGCAACACAATAAATAGCAACGGCAGCGCCACCAGTATCAGCAGCAGCGCCAGCGTCGCTTGCGCAATCAATCTCTGGTTCACAACGGGTATCCTGAAAGCGGGGTTGCCCCCGCAAAGATCGAAAGGATTACTGAGCAAAGAGCGCGTTAAAGCGCTTCAGAACCTCGCCACGTTCACTGGTGCCGCTGCTCTGGGTTGGCAGCACTTTCAGTTCGGTAAACAGCGGGCGTTTCGCTTCCACGTCCGTGCGGGCAGGCATCAGCCACGCGTCGGCGACCATTTTTTGCCCTTCCGGCGACAGCACATAATCGATAAACGCTTTAGCGTCGTCAGCGTGTTGGGTGGTTTTGAGGATCATCATCGGGCGCGGCGCGATAACGGTGCCGCTGGCCGGGAAGATCACTTTCAGCGATTCGCCCTGCGCGATATTGCCATAGGTGACATAGTCGACCGCGCCAAACACCGCCGCTTTCGCCCCTTGCATCACCGGCGTTACCGCCTGGGCGTTCGGGCCGCTCACCACCATGCCGTTCTTTTTCAGCGCCCCGAACAACTGCCATGCGCGGTCGCCCATGCCATTTTGCAGACCAATCAGCAGATCAAGCGAGGCGCCGGAAAGTGACGGATCCGGCGTAGTCACTTTGTCTTTAAAGTCTGGAGATGTCAGATCGTTCCACTCTTTCGGCTCCGGGGTGCCGCTCTTGGTGTTCCAGACAATCCCCAGCGCGGAGATGCCCTGCGCCACATAGTCGCCGCTTTTCAGTGTCTGCGGGACATTTTGGGCATTGGCACTGATAAACGGCAGCAGCCAGCCGCGATGATGCAGATCTTCGGCGGTATCCCACGAGGCAGAAATCAGAATGTCGGCCTGCGGATTGGCCTGCTCGGCTTCGAGTCGCGCCATCACTTTGCCGGTGGTGGCCTGGAAAATATTCACTTTAACGCCGGTTTTTTGCTCAAAGCCGCTGGCCAGGCTTTTTGCCAGCGAGCCAGGACCTGCGGTGTAAACAGTCAGCGCGTGCGCGCTGGAGATCATCATCGACGACAGCACCATGGCTAAAGCGACTCCTTTTTTCACGGACAGTAAGGCTTTCATGCAATTTCCCCTGAGGTTGAAGTAACGGTTCGTACAGATTCAACGGTCCCGGACGCTAAATGCACAATGCGATCGGCAAGAAGCTGTGCTTCGCGGTGGTCATGAGTGACATACACGGCGGTGGTGCCGAGCTGGCGCAGCAGTCGTGCCATCTCAAGGCATAAGGATTCGCGCAGCGCGGTGTCGAGATTGGAGAGCGGCTCGTCAAACAGCAGGACGCCGGGTTCGGCGACAATGGCGCGTGCCAGCGCGACGCGCTGCTGCTGCCCGCCGGAAAGGCCTGCCGGTTTGCGCCCGGCAAATTCCGCCAGCCCAACCCTTTCCAGCGCCTGCGACACGCGTTGTTCGCGCTCTGCACGCGGCACGTTGCGCATTTTCAGCGGGAAAGCGACGTTTTGCGCCACGCTCATATGCGGCCACAGCGCGTAATCCTGAAATACCATGCCGATATCGCGCGCTTCCGGCGGTAGCGTCCAGCCCGCTTTCGCCACCAGGCGATCGCCAAACCAGATCTCACCTTCCGCCGGTTCACTCAGCCCTGCCAGCAAGCGCAGCAACGTGCTTTTGCCGCAGCCTGACGGGCCGAGCAGCGCGACAATGCTGCCAGGTTGAATATGTAAATCGATGTGATTAAGAACGGTATGTGCGCCAAAGGCGTAGGAAACGCCTTGTAAGCGGATGTCTGTGAATGCGCTCATTCACGCCCTCCCGTAACAGAAAGTCGTGACGTACCCGCGGTCTTCATCCGACGGGGCGCATCCACCTGCACAAAAGTCAGGGGAGCAAACATATTGTTATCCTCTTTGGGATTTGATTGCGGCTGACTATAGGCAGCGAATATGACGAAGAAATGACGTCAATATTGCGCATTGATTTTTAACTGAATGTCTAAACTGATAGGCATATTCCCGCACTCACGTCGAAAAGGATCCCCCGTGCGCATCGCTACGATCACCAATTTTGCTTATACCGCGACCGTGGTATTAACGCTGACCTCCGGCGTGGCGCTGTTTATGGCGTCGAATGCGGAACGCGCCGAGCGTGACGCCGTGGCGCAAAATCGCGTTTTCGATACGTTGACGGACGATCTGGAAAAAGAGGCTTATGCGTTAACTGAACTGGCGCGTGAAGCGGTGATCAAGAAGCAGCCGGAAGTGATTCAAAGCTGGAAAACCCGCCAGCAGCAGGATATCGCTCTGGAAAATCATCTGGTCGCCCTGCGTGACCGTGGCGCTTCCGATGAAGAGTTACTGATCCTGCGCGATGGGCTGTCGACGCTGGACCAACTCGAAGATGAGCAGCGCATCGCCATCGCCGATATCGAAGCCGGGAAAACGGACGAGGCGATGAATCTGTTGTACAGCGCCAGCTATGAAGAGCGACTTTCCGAAGCGGAGTACCGTTTCGCCCACTTCCGCAGCTTGTCGGATCAGCGTGTCCAGAGCGCGATAAGCGAAGCAACCGATCGCTCTTTACGCTTGCGCACGTTATCAGAAATTATGGTCGGGCTGACGGCGCTGCTGTTCCTGTTTGTGCTTGGTTTTATTATCAAACACCGCATTTTGCGCCCGGTGGTGACGTTGAGTGATGTGGTTAACCGCCTCGCGACCCAGGATTACAATGTGGAAGCGCCGGTACTGGCGCAGGTGGATGAAATTGGCGATATGGCGCAGGCCATTCGCATATTTCGCGAAAACGGCCTGACCCGGCAGCGGCTGGAACAGGAGCGCGACGCGGAGTGGGCCACGCGCACGTTGCTGGCGCGAATGACGCAACGACTTCAGGGGTGTGATTCCCATAGCGCGATTTTTCGCGTGGTCAGCCGCTTTGCGCCACAAATTATCCCGGATATGGGCGGACGGTTGTTTGTACTTAATCCCCGCACTAAGCGCATGAAGTGCGTGGCGCGCTGGGGTTTGCCGCCGGGCGAAGACGCCCCCTTCCCGGCTGAACATTGCTGGGCACTGAAACGCGGGCAGTTGCATAGTCCCGCCAAAGGTGGCGTTGATATGCCCTGTGAACATATCAAGCCAGAGCTCGCGTCACGCGCGATTTGTGTGCCGCTTAATGCGCAGAATAAAAGCATTGGTTTGCTCACTTTCGATAATTACACGACGGGCAAAGAGCCGCCCTATATCTACCTTGAGCTGCTGGCAGAAACGCTGGCCCTGGCGCTGGCCAATCAGATCCTGCGCGATACGCTGACGGAACGCGCCATGCATGATTCGTTGACCGGCCTGCTCAACCGCCACAGTCTGGATGAGACGCTGCGCAATATGCTCGACCAGGCGATGGTGGAAGGCACGACGCTGAGCTGTCTGATGGTCGACGTGGATTATTTCAAGAAACTCAACGACCAGTACGGCCACGACGCGGGTGACAAAGTGCTGCGTGAGCTGTCACGGTTGATCACTGAAACGCTGGATGACAACAGTGTTGCGTTCCGTTATGGCGGCGAAGAGTTCCTGCTTGTTCTGCCCGGTGCGGATGAAGTGCAGGCGAAAAAAGTGGCTGAGACGCTGCTGCATAATGTCCTCAATCATCACATGCTGTATGAATCACAGGATATTGGCCCGGTATCGGTTTCCATTGGGCTGGCGACCTGGCCGCGCCACGCGCGCGCGGATAATCTGGTCCGGGCAGCCGACCTGGCGCTCTACCTGGCGAAAGAGCAAGGCCGCGGCCAGATTGTGGTGGCCAGAAGCACCGGATAATGCGCCACGTCTTGATTTTGCCGCCTGTTCGGCCATTTAATGGCAGAAACGTTTACACAGAGGAACCGCTATGAGCTATTTCCGTCCGGTGGCGTTAGAACATGCCAGCCGCCTGCTAAACCACGGTCCGACCATTCTGATTACCAGCCGCGATGAGCAGATCGACCGGCGCAATATCATGGCGGCGGCGTGGTCAATGCCGGTGGAATTTTCCCCGCCGCGAATTGCGATAGTGGTGGATAAAAGTGCCTGGTCACGCGAGTTGATTGAACACAGCGGCATGTTTGGCATTGTGGTGCCAGGCGTTGCGGCAACGAACTGGAGTTACGCGGTCGGCAGCGTCACCGGTCGCGATGAAGATAAGTTTAATTGCTATGGCATTCCCGCTTTTGCCGGGCCGGTGCTCGGCCTGCCGGTGATCGAAGAGAAATGCCTGGCGTGGATGGAGTGTCGTTTGCTCCCGCCGACCGCCGCGCAGGAAAAATATGACACGCTGTTTGGCGAAGTGGTTTCCGCCGCCGCCGATGAACGTGCGTTTATCAACGGGCGCTGGCATTTTGATGACGATAAGCTTAACACCATTCATCATCTTGGCGGCGGCACGTTCGTCACCAGCGGCAAGCGCATTACCGCTGGCGAATAACGAAGCATTTACTCAGGCAGCGCCTCGATCCAGTTCATCGCCAGTTCTGGCCAGACCGCTGCCGGCAGGTGTTTTACACCGCGTACGCCAAACCCATGCTGCCCCTTGCTGAACAGATGTAATTCAGTGAGCACATGATGCGCGTGCAGCGCGTTGAACATCACCAGCGAGTTGGCCACCGGCACCGAGGGATCGTCCACGGCATGCAGCAAAAAGGTTGGTGGTGTTTGTGCGGTGACATTCTGTTCCGGCGAGTAGTGTTTAATCTGCTCCGCCGTTGGCGTTTCACCAATCAGCGCTTTTCGCGAGCCGGGGTGGGCAATCGACTGATCCATTGAAATCACCGGGTAACCCAGCACTACAAAATCTGGCCGTGCGTGCTGGTTATCAATGTCGTCCACCGGTGTGTACACCTTCTCGTCATAGCGTGTTTCCAGACTTGCCGCCACGTGCCCACCTGCGGAGAAACCCATCACACCGATTTTTTTCGCATTGAGATGGCGAGATCCTGCCTGCGCGCGCAAGGTGCGCACAGCACGTTGTGCATCCGCCAGCGGTGCGTTTGAACCTTCGGCGTGACCATCTTCCGGCATCCGGTAGGTCATTACAAACAAGGTGTAACCGCGCGCATTGAATGGCGCGGCTAAATCACTGCCCTCTTTATCCAGCACCACGCGTTTATAGGAGCCACCCGGGATCACGAGGATGGCGATACCGTTGGGTTTTTGCGGTTTGTAAACGGTGATTTGCGGCGCTCGAATGCCGGTTACGGCGCGGTCGGGAAGCGCAGGATCTGTACTGCGCTCGGTTAATACAAAACTGACCGGGCTACTTTTGGCACCTGGCGCATCGCCTTGCGGCCAGACGGGAAAATGCTCTGGTGCGGCAACGGAAGGGTGCGAAAAAAGGAGCAGCGCGAATGTCAGTGAACTGAGTTTCCGGAACATAATCATCTCCATGTCAAAGATGCTTATGTAACATTAACCCGGTAAATGAAATTCGAGCCGCTCCACAGAACAATGTTTTACTAAAAATGAAAACCACTTCAGGGTAGCGCTAACAACAAACCACTAATAAATCGCCACAGGGTTGATGTTGACCTGTGTTGAACCGGTGTACAGCGGTTGGCCAAGGACGAACAAGAATTCCCAAACTTGCTTGCTGACCAGTGGACGTGTATCGATCAACTCCAGGTTGTAGATACCCCGCTTCGCTAACAGATAGTGATTGATCGCGAATTCCTCCTTAGTTGCCGGGTTTGGATACACTTCAGACGCCCAGGTATCACCGCCAAACGCGACGATCTGCTGGTCCGCCAGCCATTTTGCTGCTTCCATGCCAATGCCAGGCTCCTTTTCCAGAAACTGTTTATTGTCTTTACCAACAAGTTCCAGCCATCCGGTATTGAATAAAACGATATCGCCCTTCTTGAGGGTTAATCCCTGGTTTTTTAATACCGACTGAATATCCGCGACGCTAAACTCTGTACCGCCGGGAACAATCTTTTGTTGATAAAAAGCGGTCATATCTAATACCACACCTCGCGTTACCATCGGCGGGACTTTTTCAATACCTAATTTTTTAACCCCATCGATAGTGATAAAATCGGCCGCTTTATTACCGTTGTAATAGATATTATTAATGTCGATATGGCCAATATCATTTAACAGCATGCCCACGCCTGTCCGTGTATTAACCTGTTCGTTACGAAAGGTGGATGTATTCGGGCCATGTGTATTCCCATCCTGCTGGTCGGGTTGAATATTGTAGAGATGAAAACAACAGTGTTGAAACGCCGGGAAATTCTTATCAACCGCTACCGACAGCGGCACCACA
This sequence comes from Enterobacter sp. R4-368, assembly GCF_000410515.1. Classification (NCBI taxonomy): domain Bacteria; kingdom Pseudomonadati; phylum Pseudomonadota; class Gammaproteobacteria; order Enterobacterales; family Enterobacteriaceae; genus Enterobacter; species Enterobacter sp. R4-368. The sequence goes on along the minus strand of NC_021500.1, from coordinate 430,581 downwards.
ACGCCCTGTTTTACAAGGCGAATAGCTTGTAAAACACCCTCAGGCGTGAGCAAGTTGGCGGCACCTGTTTCGTCATTTTCACCATAAACAGAGGGATACCAGTTTTGTGATTCCGCAGCGGGTTCTGTGGCCTGTAACGGCAGTGCTGCAAACAAGGGCAATAATAATATGAAAGAACGAGATGGCTTCATGAATGACGTTCCTTGTTTAGTGCGTTGCTGCCGCAATTAATCCAACCAGCGCTTTCCGTGAAAATTATATTGCTCTGTTCTTTAATCCGAGCCAGATAATAAAAACTCTAGAATTGTATTTAAGAACGCGCAAATATGAATTTTCTGAAAGCGAAAATAATGAAAAAAGTGATGTGCTTACATTCACAATCAGAATGCTGCGTATTATATATTCCGGGAGGTTGTTCAAAAAAATAGGATCTTTTTTTACTTATTGGTAAAAAAAAGCCCGCGCAACAGGCGCAGGCGACAGGAAATTTACAGTGAATAGCCAGGCTTCTTGATAAGCGTGTCGATATGCGGCGCAATGTCGGTGTCCCACACCTGCGCTTTCCAGTCGTCCGGCGTGACTTCGTTAAGGGCGACGCTGACAGCGCTATCTTTGCTGTTCAAATGGCGAATAATTACCTCAGCGATATCGCTCGCCAGTGCGGTTTTTTGCTCCTCAGTCAGATCGCGGGGAAAACATTTGATATCAACGTGCGGCATAGCAAACTCCTTGTTTTATAAAGAGAGTGACAGTAGCACAAGTTACTGCTCATTGCGCCGCATTCAGGTTATCAAAGTGTGACAATTCTGGCAGTTATCTTTGATCTTTTCAGCAACGCACAGAGGCCATATGCCAGGATAAAAGCCAGCAAGGAGTAAGCAATGATATAAAGATAACTCTTCGCCCCCGGGATGCTTCCTAACAGCTTTTCATGAATAAACACGCTATGTACTTCCACCACAAAAATGTTATGTACAAGGTAGATCCCTAACACACTGTCACTCACATTACTCACCCAGCGCGGCAAGGCGTTAATATTCAGGTTAACCACAAATAAAAACAAACCGACCGATGTGATAAGTAATAATAAGTTATAAAACTTGCCATAAAAAATGGCGATCCCCGCGCTGGACGAAATGAAGGCCAATATTAACAATGCGGCAATCGCCATTATTAACGTCATAATATGCGCCACGGAGAATGGCCTGAGCGCTGGTTTAACCAGTCCGAGATAGCCGCCAATTAAAAAACAGATCAGCCCTTCGGGTTGAAAGGGAATAAGCAAGTTAAATGCAAACAGCGAGAAATGGAAACTGGCTTCAGTCCATACATTGATTAATGTCAGATTGGCGACAATTACCATTAACACAACTATTTTCAGAATTTCACCCGCGCGCTCTTTCTTAAACGCATGGCGCATTAAAGGCGTGAAAATGTAAAGCGGAATAATGGCAAATATAAACCAGAGTGGCGTTGCTTCTGTAGTGGCTTTGCTGACATTCAGGTAATTAAGAAGATTTATTTCCGGCACGTCGGTAAATCGGCTTATCCACCAGGTGTCATAGGTGTAATAAAAGAGTAACCAGAAAATCAATACGCCAACGATGCTTTTAATCTTGGTAATAACATAGTTCGCTTGATTTTCGTGTTTGTTATTTAATAAAAAATAGCCGCTACAGATAAAAAAAAGGGCAACACCAGATAGCCCCGCCTGTCTGAAAAAGCACAACACGACATCGCTTTCGTCGCGATTCAGAAAAAACAACGTCACGTGCGCCAGGATGACAAGAAAGATCGCGAGTATCTTGAGAAGGTCGATGGTTGCAATTCTCATAGCCACCTCTCCTACAGCGATAAGATAAAGTGCGTAATCTTAGTCGCCAGCCTTTCCATGCCTAATTTTGAAGGGTGCAAACCATCGGGAATCACGCCAGCTGTATTACTGGTCATAATATCCATATTGAGTTCGTTGAAGCCGGAGTTCTTTTGCAGGTCGAGATAAGGTATGGAATATTCCTCACACTTTTCTCTGCTCACGTTGCAATAATCAGCCAGATAATATCCTTTGGCATTTTTTTGTCCATGACCACGCGCAATTGAAACAGGTGTCGTAACAACAAACCCTACTCTGGCCAACGGATATTTTTTTATGACGCCAGTAAGCAGTAGATCCATTGCGCCATAAAAAGTCAGTGACGTTTTATCGTGTTTATCGCCTATTTCAGTGCCGCCTTCCGAGCCGAAGTTAAAACCGAAATCGTTGCCACCGCCCCAGATAGTAATAAGATCAGGATTTTCCCCCATGGTTTTATAACGTAAACAGATGGCTGAATTATCTTGCTCATTTTTTTGTGCGATACAGGTTCCACCAATTCCGTAGTTTGTCCATTGCGCCAGCCCTAAATTCTCTGCGACGATAGGTTGATACCATCCCCGTTCTGTTATGCTGTCGCCAAGCGTAAACCATGAACCACCTTTCAAATACGAATGAATATACTCCATCATTTTCACCCTGTTAAATTACTATTCCGATTTTGCGATAAAAATGCAATATTGCGTCAACGACGAAAATTCGCCAAATGTTGTCTCATATAAACGGGGCGATTTCAAATTATTTTTTCCTCGCCCCACTTTTATATACCGCTTCAACTTATGCGAGATACTAAGAATATTAAAATAATCCGAAATAAGCGGTTAACGGATAATTTCATTATTTCGCAGCACAGTCTGTAATTGCGGTAACTGACATACCGCATCCGCGATGGCGGTAATATTTGGCGTGTGCCCGGCGAACCACGCATGACGCGGCCCCCATGTGCGTATGACGCAAAGATAAATATCCAGCAGCGTCAGTTGTTGGCCAAAAGCGTACGGTGCTGCCTGCAATTGCGTGTCGAGCCACAGATAGAGCGATTTACGGTACTTCTGGCAATTTTCTACTAATTGCTCCGGCGCATCCGCTGCCCAGCGTTCCGGGTAATCGGCGTAGGTAAAAGTGGGATAGACATTCGCAACGAGCCATACCAGCAGCCGCCAGAACTGCTGGCGTTGCGCGGTGCCTGCGGCGGGCGCGAAATCCGGGCGCTGGTCGAGGATCATCAGCGCCACGGCAGCGGATTCCGTCATCACGCTGCCATCATCCAGTTGCAACGTTGGCACCTGGCACAACGGGTTTAATTTGCGCAGGGTATCTTGCTGGGGGCCAGGTTTGTCGAAGCCATCAACATTGACGAAGCGATAAGGGATCTCGGCCAGCGTCAGCATCACTTCGCTGATGGCCGATCCCCAGCCGGGAACACCATAAACCGTAATCATAAGGTCTCCTTATGTTCAGGATGAGCCTTAAGCTTAGGTCAGACTGGCGAGAAATTCGTCAACTTGTTGCGGCGTGGTAAGGCGGACAAAGCGCAGATGCTGATAGCGCGGATCGGCCATATCCTGCGCATAACGTTCGCGGTTTTTGCGCCAGGTCTTTAACGACCAGAGGATGATCGACTCGCGGCTCAAAAAAACACGACGCAGGCTTTCGCGATTGCCGGTTCCCGGCCATAACTCCTGTTGGCTTCTGGCGCGCGCAATAGCGCGCAGCGTCACCTGGCGCAACGTGCGCCAGAATCCGTAATCGACCCATACCACCAGATCAACGTGCCGCCATTTAATATCGCGGCTGCGGTTATAGTTGCCATCAAGCACCCAGCCGGGTTGTTCGAGCAATTTTTCCAGGCGCGCATACAACTCTTCATCCGGCGTCCCCTGCCAGTTGGGGCGCCAGTAAAGCAGATCCATTTCGATATAAGGCACATTGAGCTGGCTGGCCAGACGTTTTGCCAGCGTCGATTTTCCGCTGCCACTGGTGCCAATAACGTTAATTCTCATGAGATCACGCTGATTCCCGTTCAATAAAGTGAAAACCGATATCCACGATCTCCTCCCCGGAACGTGTTCCTTCGATACGTTCCATCAGCAGGGTTGCCGCGCGCTGGCCAATGATTTTCCTGTCGACGCTCACCGTGGTGATGGCTGGGTTATTCCCGGCGGCGAAATCGAGATCGCCAAAACCAATGACCGCCAGATCCTGCGGTACGCGCATGCCACGCGCCTGCGCCTCGACAATAGCCCCCTGCGCCAGCGTGTCGGAGCTGCAAACAATGACATCGGACTCACCCAGCGCCAGCAACTGTGATAACCCTTCGCGCCCTGAGGTAAATCGTGCCGGCAGCGCCACATCCACACTGAGCGGATCGGTAATGCCATGACGCGCCAGCGCTTCACATAGCCCGGCTTTACGCTGCGAGGCGCGTTTATCCACCGTCCACAGCAACCCCGGACGGCGATACCCTTTGCGCAACAGATACTCTGCGGTAGCCTGCCCCACTTTTTCATGCGAAAAACCGACCAGCATATCGAGCGGTGTGGGCGTTAAATCCCAGATTTCCACTACCGGCACACTGGCGTTGAGGATCACCTTTTTCAAATCGGTTGAGTGGTGAATACCGGTCAGCACAATGCCATCCGGGCGGCGCGACAACAGCGCAGCGACCAGATCCGCTTCGGTTTGCTGGGTATAACCGGCGACACACAGCAGCATATGGTAGCCGCGCATCGCCAGTTCATCGCTGATGGCCTGAATCGTATCGACAAACATATTGTTGTTGATCTGCGGGACAACCACAGCAATCAATTTACTGCGCCGCGATGCCAGGCCACCGGCCAGCGCGTTCGGGATATAACCCGTTGCTTTAACGGCGGCGAGCACTTTTTCCACCGTTTTCGGGCGTACCAGTTGCGGCGTGTTAAGCGCCCGACTTACTGTCATTGAGGAAAGCCCCGCAGCACGGGCAACATCTTCCAGCGTGGGCGCGCGCGGTAATACAGGACGGGCGGTTTTCGACATGTTCACTCACAGAGAACCAGACGGTTATTGGCGATGATTAGTTTCAGTGTTTGTATTATACCCCTTTCTTCTTTCATTGCCTGTCTGCCCTCATAAATCAGCGAGTTAACTCGCATATCACCCTGTCAATGTTATCGCTATCATTTTATTGCGTAAGGCGATCTCACCAACGGGGAAATGTGATTAAGGTAGCAATAACATCCCTTTTTAGCGCCGGGTTTGTGATCGGTTGTACAAAATCCCCTCCTTTTTCTGGTGAATATTTTCCCGTCGATCTACAAATGTTAGCGCAAACATTATTGTTGTTCACAGGAGCAAAACCATGACCGTAAGTGCTAATTCCGATGCCGTAACCTACGCCCGCGCGTCCGGTATCAAAACCGCTGCTGAAACCGGCGATCGCATCGAGTGGGTAAAACTCTCCCTCGCCTTTTTACCGCTGGCGACACCGGTCAGTGATGCGAAAGTGCTGACCGGGCGGCAAAAACCGCTGACCGAAGTGGCGATTATTATTGCCGAAATCCGCAGCCGCGACGGTTTCGAAGGCGTCGGTTTTAGTTACTCCAAACGCGCCGGCGGCCAGGGGATTTACGCCCATGCCAAAGAGATTGCCGATAACCTGCTCGGTGAAGATCCGAACGATATCGACAAGATTTACACCAGGCTGCTGTGGGCGGGTGCCTCCGTGGGGCGCAGCGGGATGGCGGTGCAGGCCATCTCCCCTATCGATATTGCGCTGTGGGATATGAAAGCCAAACGCGCCGGTTTACCGCTGGCGAAGCTGCTCGGCGCGCACCGCGACTCGGTGCAGTGCTACAACACCTCGGGCGGTTTTCTGCATACCCCGCTGGAGCAGGTGCTGAAAAACGTCATTATTTCGCGTGAAAATGGCATCGGCGGTATCAAAATTAAAGTCGGCCAGCCGGACACCAAAGAGGACATTCGTCGTCTCACCGCCGTGCGCGAAGCGCTGGGCGATGACTTCCCGCTGATGGTGGATGCCAACCAGCAATGGGATCGCGAAACGGCGATTCGTATGGGACGCCAGATGGAAAAATTTAACCTTATCTGGATTGAAGAGCCGCTCGATGCCTACGACGTTGAAGGCCACGCCCAGCTTGCGGCCGCGCTGGATACGCCGATCGCCACCGGCGAGATGCTCACCAGTTTCCGTGAACATGAACAACTGATCCTCGGCAACGCCAGCGATTTTGTGCAGCCGGACGCACCGCGCGTTGGCGGGATCTCGCCGTTCCTGAAAATCATGGATCTGGCAGCCAGACACAACCGCAAGCTGGCACCGCATTTTGCCATGGAAGTGCATTTGCACCTGTCTGCCGCCTACCCGCTGGAGCCGTGGCTGGAGCACTTCGAATGGCTCAATCCGCTGTTTAACGAACAGCTTGAACTGCGCGATGGCCGGATGTATGTCTCCGACCGCCACGGTCTGGGCTTCACGCTGAGCGAACAGGCACGCGCCTGGACTCAGCAAAGCTGCGAATTCGGCAAACGCCCATAATCATCGATTCCGGACGGGAGGCCCCTTCCGTCTTTTTTGTACCCTACACCCGACATTCAACCCTGTTAAAGGAGTTGTGATGAATACAATAATTAAACGCACCAATGTGCGTTACGGCATTCTGTTATTTTTATTTCTTGCTACGGTATTTAATTATGCCGACCGCGCGACGCTTTCGGTTGTCGCGCCAATAATGAGTAAAGAGTTAGGTTTTGATCCCGAAGCGTTAGGTCTCGCATTTTCCGTATTTGGTATCTCCTATGTGGTAATGCAAATTCCCGGCGGCTGGCTGCTGGACAAATATGGTTCACGGTTAGTTTATGGGGCGGCGTTGATTGGCTGGTCAATCGTCACGATGTTTCAGGGTACGATTTATCTCTATGCCAGCCCGCTTATTGTGCTGGTTGTGCTGCGCCTGATGATGGGGGCCATTGAAGCGCCCGCCTTCCCGGCCAACAGCCGTCTTAGCGTGCAGTGGTTTCCTGATAAAGAGCGTGGTTTCGTCACGGCGGTTTACCAGGCTGCGCAATATATTTCGTTAGGTATTATCACTCCGCTGATGACGATTATTTTGCACACCCTGAGTTGGCATTATGTTTTCTATTATATTGGCGCGACTGGCGTAGTGCTGGGGATATTCTGGTTAATTAAAGTGCGTGACCCGTTATACCATAAAGAGATTAACCAGCAGGAGATTGATTATATTCGTGATGGCGGCGGCGAGCCGGAATTAGGCAGTAAAAAAGGACCGGCGAAAATCAGTTTCGCGCAACTAAAAAGTGTCTGCGTGAATCGCATGATGATCGGCGTTTATATTGGTCAGTTCTGCGTGACGTCAATTACCTGGTTTTTTCTCACCTGGTTTCCCACCTACCTTTATCAGGCCAAAGGGATGTCGATTTTAAAAGTGGGCTTTGTCGCCAGCATTCCGGCTATTGCCGGGTTTATCGGTGGCCTGCTGGGCGGCGTGGTATCCGACTGGCTGCTGACGCGCGGTTACAGCCTGACTACCGCGCGTAAATTCCCGGTTATCTGTGGCATGCTGCTCTCCTGCGTGATTGTGCTCGCCAATTACACCGATTCAGAAGTGGTGGTGATTGCCGCCATGAGCGTTGCATTCTTCGCCAAAGGGTTTGGCAACCTTGGCTGGTGCGTGCTCAGCGATACGTCGCCAAAAGAGGTGCTGGGAATAGCCGGTGGCGTATTCAATATGTGCGGCAATCTGGCGAGCATTGTTACACCGCTGGTGATTGGCGTGATCCTCACCAATACCCATTCCTTTGATTACGCGATCCTCTATGTCGGCTCAATGGGGCTGATTGGTCTCTTCTCGTACCTGTTTATTGTTGGTTCGCTGGCGCGAATTACGCTTACGCCGACCACAGCCTGAAACTGGCGAGCCGATGCGCCACGCTGTTCCGCAAGTTGTACTCCCGGCGGAACAGCGTTTTTTGTTTAATCGTAGGTGATCCCCGGCGGGTTGACCTGCGAATGTTCAACCGCTTCCCCCTGCTCTCCCCAGCGCGCCAGCACCTGTTGATATTCACCGCGCGCGATTGCGCCATCCAGCGCCGCCTGCAAGGCATACACCAGGCCGTTCCCTTTTTTCGTGGTGGTCGCCACCCAGGCTTTTTTCGGCCCCAGGCCGACGACTTTTGTGTTGCCGTTAAGTGCCGCTTTGTAGGCTGCGACGGACTGCGGGCCAAACACCACATCCGCGCGACCGGACTGAATATACAAATTCCCCGAGGCGTCATCAGTCAGATAAATCGGCTGCGCTAACGGGCGACCGGCGGCCTGGTTCTCTTCATTCCAGCGCAGCAAAATACGCTCCTGATTGGTGCCGGAACCAACAATCACTTTACGCCCGGCGAGATCGCCTGCGGAGCGGATGGCCTGAATTGCGCTGGAGGATTTCACCGAAAACGCCAGTGAATCCGCGCGGTAGGTGGCGAAGTCAAACTTCTGTTTGCGCGCTTCGGTAACCGCGATATTCACCAGCGCGACATCATAACGCCCGGAAGTAATGCCCAGCGGCCAGTCTTCCCATGCGGTTGGCACCAGCCTGAGCTTTAAACCGAGGCTTTGCGCCAGTAAACGGGCGATATCCGGATCGCTGCCGATGCGTGTGCGATTATCGCTGGCGACCAGCGCCAGTGGCGGTGAGTTAAGCGCCGAGATCGCCACGGTTAACGTTCCCGGTTCGACAAAGCGATAATTCGCCGGGATTTTCGCAATCGCCGCGGCGTTGCGCTGCACGGTAACCGGCTGTTCATTAGCCTTTAAATCCAGTTGTCCGGCGGCGAAACTGCCCGTGCTGACCAGCAGCAGCGCCAGTAATCGTTTCATGGTGGCTCCTTATAAGACCTTCGATAAAAACTGGCGTGTACGCGGATGCTGCGGGTGATTCAGCACCTCGTCGCTGCTTCCCTGTTCAACAATTTTGCCCTCGACCATAAACACCACCTGATCGGCGACTTCGCGGGCAAAGCCGATTTCATGCGTCACCACCACCAGCGTGGAACCGGCGCGCGCCAGCTTTTTGATCACATCCAGCACCTCACCCACCAGTTCCGGATCCAGCGCCGATGTCGGCTCATCGAACAACATCACCCGCGGGCGCAGCGAAAGCGCGCGGGCAATGGCGATGCGCTGCTGCTGTCCGCCGGAAAGATGGCGTGACCAGGCATCGGCTTTATTACGCAATCCCACCACATCCAGCAGATCGTATGCCTGTTCGATGGCCTCTTTGCGGCTCAGCTTTTTGTGGGCAATCGGCGCTTCAATCAGGTTTTCCAGCACCGTCAGGTGCGGGAATAAATTGAAATTCTGAAACACATACCCGACGTTAACGCGCTGGCGCAAAATCTCCTTCTCTTTCAGCTCATACAGCTTGTCGCCGTGCAGGCGATAACCGATGTATTCGCCATCAATGCGTATAAACCCTTCATCCACGCGCTCAAGGTGATTAATGGTGCGCAGCAGCGTCGATTTCCCGGAGCCGGATGGCCCCAGGATCACCGTGACCGAACCGGGCGGGATCTCCAGCGACACCTCATCCAGTGCTTTATGGCGACCAAAATATTTGCTGACGCCGGTAATCGAAATATGACCATTAAGAGAGGTTGGCATGAACAGCCTCCTGCGGTTGCGCCACGCGGGCAGTGGAATATGAACGAATCCGCGAGGGTGAAATCGCTGAACGCCGTTCGCTGCGCGCCAGCCAGCGTTCAACCAGATACTGAATGGCCGACAGCACGCTGGTGATCACCAGATACCACACTGCGCCAACCATCAGCAGCGGGATAACCTCCTGCGTGCGGTTGTAAATCATCTGAATGGTGTAAAACAGCTCCGGCATCGCCAGCACATAAACCATCGCAGTGCCTTTGGCGAGGCTGATTATCTCGTTAAAACCGGAGGGTAAAATCGTGCGCAGCGCCTGCGGCAGAATAATGCGCAGCGTGCGCCGCCAGGCGGGTAACCCCAGCGCGGCCGCCGCTTCGTACTGCCCGTGATCGACCCCAAGAAAGCCGCCGCGAATAATCTCGGCGGTATAGGCACTTTGCACCAGCGTCAACCCGACAACCGCCGTGGAAAACTGCCCCAGTACATTGATGGTTTGATAGCTCGCCCACTCAATGCCGGTAAACGGAATGCCGAGCGATAGGGTGTCGTACAGATAGGAGAAGTTATAAAGAATGATCAGCACCACAATCAGCGGCAGCGAGCGAAACAGCCAGATATAACTCCACGCAAGGCTACTTAGCAGCCACGACGACGAAAGCCTGGCTAGCGCCAGTAAACCGCCGAAAATCACGCTCAGCGCCGTGCCGAGCAAGGTCAGCAACAGCGTCTGCCCTAACCCTTCGAGGATCACCGGGTCGAAAAACCAACGGGCAAACACTTTCCATTCCCAGCGTGGGTTAAAAGCCACGGACTGAACAATCGCCGCCAGCACAAACAGGGCGACAAGTGCGCCGACCGTACGCAGTGGGTAGCGCGCGGGCACCACCTTGATGGTTTCTGTATTCTTCATGGTCGCTCCTCAGGCGGTTTTGCTTAAACGCTCAACCGACAACGCTTTGCTAAAGCGCAGCCGACCGTCGAACGGCGGCTGGCTGTACTCTTCCGGATCGCGATGGATATCAAACTGCGGCTGATAGCCCTGGCTCAGATACAGCCGCACCGCTTCCGGCTGGCGAAAACCGGTGGTCAGGTAGATGTGGCTGTAACCGGCCAGTACCGCGCGCCGTTCCAGCTCCTGCACGATTCTGGCCGCCAGCCCTTGCTTACGCAGTGCATGCTTCGTCCAGATGCGTTTGATCTCCGCCGTATGGGCATCAAACGGTTTGTAGGCACCGGTCGCGATAATTTCTCCCTCACGCTCCAGCACAATAAACAGCCCCTGCGGCGCCAAATACCACTCGGTGAGTTCCACTTCGGCGCTGCGGGAAAAATAGTCGCCATAGCGTGCAGCGTATTCGCCAAACAGCCCGTCTAAAATCGGCTGCAATTCCGGTGCGTCTGGCGAGACATCGCGGAAACGTTCACTCATGACTGCCTCCTTAATCGCCAAGCCCCGCCGGATTCACCTCCGACGCCGGAATACGCTCGACGCCCTCGCCCCAGCGATTGAGCACCTTGTCGTAGTCGCCGGTTTTGATCGCGCCATTGAGCGCCGTTTGCACCGGTTCAACCAGCCCGCTGCCTTTACGCAGGGTCACCGCGATATGCGCCGCTTTCGGCCAGCCGCCGTCCACGCTGCCAACCAGTTTGGTTTTGCCGGTCAGCGCCGCTTTCCATGCGCCGATGACGTTCGGGCCAAAATAAGCGTCGGCGCGACCAGATTGCAGCGCCAGCGTCTGGGCGGCGTCATCTTTGGTGTAGACCGGCGTAAAGGGTTTCAGCCCCTTTTTCACGTTTTCTGCGTTCCACGCCAGCAGGATCGCCTCCTGGTTCGTGCCGGAGCCGACAATAATGCGCAGCCCGGCAATGTCTTCCGCTTTCTCAATCGATGTCAGCGGACTGGTGGATTTGACGTAAAAACCGAGGGAATCCTTGCGGTAAGTGGCGAAGTCGAACTTCGCTTTGCGCTCCTTGGTGACGGTAATATTGCTGATCGCTGCATCATATTTGCCGGAGGTGACGCCGAGCGGCCAGTCCTCCCACGATGTCGGCACCACGTTCAGCTCCAGACCTAAGCTGCTGGCCACCAGGCGAGCGATGTCCACTTCGCTGCCGAGCAGAGTTTTATTGTCATCTGCAAAGACCGTCAGCGGCGGCGAGTTGAGCGCTGCCACGGCGACGGTCAGTTTTCCCGGCACGACAAAGTGGTAATCCTTCGGCAACTGCGCAATGGCTTGCGCGTTTTTCGCGGTGGTGATCGGCGTTTTGTTGGCTTCCAGGCTTACGCCCGTCCCGTTGATATTGACATCTTCGGCCCAGGCCAGTGGTGTCAGGGCCAGCGTTGCCGCCAGCAATAGCGATGTTTTCTGCATAGCGTTTTCTTCTTTTATTGTTGTGAGGACGGATGAACAGGCAGCGGTAAACCTAAACTCTCGCGCAGCGTCGTGCCGGGGTATTCCGTGCGGAACAGGCCGCGAGCCTGCAGCAGCGGCACCACTTTTTCGACAAAGCGCGGGAACGTATCCGGCGTACCGCCCTGGATAATAAAGCCGTCGGCGGCGTAACTTTCGAACCACTGTTGCAGGCCATCGGCCACTTGCTGCGCCGTGCCGGAAAAGCGTGGGCGCGGCGAGGCGCTCTCCAGCGCCACCTGGCGCAGCGTTAACTGACGCTCGCGCGCATTACGCTTGATCTCATCGGTGGTGCTGCGAAAACTGTTTTGCCCCAAATCGCCGATATCCGGGAACGGCTCGTCGAGCGGGTACTGGCTGAAGTCATGGTGTTCGAAATAGCGCCCGAGGTAGTTCAGCGCATCCGTAATGGAGACCAGCGCGGCGGTGGTCTGGTACTGCTGTTCAGCATCTTCTTCGCTGTCGCCGACAATCACGCTGACGCCCTGGAAAATATGCAGGTCATCATGGCGGCGGCCATATTTTTCCAGCTGAGTTTTCACATCGCGATAAAACGCTTTAGCTTCATCAAGCGTCTCCTGATGCGTAAAAATGGCGTCGGCGTGACGGGCGGCCAGTTGTTTTCCATCGTCTGAAGCACCGGCCTGGAAAATAATCGGTCGCCCCTGCGGTGTGCGGCCAATATTAAGCGGCCCGGCAACCTGGAAAAAATCACCGTGGTGATTCAGCGGGTGTAATTTAGTGGCGTCAAAGAATTGTCCGGTGGCTTTATTGCGCACAAACGCGTCCTCTTCCCAGGAGTTCCATAACCCTTTCACCACATCGAGATATTCATCGGCAATGCGGTAACGTAAGGCGTGATCCGGGTGCTGCGCGCGGGAGAAGTTTTTCGCCGAGCCTTCCAGCGGCGAAGTCACCACGTTCCAGCCCGCGCGCCCGTTGCTCAGATGATCAAGGCTTGCGAACTGGCGCGCGACGGTAAATGGCTCGCTGTAGGAGGTGGAAAGTGTGCCCACCAGACCGAGGTGCGAGGTCACGCTGGCGAGCGCGGATAAAACTGTAATGGGTTCAAAACGGTTTAAAAAATGCGGGATCGATTTTTCGTTGATATATAAGCCGTCGGCGACAAAGAGAAAGTCCAGTTTCCCCTGTTCGGCAATACGCGCGGTTTCCTGCACGAAGCCAAAATTAATGCTGGCATCGGCGAGCGCCGCCGGATGTCGCCACGCGGACATATTTCCCGACGCGCCATGTAATATGGTGCCAAGCCGCAGTTGTCGTGCTGTAGACATAAACGATCCTCATATTCAGGCAACAGGTGGCCCGGAGCGTGCGCCCCAGGCAGACAAATTTCACATCAGGATTGCAGCAGTGCTTTTTCTGCCAGCAGCGCGAAATAACGCGCCGCCTCTTCGATTAATGCTTCATCGGGGTTAAACGCCGGGTGGTGCAGGCCGTAATCGCTGTCGCTACCGATGCTGACAAACGCGCCGGGAATATGCTGCAAATAGACGGCGAAATCCTCGCCCCCCATGTGCAGATCCGCCTCCTGTGTCTGGTAACCGTGCCAGTCGGCGACATCGCGGGCGAACGTGGCCCAGCGATCGTGATTGACCAGCGCGGCAGGTCCTGCAAACCAGCGCACCGTGATATTGGCGTCAAACGCCTGCGCCAGACCGGCGGCAATATCGTCGACGCGGCGTTTCACCGTGTCGCGCACCGCCGCCTGGTGAGTGCGCAACGTGCCTTCCAGCTCGACATGTTCCGGCAGCACATTCCACGTATTGCCCCCCTGAATGCGGGTGACGCTCAGCACCACCGACTCCAGCGTATTGACGTTACGGCTGGCAATGCTTTGCAGCGCGACCACCAGCTGGCTGGCGAGCAAAATGGCGTCGTTACCTTCGTGCGGGCGTGCGGCGTGCGCGCCTTTGCCGGTGACGGTCAGCGAAAAGCGATCCACATTGGCGTAAAACGCGCCGCCGCGCGTGGCAAACGATCCGACCGGTAAGCCAGGTTCGTTATGCATGCCAAAGATGGCGCTAACGTTGTCCAGTGCGCCGGCGTCGATCAGCCGTTTCGCGCCGCCAAAATTTTCTTCCGCGGGCTGGAACAGAATGCGTACTCTGCCCGGCAGTTGCGGCTCTTTCTGTTTCAGCAGCAGCGCCGCGCCGAGCATGACGCTGGAGTGAATATCATGCCCGCAGGCGTGCATCACGCCAGGGTTGCGCGAGGCAAACGGCACGTCGACCGCTTCTTCTATCGGTAAGGCATCGATATCGGCACGCAGGGCGATCACTTTTTCACCGCTGCCTACTTCCGCAACCACGCCTGTCGGCAGGCTTAACGGCAGCAATCTCAGCCCGGCGCTCTCCAGCCAGTGGCGAATGCGCCGGGTGGTTTCAAACTCCTGCAACGACAACTCCGGGTGCTGGTGTAACTCGCGTCGCCAGTCGATCAGTTGTTCCGCAAAGCTCATCCCGCCACCTCCTGCGTTGCTTTGGTGTTGGCGTGGGCCTGCGCCAGCCGCAATATGGAGGTCAGCCGCGCGCTGCCTTCGCTGATCGGCGTATCGATAATAAATTCATCAATGGCGAACTGCTGGTGCAGATGATCCAGCCCCGCCAGAACCTGCTGTGGCGTGCCGGCGATCAGTGACGGTTCGCGTTTTGCGATGCGCACTGCCGGGCTGCCTGCCTGGCGGGCAAACGCCTGACCTTGCGCCTCGCTGGCGACGCTCACCCGCTGGCCGTTTGCCAGCTCAACGCCCCAGACTTCAACCTGTTGCGCCAGCACATTCGCCTGGGCTTCGGTTTCCGCGACGATCACCTGCACGGCAACCAGCGTGTCGCGCTGGCTCTGCTGCTGCCACTGCGTGACAACGTCACGCAAAAGGGCTTTGTCCCCGTTGAGATGGGCGGCAAAAACGAAATTCCAGTCCAGCTTTGCCGCAAGCGCCGCGCTTTCGAGGCTTGCGCCGAGCAGAAAACTGTCTGCACGCTGCGGGGGTAACGGCGTTGCCAGCACGGTTTCTTCCGCGTGGTCGTCTTTTGCCAGGGATAACCAGTTATCCAGCTGCGCGAGTTGATCGGCAAAACTGCCCTTTTCGGCGCTGTTTATTCCTTGCTGCAGTGCGCGGGTGGAGAGCGGCAAGCCTCCGGGGGCTTTGCCAACGCCAAGATCAACGCGGCCCGGCGCAAGCGTGGCCAGCAGGTTGAAGTTTTCTGCGACTTTGAACGGGCTGTAATGTTGCAGCATCACCCCGCCGGAACCGACGCGAATTCGCCGCGTTTGACCCAGTATCCAGGCGATAACCAGCTCCGGCGACGGGCTGGCCAGCTGGGTGGTGTTGTGATGTTCGGCAATCCAGAAGCGGTGATAGCCCCAGTTTTCCGCCTGCTGCGCCAGTTGCAGCGTGCGGGCCAGGGCGTCCTGTGCGGTTTCGTGCTCCGCGATGGGGCTTTTATCCAGCAAACTCAGGCGATAAGACATGCAATAGACTCGCGTTAGAGAAGATAACCCCATTAATAGGGCGACGCGCGCATGCTGTGAAACAATTAATTTACATTAAATAAGCAAAAAATTTGCAAAGACGTTGTTCCCCGGCGCTGCACTTACTTTCTGTGCGAAAGACAATTCGGCAATTTGTTTGCAAATTTGTTACATATTCGTATTGCTGATGGTGGTTTTTTCTGTTGCATTTTTCAGCAAGTTGAATCATTTGCACTGCTTGTCCCTGCCAACCTCACAATTTCCGCTAATAGTCGGCTGCGATGGCACTGGTATGTTTTGCGTCGTATATCGATTGCGGTTACGATGCTGCGCCATGTTTGGTCTTATCCATACGAAGAAACACTGGAAAGACAGAACATTTTCCCGCGTCAGGCAATCGATTGGTTTTCTGCCTGCCGGGTTGAGGAATTCCGCAAGGTTCAGACAGGTAAACAGGTAACGCAATGAAAACAGACAACAACGTCACGGATCATCACGCCGCGAAACGACGCTGGCTCAATTCTCACGAAGAGGGCTACAACCGCGCGATGGGTAACCGCCAGGTGCAAATGATTGCTATCGGCGGCGCAATCGGTACGGGTTTATTTCTGGGCGCAGGTGCCCGACTGCAGATGGCGGGGCCGTCGCTGGCTATCGTTTATCTGGTATGTGGTATTTTCTCCTTCTTCATTCTGCGCGCGCTGGGCGAACTGGTATTACACCGCCCTTCCAGCGGCAGCTTCGTCTCTTATGCGCGTGAGTTCCTTGGCGAAAAAGCCGCGTATGTCGCCGGCTGGATGTATTTCATCAACTGGGCGATGACCGGTATCGTGGATATCACCGCCGTTGCGCTTTATATGCATTACTGGGGCGCGTTTGGCGATGTGCCGCAATGGGTGTTCGCTCTTGGCGCGCTGGCGATTGTCGGCACCATGAACATGATCGGCGTGAAGTGGTTCGCAGAGATGGAGTTCTGGTTTGCGCTGGTCAAAGTGCTGGCGATTGTGGTGTTCCTGGTCGTCGGGACGATTTTCCTCGGCAGTGGTAAACCGCTCGATGGCGGCGCGACTGGCTTCCATTTGATCACCGATAACGGCGGTTTCTTCCCGCACGGCCTGTTACCGGCACTGGTGCTGGTGCAAGGCGTGGTGTTCGCATTCGCCTCTATTGAACTGGTTGGTACGGCGGCGGGCGAATGTAAAGATCCGCAGACCATGGTACCGAAAGCCATTAACAGCGTTATCTGGCGTATCGGTCTGTTCTATGTCGGCTCCGTGGTGCTGCTGGTTCTGTTGCTGCCGTGGAATGCTTATCAGGCGGGGCAAAGCCCGTTTGTCACCTTCTTCTCCAAACTGGGCGTGCCGTATATCGGCGACATTATGAATATGGTGGTGCTGACTGCCGCGCTCTCCAGCCTCAACTCCGGGCTTTACAGCACGGGGCGTATTCTGCGCTCGATGTCGATGGGCGGTTCCGCACCGAAATTTATGTCGAAAATGAGCCGCCACCACGTACCTTACGCGGGCATTCTGGCGACCATTTGCGTCTATATCGTTGGCGTTTTCCTGAACTACCTGGTGCCATCGCAGGTGTTTGAAATCGTGCTTAACGTTGCCTCGCTGGGGATTATTGCTTCCTGGGGCTTTATCGTGGTGTGCCAGATGCGTCTGCGCAAAGCTATCCACGAAGGCAAAGCGGCGGATGTCAGCTTTAAAATGCCTGGGGCACCGGTGACCTCATGGCTGACGCTGCTGTTCCTGCTTAGCGTGCTGGTGCTGATGGCGTTCGATTATCCGAACGGCACGTACACCATCGGTTCTATTCCGCTGATCGCGGTGTTGTTGGTTGCGGGCTGGTTTGGCGTGCGTAAGCGCGTTAATGAGATCCATAGCACCGCGCCGGTTCACCCGGATTCTGCACAGAAGACACGTTCGTAACACGTCATAAAAGCAAAAAGCCGCAGCGGAAACGTTGCGGCTTTTTTGTTGGCGCGAAAGTTACGCCTGCGCGTGTTTAAAACGTTGCCAGGCGGCAGTAATCTGCGGTGCAATCAACGCATAGTTTTCCTGGGTATTAGCCACGTGGTAGATCGTTGGCAGCCCTGTCGCCAGCACGCGCTCGTAATCGTCAAAATACCCTGCCGTCTCAGTGGTGTAGTAATAATCAGTGAAAGCCTGACCCTCTGCGTTTAAATCCTCTTTCCAGAATTTTTCATCACACATATTGATGAGAAAATCGCGACCCGTGATCGCGCGGTTGCGCACCGCGGCCAGCTCATCAGCAGACTCTTCCCGGTGAAACTCCCCTTCGAGCTGGTTGTCGATAATCCACGTCAGGTAAAAGCCGATATGGGTACCGGCGTTCTCCATCGGCAGCTCGTCCGGATATTGCCCGCCGTAGTGCCAGTCCATTCTATCGATAGCCATCTTATCCCCTTGGGAATGTTGTTAATCGGGACACGCGCCATTGCGTATCCAGCCTGAAATCATGTCCAGCGCGCCGGCTGCATACGCCTTGCGCCCTGATAACAGAAATACCCCTTGTTTCCACGCTGGCCACTGGGACGCTAATTGATAATCGTACCAGCGGCTGTTGAGCAGCCCGTGCGTGGCCGCCGGGATCAGCCGAAGGCATTGTGGCGTTTTCAGCGGTAACCGCGCCCGCCAGACAGCCAGCGTTTCCTTTGAATCAACATTGCGATCGTCTTGCCCCATCAACACCATGACCGGCGTTTGCATGCTGCCAATGGCAACACGCGCATCGGCAAGCGCGTTACGGCGTTCAAAGTCGTCGCGCGTACAGGCTGCGGCACACGGGCGGGACGTGATTTCTTGCGTATAGTGCGCATCAAACGCGGCGGTATCGTTCGCCACCGCCCGGGTAATTTCATTCGCAGGTTGACCGGCAAGCTGCAAACGCTGGCGCAAATAATATGCCCCCTGGTTACGCCAGTTTATTGCCGGACCCACCAGAACGGCAAAATCGGCCTGCGCCAACTGGCTGGCCTGCGGAACCACCCAGCCCGCCTGAGAAAAGCCAACAAAACCTAACCGGCTGTGCGCCAGCGCCGGTTGCTGTCGCAATTGTTGCAGTATTAAAGCGGCTTCCAGCGCGCGATCGTCCATGGTTTGCGCCAGCCAGTTTCCTGTGCTCTCACCAACACCGGGTTTATCCCACGAAAAGACCGCAATTCCCTGCGAGACAAGATGGTTAACCAGCGGCAGATAGCCACCATCCGACCAGCGATCCTGCGCGCCATCGCCATGAACCAGCAGCGCCACCGGCGGCGACGAGACACCTGCGGGCAGGATCAATGTTCCAGCCAGTGAATCGCTACCGTGGGTGATGCGCAGGGTTTGTTGCCCGCCCGCATCGGGAACGTCAAATTCGCTCAGGCGGAAAAAGAGAAAAAGCGCCAGCAAAAGAGCGGTCACGACCGTGGCAAGCAATGTACTGCGCATGGTATTTCCTTGCTGTAAAAGAAAAAGCTCCCCGCAGAGAGCTTAAGATACCAAACGATTACAGCGCAATACGAATCACATCATCTGGCTGCGTGGCCTCTTTTTCGCGCGTTGAAGCCTGTTTCACGCTGACGTACAGCGTGTTGCCATCCGCTGAAAGCGCCAGACTGTTCGGATGGGTTGGCGTGGCGAAGGTTTTCACTACGCTATAGGTTTTGGCGTCGATAACGCTCACTTTCCCCGCCTCGCGGTGCGTCACGTAGACTTCATTGCGCGCCGGATTAAACAGCACCGCCAGTGATTCTGGTACCGCGATTTTCTCCACTACCTTGCCGTTACGGGTATCAACAACCAGCACTTCCGGCGCTTTTGAGTCGGTGATAAACGCGCGATGACCGGCGGTATCGAGGCTCAGGTTGAGATAGAAGTGCTCTTTGCCGTCATCCTGCAATTTTTTGCGTTCAAGGATGCGATTGTTGCGGGTATCAATAGTAATTAGCTCACCGTCGGCATTGGTGGTGTAGAGACGTTTTGCCGCAGTATCGATGGCAAGGCCGGTGCTGTATGTTCCCGTACTGGTAATGGTCGTTTTCAGCTTCAGCGCAGCACCATCCACCACCCATATCGCACTCTCTTTCCCGACGCCGGTGATGTAAACGGTATTGGTCTCTTCATCCACCGCCAGCTCGCGCGGGCTGAGCGGGCGCACCGTTTCCGAACGTTTACGCGCCTCCAGCACCACGCGGCCTTTAATGACGCCGGTTTTAGCGTCTACCGCCGTTACGCAACCGTCTGTGGTGTTGCCGAACCACAGCGTCTGCGTGCGGTGATTAAGCGTTGCGCCGAAGGGTTTTACGTCGCTGTGAATAGCTTGCGTAATGGCAAGTGAGGCCGGATCAAGACGGTAAATCACCCCGCCTTTATCCGTTTTGCGGCTTTGCGCAGTGGCCAGCCACAGCGCGTTTTCCTGCTGGCTGATGGCCATTTCATAGGCACCTTTGCCGACGGCTTTGCGCAGCATCTCCTCTGCGGCGTGGGTGTTAAATGAACCCGCCAGCAGTAACGATCCCAGAACCAACGTACGGCGCAAGCGCGGTGAGCATAATTGGCGTAAAGACATGACGACTCCCTTTATTCAACTTAATGGTTACGTTTTCACATGCGTCCAGTGCACGAAACGGCAGTTTCGCTTATTGTTGTAGTTGAGAATAGTAATCATTAATGACAGGAAAGTGGAGTGTTAATCGTCGCGACGCAGGATCCCGTTTCCTCCGTTACACTCATCGTTAACGTAATGTGCGTTTAAAGTTTTCAAATAATTTACATACGCTTTAACATATTGGCGTATTTCCTTTTTTTGGTTCGTCTTTTAACTTGGTTCCGTCATGAATATCATTTCCGCCACAAAGGCCACCCTGCCGGTGTTATTGCTACCGGCTGCGCTCTCCACGTCCGCTTATGCGGCCGACAACGAACAAACGATGATTGTCAGCGCCACACCGCAGACCGTTTCCGAACTGGACAGCCCCGCCGCCGTGAGCGTCGTGCAAGGCGACGACATCCGCCAGGCTGCGCCGCGCGTCAATCTCTCGGAATCGCTGAACAGCGTTCCCGGTTTACAAGTGCAAAACCGGCAAAATTACGCGCAGGATCTGCAACTGTCGATTCGCGGCTTTGGTTCGCGTTCTACCTACGGCGTGCGCGGCATTCGCCTGTATGTGGATGGCATTCCCGCGACCATGCCGGATGGCCAGGGGCAAACTTCGAATATCGATTTAAACAGTGTGGAGAGCATTGATGTGCTGCGCGGCCCGTTCTCGGCGCTGTATGGCAACGCATCTGGCGGGGTAATGAATGTCACCACGCAGACCGGGCGTGAACCGGCAACCATTGAAGCCAGCAGCTATTACGGCAGCTTTGGTAGCTGGCGCTACGGGCTGAAAGCCACCGGCGCAATGGGTGACGGGACGCACGCGGGCGATGTCGATTACACCGTGTCCAGCACCCGTTTTGTCACCCAGGGTTATCGCGATCGCAGCGGCGCGCGGAAAAATCTCGCCAACGCGAAACTGGGTGTGCGCATTGATGACGTCAGCAAACTGAGCCTGATTTTTAACAGCGTTGACATTAAAGCCAACGATGCAGGCGGGTTAACCGAGTCCGAGTGGAAAGATAACCCGCGCCAGTCACCGCGGGCGCAGCAATACGATACGCGCAAAACCATTAAGCAAACCCAGGCGGGTCTGCGCTATGAGCGCCAGATGAGCAGCCAGGATGATTTAAGCGTGATGATGTACGCCGGTGAGCGTGAAACCACGCAATATCAATCGATTCCGCTCGGCCCTCAGCTCAACGCCACCCACGCGGGCGGCGTGATTGATTTAACGCGCCATTATCAGGGTATTGATACCCGCTGGACGCACCGTGGTGAGCTGGGTGTACCGGTGACCTTTACCGGTGGTCTGAACTACGAAAACATGAGCGAGGAGCGCAAAGGTTACGAAAACTTTGTGATGGATGGCACCACGCCGGTGTATGGCGAAAAAGGCAGTCTGCGCCGTAACGAACGCAATCTGATGTGGAACGTCGATCCGTATCTGCAAACCGCCTGGCAACTCACCGATAAGCTGTCGCTGGATGCGGGCGTGCGCTACAGCTCCGTCTGGTTTGATTCCAACGATCATTACATTACGGCGGGAAATGGTGATGACAGCGGCGAAGCCAGTTATCACAAATGGCTGCCTGCCGCGTCGCTGAAATATGCCATGACCGAGGGCTGGAATGTGTATGCCGCCGCCGGTCGCGGTTTTGAAACGCCCACGATTAATGAACTCTCCTACCGCGCGGATGGCAAAACTGGTCTCAACTTCGCGCTGAAACCGTCAACTAACGACACCGTGGAGATCGGCAGCAAAACGCGTATCGGCAATGGCCTGCTGACCGCCGCGCTGTTCCGTACGGATACGGATAATGAGATCGTGACCGATACCAGCACTGGCGGGCGCACCACCTATAAAAACGCCGGGAAAACCCGTCGTCAGGGCGCGGAATTATCCCTCGATCAGCAATTCGCCGGGAACTGGCGGGCAAAACTGGCGTGGACCTATCTTGATGCAACGTATCGCAGTGACGTATGCGATGGTGCATGTAATGGCAACCGTATTCCGGGTATCGCGCGCAATATGGGCTTTGCCTCGCTGGGCTGGATCCCGGATCAGGGCTGGTACGCGGGCGCAGATGTGCGCTATATGAGCGATCTGATGGCCAATGACGAAAACAGCGCCAAAGCGCCTTCTTATACCGTCACCGGGCTGAATACCGGCTATAAATTCAGCTATGGCAACTGGATGATGGACGTGTTTGGCCGGGTCGATAACCTGTTTGATCGCAAATACGTCGGTTCCGTTATCGTTAACGAAGGCAATGACCGTTATTACGAACCGGCCCCGGGGCGTAATTACGGCGTCGGCTTATCGGTCGCGTATCAGTTTGAATAATAAAAAAGCCCCTGTTAGCAGGGGCTTTTTTTTATAGCGATAACGCTCAGGCGTGTGACAACTAGGCGTGTGACAACTAGGCGTGGGATAACAACGGGAACATCACCTGATGGTCGCGAAACACATTCTCTTTGCCGCTGAACAGAAACAGCGTGTCCTCATCGTCGATTAACGTGCATTCGCATTCGCGGGATTCGTTGGGCGTAAAACCTAACACCACACGCTGGGTTTGTTGATTGGCTAATGCATTAACGATTTGCGTTAATGTCGTGCCCGGTTCGGCAAAAATATCGAAGCACAGCAGCGTGCCTCTGTTTTGCGTGGCAATGGCGATAGCCTGATGTTGTTCTGAAAAGTAGACGCACGCTTTTAAATACGACGCACAGTAAAACATCAACAACCCTACGTTGTTATTCATCGGCAGCGCCGAAAAGGGGTTGGATTTCGCGTAATAGCGCAGCAACTGCTGCCTGTCGGCGTCGTCGTCCATATCCAGCCGGCGAAAGTCACTCGCCACCGGCGTGGCGCGCAGAGTGTATTGATATTCCCGCGCTTTCTCAAAGCCAAACTTCGGATAAAAATCCCGCACGGTGGCGTTTGCGTACAAATAGATTGCATCGGCCCGGTGTTGCCAGTCCCGGATGATTTCCGTCAGCAGGTAACGGGCGAGTCCGTTATTGCGATAGCGCTTATCGGTCATTACCGTGCCTATCTGGATATAGCGTTTTTCGGCGCCCATCCAGCGTGTATCGATAACGTTAACCGAGGCATTGGCGATAACCTGGTTGTCATCAACCAGCGCGTAGGGAATGTAGTTTTCCGTCCAGAATCCCGCCTGATACCATGCCTCGAAGGATAAATCGAATGTATCTACGGCTAAATCAATAAAGCTTTGGCGCAACGTATCGTGCTGTTTTAGTTGTTTTACCAGAGGGTATTTCATACCGCCGTTTCCCATAAAAAAGCCCGGTTGCATCGCGCTTCCGGGCTGCTACTGATGCGCGTATCAAAAGTTAAAACGTAGTCCAGCCCTCATCGCTCGTGGCGGTTTCACGCGGTTCGACGTTCTGCTTCACAGCGGGCCTGGCGGTCGGTTTATCTGTTTTGGCGACCGGTTTTGCGCCATTCTGATCGAGACGGAACGTAGCGACCAGTTCTTCCAGCAAACGTGCCTGCTCTTCCAGCGAACCCGCCGCCGATGAGGATTCGCTCACCAGCGAGGCGTTCTGCTGCGTGGTGCTATCCAGCTCACCCACCGCGCGCGCGATTTGCTCAATACCGCGGCTCTGCTCTTCGGAAGCGGAAGAGATTTCGCCCATGATATCGTTAACACGAGTGACAGACTGCACCACCTGATCCATGGTTTCACCGGCTTTCGCCACCAGTTCGCTACCGACATTAATGCGTGATACAGATTCGCTAATCAGCTGTTCAATATCTTTTGCAGCCTGCGAGCTGCGTTGCGACAGGCTGCGCACTTCGCTGGCGACTACCGCAAAGCCACGGCCCTGTTCACCGGCGCGTGCCGCTTCTACGGCGGCGTTCAGTGCCAGAATGTTAGTCTGGAAGGCGATGCTGTTAATCACAGCAGTAATATCGGCAATTTTGTTCGAACTGTTATGAATATCGCCCATGGTGTTCACCACTTCGCGCATCACCGTGCCGCCTTCGCTGGCGGTTTTCGACGCCTGAGCGGCCAGGCTGCTGGCATTGCGCGCGTTATCGGCGTTGTTTTTCACCGTGGCGGTCAACTCTTCCATACTGGCCGCGGTTTCAACCACCGCCGCTGCCTGCTGCTCGGTGCGGGAAGAGAGATCGGTATTGCCTTCGGCAATCTCCGTCGCTGCACGCGAAACCTGGCTCACGCTGTTGCGCACTTCAAAAATCATATCGCGCAGTGTGTCGTTCATCCGGCCCATCGCACCGGTTAATTGCCCCAGCTCATCGGTGCTCTGCGCACGAATTTGTGAGCTGAGATCGCCACTGGCGATACGTTCTGCCAGCGCCAGGTTGCGATCGATAGGACGCGTAATCTGGCGGATAACCCACCAGGAGACAATCACACCGAGCAGGATAGCGATCACACCGATAATCGACGCAATGGTGCTCGAGGTGTACGCCAGTTCATCGTTGTGCGCTTTCACCAGCGTAATGATCTGTTTGAGCGAGGCGCTGCTCTCGTCCCCACCCACTTTTACTTTATCTTCCGCGGCTTTTAATGCCTGGAAAGCGCTGAGATAGTTGAGGCTTAAATCGCGGTATTTCACCGTGTCATCCCACAGGGATTGCAACGGTGATTGCAGCTCACCCGGTAACTGGCTTGCCAGTGCCTGAACGCTCTTTTGCGTTGCGCCAAAACGGGCATCCAGCGCCTCTTTCGACTCTTTACCCGGGCTGTAACGCACCACCAGTGCGGCGTCGCGCACCGTGCTGATCGCAAATAACTGTTCGTAAATTTGCGCCATCAGCGCCGGGTCGGCCACCGGTGTGCGCACCAGCGTGGTATAGCGCGCCGAGAGATCTTGTGCGGCCAGTTTATCGAGCGAATCGCGCACGGTTTTGATGTCACCAGTGGCTTTTTGCATCTCGCCAATCGCGCTCTGGAACTGTTCCAGGTGGCGGGCGACATCGTTAATAATTTGTTTTTCATTTGCAGACCAGGACATATCGTCGGCGCTGGCAGTCAGCTCGGAAGCGTGACGCACATAGTTGGCCATCACCTGCCCTGATTTATCATCGCCATAGAAGTATTTCAGACGGTTAATTTTGGCCTGAAATACTTCAATGTTGATGTTGTACATAAGATTGGTTTTTTCGTAGACGTCGCGTATTTCTTTGAAGCGCAATACGCTCAGGACGGTGGCAATAGCAACCAGAAAGAGAACTAATCCAAAACCGACTGACAGCTTCCTACTAATTTTTATGTTGCTTAACCGCTGGCTAAATGACATTCCGGACTCCTTGCTAAACCCCAATGTTAGCGCCCAACAACTGCACGCACACATTGTTATCGGCAATGAAACCAGGGAGTTCAGGTATGAGCTGGTCTTATCAGTGAAAAACGTGATATTGATGCGCCCCATTCGCAAATTTTTGCCGGGGAGCATCAATATAGAGAGAAAGGATTATGTTGTTGAATTATAACTTATCGATAGAATTGTTTGTGAACGATGTTTGCGCCCTCATCAATCGCACGCCATAACGCGCGTTCGCTAGCGAAAGCGTCTCCCTCTTCTAACGCGGTCAACAAATCACTGTAATTTTCGACGCGCGTTAAATCCTCAGAATTTGGATAAAGATAATTATAACAAGGCCCAATACGAACCCATAACTGCTCAATCAATGCGGTTAGCGTCGGCATCCCGGCATGGTTGTAAACACTAAAGCGAAACACGCGGTTAGCCTGCAGTCCCTGCTCCGTGTTACCGCTTTTCATTGCTTCATGAAAATTCGCCGCCAGGATACGCAACTCACGAATTTTCTCCTTCGTCATATGCTGGCTGGCAGCGCGTGCGGCCATGCCCTCAAGATTTTTACGAATCTGGTTAATTTCGTTATAGCGATCAAGGCTGACTTCCGGAACCAGAAAAGCCTGCGCCGGCGTGGCATGCAGCGCACCTGCGGAGACCAACCGCAGTAACGCTTCCCGCACCGGTGTAATACTGGTGCCTAATTGATCTGCTATTTCCTTTGTGATGAGCCGCGCGCCCGGTTTAAGCGCACCAATAATAAGCGCACTTTTAAGACTCGCCTCAACTTGCATGGTGAGACTGGTCCGCTGCGCTTTTTCCAAATCAAGCATGTTTGTATCCCGTATAATTTCTTATTTATTCTCAGCCTGGTAGCGTGTCCGTAATTTGTGTCAATGAATATATTATATACACATGCCTGGTCTTGGATGGTCGCGTAAAAGTTAAAGCAATTTGTATTTATTATGCACAACTACCAGGAACCGCCTTCACAAGGTCATCAGTTCCTTATGCTTATCTAATTAAAGACGTTTCTCAAAAATTTGCACGATTTCTGATGGCGGTTTTTCACCGCCATCATTCTTTTAGCTGAGAGGCCCGATTTGCACTACGACTTTACCGAAATTTTTCCCTTCAAGCAGGCCGATAAAAGCGTTTGGCGCATTTTCCAGCCCTTCGATCAATTGCTCACGGTACTGAATTATTTCCTGTCGTATCCATTGTTCCATTTCTTGCTGAAATTCATGAATACGGTGCCCGTAATCCTGGCCAATAATAAAGCCCTGCAAACGGATTCGTTTTTTCAGCAGGGTTGCCATTAATAACGGAATACGATCCGGACCGGCCGGAAGATCGGTGGCGTTATAGCCGCTGACTAACCCACAAAGCGGAATTCGCGCGGAGGTATTTAATAACGGCAGCACCGCATCAAATACTTTTCCGCCGACATTTTCGAAATAGATATCGATCCCCTGCGGACAGGCCGCAGCCAGCTGTTCGGCAAAATCCTCTGCGTGATGATCAATGCAGTGATCGAACCCCAGCACGTCAACCGCATGCCGGCATTTCTCGCTGCCACCGGCCACGCCGACCACGCGGCACCCTTTAATTTTACCGATTTGCCCCACCGTGGCGCCTACCGGACCGGTTGCGGCGGCAACAACTAACGTTTCACCGGATTTCGGCTGGCCGATATCCAGCAATCCCATATAGGCGGTAAACCCTGGCATACCAAGAATGCCGAGCGACCACGACGGGTGCGGCGGGTTGTCTCCCAGTTTGACCAGGCCTTCGCCGCCCGAAATGTCGTAATCCTGCCAGCCGCTGTAGCCCAGCACCCAGTCACCTTCTGCGAAATCCGGATGTTGCGATTTCACCACGCGGCTAACGGTGCCGCCGCACATCACTTCACCAATTTTCACCGGCGGCGAATACGACGGCGCATCGCTCATCCGCCCGCGCATATAGGGGTCTAACGAGAGGAAAACCGTGCGCAGCAATACCTGCCCTTCGCCTGGCGTGGCGAGAGCGTCTTCTTCAAGGCGGAAATTCTCTGCGACGGGCGCACCGTGCGGGCGGGAAGCCAGTACCCAGCGGCGGTTGCGGTGAGGATCTTGTTTCATTGTTCGCTCCTGTACGTGTCAGACTAACTATTGATACTAGTCCCTGACGGCCAGGAGCGCGTTTACATTACGAGCTGGAAGGATTTAGCCGTACCACCAGATAACGGCAAGGCGTGTCACTTTCATTGATAAAGCGGCAATCATTTGGCGGGCCGAGCTCCAGACAATCTCCGGCATGCATCTCGTGGCGCGTGTCGCCTTCAACGAACACCAGTTCCCCCTCCTGTAACCAGATAAGCTGGCGCGCCAGCGCATAGGCGGACGCAGGCATCGGAATATCGCTCCCGGCAGGCAGCTCGATTTGCACCAGGTCGATAGGCAAATCGCTGCGCGGTGAAACATGACGGCGCAGATAGTGGCTCTGCGGATCGCGCCAGACGGGCTGATCGGCGTGGCGCAGCAGTTTACCTTCCTGCATTTCCGCACGTGCAATCAGCGTTGACATACTGATGCCAAACGCGCCGGAAAGCCGTGCCAGCAACGCCGCCGTCGGGCTACTTTCGCCGCGTTCAATTTTGTGGATCATCGCCCGCGACACCCCGGCGCGCTCCGCCAGTTCGCTCAGCGACCAGCTACGTGATTCACGTTCAACGCGAATTCGCGCACTGATCCGTTGATTTATATTGTCTGAGATAGTATTCATAACGTAATACTATAGTGTACAAATTTGAGGTTCAACCATGAATATTCGTTACGCCGGGAAAGAAGATTGCGCGGCTATCGCCGCCATTTACAACCATGCAGTGGTTAATACCGCAGCCATCTGGAATGACCAGACGGTCGATGTCGACAACCGTATCGCCTGGTTTGAAGCACGCGGCGCGCTCGGCTATCCGGTGCTGGTCAGCGAAGAAAACGGCGCAATTACCGGCTATGCCTCGTTTGGCGACTGGCGCGCTTTTGACGGTTTTCGCCACACGGTTGAGCACTCGGTTTATGTTCATCCGGAACACCAGGGCAAAGGCATCGGCCTGGCACTGATGGAGCGCTTAATTGAGGAAGCCAAACGCATCGGTAAACATGTGATGGTCGCGGGTATCGAAGCGCAGAATCACGGCTCGATTCATTTGCACAGCAAACTTGGGTTTGTGATTACCGGGCAAATGCCGCAGGTCGGCACGAAGTTTGGCCGCTGGCTGGATTTGACGTTTATGCAACTGCAACTCGATGACCGCACCGAACCGGACGCCATTGCATGAATCAGTCGCTCACCCTCACCTTTTTGATTGCTGCCGGTATTGGCCTGGTGGTGCAAAACACCTTAATGGTGCGCATTACCCAGTCGGCCTCGACGATCCTTATCGCCATGCTGCTGAATTCGCTGGTCGGCATTGTGCTGTTTGTCTCTATTTTGCTGATCAAACACGGGGTCGCCGGGTTTCAGGAGTTGTACGCCAGTGTGAAATGGTGGACGCTTATTCCCGGTCTGCTGGGGTCGTTTTTTGTCTTTGCCAGTATCAGCGGTTATCAATATGTCGGTGCGGCAACCACCATTGCGGTACTGGTGGCAAGCCAGCTTATCGGTGGTCTGGTGATGGATGTGGTGAGAAGCCAGGGCGTGGCGCTGAAAGCGCTGATTGGCCCGGTATGCGGCGCGGTGCTGCTGGTGATTGGCGCCTGGCTGGTAGCCAGACGCCAGTTTTAATTACAGTATCTCGCCACCTTTGGTGAGCTGTTCGCGTCGCGCTTCCATATCTTCTTTGTGCTGCCGACCATGGTGCGCAATTGCCTGACGCAGGCGCTGTTGCTGGGTGTAGCGTTCATCCCGGCTCAGTGCCGCATCATCGCTGAGTTCGACCAGTAACGCATTCATCCCGATAATAACGCCCTGTTCGATAGCCGCGTCGACACGTGCGATAACCTCATCCAGATGTGACATAGCCTCTCCTTTAATTCAGCTTCGCTTTAGAAAAATCGCTGCCCATCAGGCTGACGGTATAACCGCTGACATTACTGCGGGTAGCGTAAAACGTTTTGCCGTTAGCCAGCGCGATCCACGGTGCCTGCTGGTAGAAAATCTCCTGTGCCTGGCTGTAAAGTTTGGCGCGCTCGGCAGGAGCGGCAGTGACTTTGGCTTTCTGCACCAGGGCATCATACCCCTTATCGCACCAGCGGGCGGCGTTGGAGCCGGTTTTGATGCTGTTGCAACCGAGCAGCACATCAGCAAAGTTGTCCGGGTCGCCGTTATCCGACATCCAGCCGAACAGCGCGGTATCGTGTTCCCCTTTGCGCATCCCGGCCAGATATTCACCCCACTCGTACGAGACGATCTTCGCCTTCACGCCAACTTTCGCCCAGTCCGCCTGAATCATCTCGGCGATGCGCCGCGAATTCGGGTTATACGGACGCTGCACCGGCATCGACCACAGCGTGGCTTCAAAGCCCTTTTCCAGCCCGGCCTGCTTGAGCAGTGCTTTGGCTTTTTCAGGATCGTAGCTGTAATCCTTCAGATCTTTATTAAACCCGAGCATGTTCGGCGGCAGCGGTGATTTTGCCACCGTACCGGAGCCGAGGAACACCGCATTGACGATAGCTTGTTTGTCGGTCGCATAGTTCAGCGCCTGGCGCACCAGCACATTATCAAACGGCTTTTTCTCGGTGTTAAACGCGAGGTAGCCCACATTCAGCGCATCAATGGTATGCAGCGTTAAGTCTTTATTGTTTTTGATCTGATCAAACTGCACCGGTGCCGGGGCGGGAATAATCTGGCATTCATTGGTTTGCAGCTTCGCCAGACGGGTTTGCACATCCGGCGTAATAGAGAAGATCAGATGTTTGGTAGGCACTTCACCCTCCCAGTAATTTGGGTTGGCGATATAACGGATTTGCGCGTCGGTTTTGTACTGCTGCAAGGCGTACGGGCCAGTGCCGATTGGCCAGTTATCGACGTTTTCCGGCGTGCCTTTTTTCAGCATCGCATCCGCGTATTCCGCAGAGAGAATCGAGGCGAAATCCATGCCCCAGTCGGCAAGAAACGCGGCATTAGGCTCATTCAGTACAAACTGAACATGGTTATCATCGATTTTTTTCACTTCTTTGATCAGCTTATCAAGGCCGACATCGGTGAAGTATTCGTAATTACCTTGCGAAACATTATGATAAGGATGTTTCGGATCCATCTGGCGCATCACAGAGAAGACGACGTCATCGGCGTTAAAGTCGCGCGTCGGTTTGAAATATTTATTGCTGTTAAATTTAACGCCCTGGCGCAGCGTAAAGGTCCAGGTTTTACCGTCTTCAGAGACTTTCCAGTCGGTCGCCAGCGACGGCACCGGTGTGTTTTTCACCGGATCAAAGGTGACCAGGCGGTTATAAAGCACCTGCGAGCTGGCAACAAATGTCGGCCCGGAGCTGGCAATTTGCGGGTTGAAGGATTCCGGTGACGCTTCGGAGCAGTAAATGATTGTATCGTTGGACGCCGCCCATGCGGCACTTGCCGGTAACAGTGTGCTCAGCGCAAGGGCGAGCAGCGTTTTTCCCGTGGACATTATCAGGAGCCTTCTTTTTTTATATGGAGCATTAATCTCAGCACAGCAGATGAGAACTGGCAAATAATGATTCCGCATCAGGTTATTCTAAAGCATTTGTTTTTGCTGAAATATCCACCATTATTAATGAATAAATTTGCGTTAAATAAATTTCGTGCCGTCAAGCGTGTTCGACGCGCTCAATGCGTCGAGAATTCAATGGTTTTGCGCTTTCTTCTGCCTTTTACTGGTAAGAAGTTTGCGTATAGTAGACGCGTGAAGAAGTCTATGGGATGAAAACGTGGCAAAAACTCTCTTGCGTAGCGGCGATTTGGATGATTTCCAGGCCGTTGGCGGCGGCGGTCAGGCCGTATTCGATTCGGCATTGCAAATTCGTGAAGCACTGCGTCTGCGTAAGCAGCAGGCGCTGGTAGATTGCCTGGCAATACCCCAGGTCAATGATGAAGGGGATCGTGTCGACTGGTATTCGCCCATTGATGGTCGCGCCCAGTCATGGAAAGCGGCTGAACCCGAGGCGCGCGCCCGTGCGCTGCGTTACCTTGAGAGCACGCTGGACAGCGCCGCCGCGCTGAGCCGCAAATGCCTGCAATCACCGAAAACCGCGCAGCAACTGTTTGGCTCGCTGCTGGAAAAAGCGCTGCAATTCCCCGGCGAAAACCATGTTTTCCTTGTTGATGGCAAACCGGTCATCACCTTCTGGGGCTTTGTGAATCTCAATGAAAGCGCCCGCGAAAATGTGCTCGAGTGCCTGCAAGAGCCGGAACCAGAAATCCCTGAAATTATTATCGAACCGGAGCCAGAGCCGGAAGAAGAGCCCGCTGTCGAGGTGACATTCAGCCAGGCAGATGCGCCGTTACTCACGCCGCAAGCGGAAATCAAACCGCAGCCCGTAGCCGCACCTCCCGTGCAGGAAGCAGCACCGGTGGTTGCCCCTGAACCCGCTCCTCAGCCTGAACCTGCACCGGTGGTAAAAAAACGCCGCCGCTACGGTCTTTGGGCGTTGCCCGTTGCTGCGGCAGTCGCGGCGGCAATTGCCGTGCCGCTGGTGCTTAATCAGCAACAACAAGCGCCTGCCCCTGCCCCCGCCGAACCAAAAGCGGAGCCGGTCGCTATTGCGCCGCCGCCGATGCAAGCCGAGCCGCTGCCTGAACTGGCGGGGAAATTGCCGCTGCATCAGGCTGAAATTGTTGCGCCTGCGGTCAAAACACCGGAAGTCAAACCGGTTGACAAAGGGACGGTGGTTATCGCCTCTATCCCGAAAGATGTACTGGTGATGGATGCGTTAGAAGTGAAAATTGGCTCCACCAAATTCCTTAACGGTAACTGGCGTGTGGCGATGGATGTGAAAGATCCGGTCACTGGCAAAGCCCCTGCCGTGCGTTACCAGATCCAGAACAATAAAGGGACGGCGCGTATTGTTATGGGTAAAAATGTGACCTGTCGCGCCGATCTGTTCTCCGGCCTGCATGAAACCGGCGAACTGCTGATTAAGAGCCGCAGCAACGCACGTTGCAGCGACGGGACGCGTTACCCGATGCCGGAAATTTCCTGTAAAGCAAGCAGCAATGACGTCGCGGAATGCAGCGCGCGTTTTGACGCCAACACCACCGTTCCGGTGACGTTCAGAAAAACAGGTGACTGAGTTTATGCTGGTTAATCTTTGCGACTACAAACAGAGCGTGACGCTGATTGCCAATAGCGGCGTGCAGTTTCTTGATTTTGGCCTGACACCCCAGGATTCCGCCAATAGCGGTCGATTTGTGCGTAAAACCGCCAATGGCCCGCTGCTGCGTCTGGATTTCGATCTGGTCAACGAGCGTTATACGTTGCCGAACCGCGACGGCGGTCAGCCGGAAGTGGTAAAACCCGAAAGCACACATTCGCTGCAATATTCGTTGTCGATCCTTGATGGTATCTGGCTGCCGATCCCGTTCCTGCGTTTCAACCCGCCCCGTACTTTCGTTGAAGGTCCGGATAACTGGGCACGCGTGCAGATCCGCAAGCTCAGCGAACCGGACAGCGCCGGAAATACCCACCGCGTGGCGCTGGCGCTCGACAGCCAGATTAACGGCAACTCGCCTGCCGCACTGGCGCCGCAGGAAAACGATATTCTCAATGGTACGCGGTTCTCACTGGCCTGGCGTGACGACGAAGTGGCGGATTTCCTCGATCAAACCTGGGTTGATGGCTGGTTGCGCGAAGCGTTTTTGCAATTTATTACGCAACACGAAACCCGCAGTGAGCGCGAAATTAACCAGGCATTGCGCGGTTTTGAATACCAGGCGCACTGGCTGAATCTGATGAGCCTGCTCGGCATGCAATTGCAGGTGCCGGAAGTCAAAATCGTCACGCACACGCTGAGCACCCCGGCGATCCCGGTCGATCTGATTCTGGATGTCGGCAACACCCACACCTGCGGCGTGATCATTGAAGATCACGGCGATGCCAACGATGGGTTGCGCCAGACGGCGGAATTGCAGGTGCGTTCGCTCAGTGAGCCTCAGTACCTCAATGAGCCGCTGTTTACCAGCCGTCTCGAGTTTTCTGAAGCGCGCTTCGGCAAACAGCACTTCTCGGTCGAGAGCGGTCGCGAAGACGCCTTTATTTGGCCTTCGATTGTCCGCGTGGGCGATGAAGCCCGCAAACTGGCAACGCAGCGCCTCGGTACTGAAGGCAATAGCGGTATCTCCAGCCCGCGCCGCTATCTGTGGGACGAAACACCGGTATTGCAGGACTGGCGCTTTAGCCAGATGAACAGCAAAACCCAGCGCGAACCGCTGGCGACCGCCTTCCCGTTAATGAACCTGATGAACGACGAAGGCCAGCCGCTGTATAGTCTGCCGCTTGATGAGCGTTTACCGGTCTTCTCCCCCCAGTACAGCCGCAGCACGCTGATGACTCACATGCTGTGTGAATTGCTGTCGCAGGCGCTCGGGCAGATCAACAGTGTTGCCACGCGTCTGCGTTTGGGTTTTCCGGCGTCACCGCGCCAGTTGCGCACCATTATTCTTACCCTGCCCTCGGCGATGCCGAAGCAGGAGCGTGAAATTTTCCGTCGCCGCATGTTTGAGGCTATCGCGCTGGTATGGAAAGCCATGGGCTGGCATCCGCAGGATGAAGACTTTGCTAACCGCAAACAGCAGGAAAAAAGCGTGGTGCCCGTACCGCACATTCAGATGGAGTGGGACGAAGCCAGCTGTGGCCAACTGGTATGGCTGTATAACGAAGCGATTTCCCGTTTTGCCGGGCAAACTGAAACGTTTTTCGCCTCGCTTGCCCGCCCGGATCGCGAAGAAGCACCTGGCGCGGTAAAAGGCCGTTCGCTGCGCGTGGCCTCCGTCGATATCGGCGGTGGCACGACAGATATGGCGATTACCCATTATCAACTGGATGATGGCACCGGCAGTAACGTCAAAATCACCCCGCAACTGCTGTTCCGCGAAGGGTTTAAAGTCGCCGGGGATGACATTCTGCTGGATATCATTCAGCGCTGTGTGCTGCCGGCGCTGCAAACGCAGATGCAGAAAGCGGGCATTACCGATGCCGCGGCGATCATGGCGACGCTGTTTGGCGATTCCGGGCGTATTGATACTCAGGCCGTACTGCGCCAGCAGACGACGCTGCAACTGTTTATGCCGATTGGTCACGCCATTCTTGCCGCGTGGGAAGAGAGCGACATTAACGATCCGCTCGCCGGATTGCATGCAACCTTCGGCGAACTGCTCACGCAATTGCCGACGCGCAATGTCATGAACTACCTGAAGCAGGCGATCGATCATGCGCTGCCGTCCGGTTCAGCGGAATTCGATGTGCTGGCTGTCCCGCTGCAGGTCAATTTCCGCGAGTTGCAGGATGCGATGCTGGCCGGACAATTTACCCTGACCGCCCCGCTGCATGCGGTTTGCGAAGCCATCAGCCACTACTGCTGCGATGTGCTGCTGATCACCGGCCGTCCTGGCTGCTTACCCGGCGTGCAGGCGCTGATTCGCCACCTGCAACCCGTGCCGGTTAACCGCATGATCTGGCTTGATAAATACCGCGTACATGAGTGGTATCCGTTCAGCCAGCAGGGTAAGATCGGCAACCCGAAATCAACCGCCGCCGTTGGCGCGATGCTGTGCAGCCTGGCGCTCGATTTGCGTCTGCCGCGTTTTAACTTTAAAGCGGCGGACATCGGTGCCTATTCCACCGTGCGCTATCTCGGTGTGCTGGATAACGTCGTCAATACCTTGCGCGATGAGAATATCTGGTATCACGATATCGACCTTGATAAACCCGGCGCAAAACTGGACGCGCGTTTACACTTCCCGCTGCGCGGCAATGTTACGCTCGGTTTCCGCCAGCTCGCGAACGCCCGCTGGCCAGCTACGCCGCTCTACACGCTGAGTATCAACTCGCAGGAACTGGCGAAAACCATCGCGGGCGACGGCGTGCTGAATGTCCGTTTGCAATTCAGCGGCGGCAATAAACAGCACGGGCCCGAATCGTTCACCTTGAGTGAGGCCTGGCTCCAGGACGGTACGCCGGTCGCCGCAGACGCGTTAACTTTTAAACTGAATACGCTGGCCGATCGCCGCCATAGCGGCAGCCATTACTGGATCGACAGCGGGAGTGTGTATCTGAAATGAGTGCGAGCGTAAAAACCACCCAGGCACTGGCGACATGGATCAACGAAAACCGCCAGCACGCACCTTTACTGGATGATGATGCCGACGCGCTGCTGTCGCGTCTGACGACTGCCGCCGCCGAGGAAAGCGCGCTGCGTGAAGCGGTTGACGCGCCCTGCACCGTTGGGTTGTATGGTCATTCACAAGCGGCCAAAGCGCATCTGCTGACAGCCCTGTGCGGCAGCGGTAACGGGCGGCTTAATGTGCGTCCCGGCGAAAAAACACTGGATTACTTCACCCATATCAATCCCGGCCATGCCCTGACCAGCATGGCGCTGCGCTTTAGCCAGCATCTCGCGCCGATGGATGAGGGTTTCCCGCTGTGCCTGCGCATTATCAGCGAAGCCGAGCTGGTGCAGATCTTTATTGCTCATGCCGTTCAGCAGCCGGAATTGCGCGCCGTTGATAAATCGGTGATCGAAGACCGCGTCGCGAAATGGCGCTCACTGCGCCAGCCGAATGCAGTGCCGGGGATCACGGCGGAAGATATCGGCGCGATTGCCCGCTTCTGGCGCGCGGCAGTGCCTTCGTCGCAGCAACAGATGGATGATGCGCTGTGGTATCAGTTTGCCTGCCTGTTGCCTTCCCTCGATCTCAGCGCCCGTGCCAGCGCCTGGTCGCTGTTATGGGGCGAGCAGCAGGAACTCACGCAGCAGTGGTTGTCGCTGGCGCACACCCTTCACCAGACCGGGAACGCGCAGGAACTGGCGGCGCCGCTCAGTATTCTGGTGGATACCTTTGCCCTGCCAACCGACGGTTTCTTAACACCCTCGGAACCCGGTAGCGATGAGATCCATGACGAAGTGGTGGTTCACCCGTGGTCAAACGAGCAGTTGCACAATGCGGTCAGTATTCCGCTGGCCACCCTTGCGCTGATTACGCGCGAACTGGTGTTGCCGGTGGAAAACGCGGTGTTAACGACCGTGGATATTCTCGATATTCCGACACCTGGCCCACAGGATGGCCAGCCGTTGTGGCGTAGCAAATGCCGCTGGTTGCTGGAAAGTTACCGCCAGCGCCTGCAACCGGATGTGTTGATGATTTGCAATGCGACGCTGGAGCGCTCAGCAACCGCAGCCACTGCGCGCGCATTATTAAACTGGGTCAAGGAGACACAATCCGGTCAGGAAACGGCGCTGCCGGGGCTGGTCTGGGCGATTACGCCGCAGGATGCGCGCTTTACGCTGGCACAGAATCTGGACGAAGCCGTACAACAGCTCATCGGTAAACCGGGTCAGCACTGGGGAACGTTGCAGGCGCTGGATGCCAGCAGTCTGCAGCGTCTGCTGGAGTGGCTGGTGCAGGCGACAGCGCCTGGCCTGCGTCAGCAGCGTCTGAAAGCGCTGACTGAGCGCCATCAGCGCGCCCTTCGCGATCTGCTGCAACCCTGGCTTGCCACCGCCGCGAAAGACGCGGCGGCGCAACGCGCGAGCGCGGAGTCCGTGGTGCGTGAACTGCAAGGCCAGGCTTCACGCCACGGTGAATTACTGGAAGGTTTACAGCCGGATATGCAGCAGTTCGATACGCTGTGGAAAGTTCAGCAGCCGCGCGAAGAGAAAGTCAGCGGCTTGTTTAATGAATCTATCGATCTGTTTGCTGAATCCGCAGAAAGCAGCGAACCGCAGGCGGTGTCGAAAGATATCGGTCAGCAGGCGCATGCCTTGTGGGTCAACCATGTTCGCCAGTGGAGCCGCAACGATGATAATGCCGCGCGTCTGGGGCTCAGCCCTGCCACGCTGCGCCAGATGGCGGAGATTGTTATCGTCAGCAGCTACCGGCTGAATTTACCCGATCAGTTGCAAAAAATTATGCAGCGCGATACCGCATGTGCCGCGCAACTGTACGCCGCGATTGGTAACTTTGTCGCCTGGCTGGGTTATGCGGAGATCGCACAAGCGGATCGCCCGGAAAGCCGTGTCAACAAAGGCAGTACCATTTTTTCCAGCGGTACGGATGGCGCTACCCAGGCGCGGTTAACCCGTCTGAGCGAACAGCCGGTACACGCCGCCACCCGCTATGTTTATGACTGGCTGGTGGCGTTGTACCACCGGGCTATCGAAAACATTGGTTACAGCCATCCGCTGGATATCAGCCCGGCGGCGCGTAAAAAACTCAAATCCCTGCTTCCCTGAAAATCACCCGGCCATGCAAATGTGCCGGGTTTCTTTTTACTCATATTCCGCAATAAATGCCGCTAATGACTGTGCCAGTAAGGCTGGCTGTTCGTCAGACATTGAATGACCCGCTCGCGGAATAATGCGCAGCTCAATCCCTTGTTGCAGCACACTGTCGGCATCGTTATCCGGTAGTGACAGCTCGCCAAAAATCAGCGTTTTGGGGCGCGGAAACCGGGCAAATAACGACATCCATGACGGCTCAATACCATCAACCAGGCTTTTCGCGCCGCGCCATACTGCCCAGGGCGCGCTGCTTTGCAGGCTTCCGGCCCAGGCGGTTTTTTCCTGCGCCAGCATCGCCGCGTAGCCGCAGGTGACAAAATCGGCCTCATCCTGGGCCGCGATAATGCGGCTAAACGCCCCGCCACCGGCGTGAAAATTAGGTTCAGATACCGCCAGCGCGTTGACACGCTGCGGGATACGCGAAGCGACTTCAATGGCGATACTGCCGCCCATGCTGTGGCCGTATAACCAGAATGCGTCGAGCCCAAGATGATCCAGCAGTTCAATCACCACTTGCGCCTGATCGCTGGTGCGATAAGAGAAGCTCGCCGGACGTTCACTGTAACCGTAGCCCGGCAAATCGATAAGAATGGCGCACCTGCCAGCAAACGCCGGATCGGCGACGATGCGCGGGTATTCGTACGAAGACGCGCAACCCAGACCATGAATAAAAACCACCGGATCGCCTTTGCCCGGTAACGCGTGCCAGCGCACCTGCGCCTGCGCGTGGAGTGAATAGAGACTGTTCATACCTGCCCTCTCTGCTGCAATACTGTTTTTATATACAGTATCACAGCATTATGGCAAGGACACGATTAAAAGAGAGAAAAAAGTAACGCGACGGGAAAACTGATGGGCCAGGTCGCACCGACTAACAAAGCGCTAAGCAGGCGGATTTTGCGGCTATCTTTGACGAGAAACCAGGTTGCCACGGCACATAACACCGCCATGACAACGTAGAAAATAAGCAGTTTGGTGTAGAGTTCCAACGTCTGTCTCCTGTCCTTAGGTAAAACATCCGCCTAACATGTTGCACTAATTTTCAAGGCGTTATCGCTTTCGCCGTCACGCTTTGCTGGCAAAATTTAGAATATGGAAAATAACAGCGCAACCGGGAAGCTCATGGGCCATGTCGACCCCACTAAAAACGCGCTCAGCAGGCGAATACGTTTACGATCGTGAGAAAGAAACCAGGTTATCAGCGCGCAAATCAGCGCCATGACAAAGTAGAAAACCAACATTTTTTGGTATAACGACATAACAAACATTAACCCAGAAATAACAAAACGAACGCAATATGCTCTTTTTATTGATATATATCAAGTCGAATAAGGATTACCACGAAAGGTGTAGCGGCGAGCTTTGATTTAACAGGCTGATAGTTCGAAAGAAGCAGTAAGCACTGTCTCGGCCTTCGACCTGCCAATACGCTTCACGCCGCTGCGCCACAATCGTGTAATTTGCTGAACAGAATGCTGATTTTGTCAGTGACAAAACGTTTCGGGGCAAAGCGCGCTGGCAATCGCTTGCGACATGACGGTATGAAGAAAAAGAGAAGCATGGTAAATCTTGCCTGTATTAAGGCGGTAGACACTGCCGGGTTGTCCCGGACGAAACAACCCAGCGCTCATTGCAAGTTTCTGCAAAGCTGCCGAGCCAGCGATCTGGCGACGCCAGTGAAGGATATTGCAGACCCTGCTCTGCCGCAGATAAGCGCTGAACAGCATAGCGTGTCACCAGCGTTCGGGTCTGCTCAAATAAAAAGTTTCGTGACGCCTGCTTAATCCCTGAATTTCCCAGGCATCATTCTTTTTAACGTGTTATCCCGCCAGATATAGTGATGCATCAGGGCTGCCGCGGCATGTATACCAATGATGAAATAACCGGTGTTAGCCAGTAGTTCGTGAATTTCCTTCAGGCTGTGTTGTAAAAAGGTATTTTTAACGGCCGCTACGGGCATAGTAATAAACAGGAAAACCCACTCTTTCTGCCCAAAATAGAGCGAAACTACACCAAGAAGAGGAAGTACGATAAAAAGCGCATATAAAATAAAATGAACAACAGTGGCGCTGAGTTTCTGCCATTGCGGTAAAGGTGGGATAACCGGTGGCTCCGGCGTAACAAACCGGAATATCATTCTGACCAGCATCAGAATAAATACAGAAACGCCACACGTGTAATGCGTAATAGCCATCCAGTAACGCCCTGCAGACTCTTTAGGGAAAATACCCTTAAATTCCATCGCTGCGTACGTTATCGCAATCAGTAATAAAACCAGCCAGTGTAACGCTATCTGACTACCCGAATATTTTTTCATTTCTTATCTTTCCTGAGAATTAAACGATCTTCTAAGCCAGTACATGGCCGGCAAGTGTGCCTGCGCCCATTGATACAGCCATTGCCATGGCACTCCAGAAAGTGATTCTGAGTATCGCTTTCAGTGGTGATGCTTTGCCCACAATCGATGAGATATAGCCAAGGAGAGTGAGTGAAAAGAGTGTGGAAAGGATGACGAAGGGAAAAACCAGTGTTGCGGGCGCCAGCCATGCAACAATCAACGGCAACACCGCGCCCGCAGAAAAACTCAGCGCCGAGAAAATGGCCGCTTGCAGAGGTTGTGCCGAATTGGTTTCCGTCAGTCCCAGCTCCTCACGGGCATGCGCGTCCAGCGCATCCTTTGCCATAAGCTGCTGTGCAACCTGATGAGCAAGAAGAGGCTCCAGACCCCGCTGAATGTACAACGAAGTCAGCTCCAGCACTTCGCCCTCATAATCGTCAACCAGCTCCCTTTTCTCCTGAGCGAGAGCTGCGTTTTCTGTATCCGTCTGGGAGGAAACGGAGACATATTCTCCGGTTGCCATCGACATTGCGCCCGCGACAAGCCCGGCAATCCCTGCCAACAAAATACCTGATGATGGAGTGCCCGCCGAGGCAATACCGAGCACGAGACTCGCCGTTGACACGATACCGTCATTTGCCCCCAGCACTGCCGCCCTTAACCATCCCACTGTTCCGATACTGTGTCGTTCCAGATGCATTGTGCGGTTTTCCTGTTAATCAATAATTAATAATTCATACATTACTGATATTAAAAAGCTGCGTTAGCCGATAATTTATTCTCTCAGCCTTAACACCACATTAAGATCACCTGAGTATAATCCCAAATCTGTTTTTTATTTCGCGTGGCAGCCATATGCGTAATGATAATGGGTGTCAGTAACGTTCAGCCCGTACACAAAAACATCTGCCGGCGCTGACATTAATTTTCTTTCACCGCTTATGCGGATGCTTATTTGCATATTATCAGGATCGCAGGGGTTGATTGCTGATGGTATTCATTCTCTTTCTGATTTAGCCACTGATTTTTTTCGTGTCGCCAGACAATAAAAAAATCTGACCGCTTTCACCATTATGGGCAAAGCAGTATTTGCAAGATGCTTCAATGCGTTTGGGGACGATGTTAATGCAAATAAATTGCGGTATCTGGCAACGCTTGCTGAGTTACATATTGCCACTTTATGGCTGACGATGAGGGCAGTAATAATAAAACAAGGCTAATCCGGGGTGCCCTGTGTCTCCTGTTTGCAAACGCATGGCATCGCATCAGCGTGGTAGACGAAGGACAATGAAACGATATATCCAGTAATTTAACTTAAGGATTAACTGATGTGTTATTGCGGCCGCTAATAATGTCGGGAAGTTTGGCGAGCCGCGATCATCTCTGATATTGTCTACCGGCAAGGCAGACATCAGATGAAACAAGGTAAGGTTATGCAGAAATATGACGACCTGTGGCAAGCCATAGAAGTTCGGGTGCGTGAAAACAATGACATAACGCACGTCGATATGACCACTGATACCGCCCGGGGCAATGCGGCCCGGCAGCGCATCGCGCAGATATTCGTCCTTGAAGTGTTGCTCTCTCGCCACCGGGAAAAGTACGCCAGCAGCTTCGTTCCGCTTGCGGGTGAAGAGGC
Organism: Enterobacter sp. R4-368; assembly: GCF_000410515.1. NCBI lineage: Bacteria > Pseudomonadati > Pseudomonadota > Gammaproteobacteria > Enterobacterales > Enterobacteriaceae > Enterobacter > Enterobacter sp. R4-368. The sequence continues at coordinate 388,774 of NC_021500.1, read as the reverse complement.
GCTTTATCATTTAATATTTAAACGCACCGGCTGGAAACCCTTTGAAGTAAAACAACTCTCGTTTATTGATGCCATGTTCGTGCTGGCGGAATTATTCCGCGATGAAACGCTGCCGGCGGAAGTGCGCGCCGTTCTGCGTTCGCAGGGCGTAAAAGATGAGCCCTTCTCGACATATGATTTTTCAGAGAAAGATTGGGCACCGCGTGAAAATGAGGTATTCCTGAAAAGGTAAGCCTGCAAATTAATTGCATTGTTAAATAAATAAGGGCTCTGATGAGCCCTTATTTTTTAATTCAGCATGGAGGGTGCCGTTTCATTACCCGCGAGACTTTCAACGCGGGCAAAATAAAACTCTTCACCTTCGCAATAGTAGGTTTCGATAGGCATGCTGGCACTTGCCGCCCCGCCATCGAGCCCCGCTATCGCCCATTGTACCGAGGTTTCGCCATCTTCAACGGTCAAAAATTCAGACGCGCCCCCTGGTACGAGCACGACTACGATTTTACTCATTACTCTTTTTTCCTTGCCTGATTTTTTTAAAAGCCAGACATTCTTGCCCACGGTAATGACTGCCATTTTTCGCGCTGATGACATTCATGTGACAACCAATCGGGCCAATGTCTGTGTGCGGTTTTATTTAAATGTTTTTATTTCGCCACTCCGCTGATGGCTGGCTATTATTAAACCAGTTTTTCATTAATAACAACACACTTAATTTACTATGCGATTTACCTCATGTTTCCTAAGGAAATAACCGCGATAAACGCCGTCCGTGGCGTTTATTTGTGGATTAATGTTTGATCATCACATGGCGAACTACGGTGTAATCTTCCAGGCCGTAGAGCGACATATCTTTGCCATAACCTGAGAGTTTCTGCCCGCCGTGCGGCATTTCACTCACCAGCATAAAATGCGTATTTACCCAGGTGCAGCCATACTGCAGACGCGCACTCAGGCGATGCGCGCGCCCCACATCCCTGGTCCACACCGATGACGCCAGGCCATATTGCGAATCGTTGGCCCAGCTCAACACCTGCTCCTCATCATCAAACACCGTGACGCTCACCACCGGGCCAAATACTTCCCGCTGTACAATCGCGTCCTCCTGTTTTGCGCCTGCCAGCAGCGTTGGCGGGTAATAATAGCCTGCGCCTTCATGCCTTTGACCACCGGTCACCACACGAATATGGCTGAGCGCTTTGGCTTCATCGACTGCCTTGCTAACTCGCGCCAGATGCGCTGCGGAACTGAGCGGCCCAAGCTCTGTCGATTCATCGTCCGGCGCGCCCATTTTCAGGCTGGCGACCGCCGCACCCAGTTTTTCTACCAGTGCGTCGTAAATACCTTTTTGCGCGTAGATACGGCACGCGGCAGTGCAATCCTGCCCGGCATTGTAAAAACCGAAGGTACGCACACCTTCCACCACCGCATCGAGATCCGCGTCGTCAAAGACGATCACCGGCGCTTTGCCGCCGAGTTCCATATGGGTGCGCTTAATCGACGAGGCAGTATGACCAATAATGTGTTCACCCGTGGCAATCGAGCCTGTCAGGGAAACCATGCGCACTTTTTCATGGCCGGTCAGCGGATCGCCCACGGTGCTGCCGCGCCCGAACAACACATTCAGCACACCCGCCGGGAAGATATCTTTCGCCAGTTCCGCCAGTTTTAACGCGGTGAGAGGCGTAATTTCCGACGGTTTGATCACCACGCAGTTACCCGCCGCCAGAGCCGGGCCGAGCTTCCAGGCCGCCATCATCAGCGGGTAGTTCCACGGCGCAATCGAGGCGACTACGCCCAGCGGATCGCGGCGGATCATCGACGTGTGCCCTTCCAGATACTCGCCCGCCGCCAGTCCATTCAGGCAACGCGCTGCGCCAGCGAAGAAGCGGAACACATCCACTACCGCCGGAATTTCGTCATTCAGGACACAGTGCAGAGGCTTACCGCAATTGAGGGATTCCAGCCGGGCGAAAGTTTCCGCATTATCCTCAATCACCTGCGCCAGTTGCAGCAGGCATTCGGCGCGCGCCTTAGGCGTCGTTTGTCCCCAGCTGGCAAACGCGCGATCGGCAGCCTGCACGGCGGCGTCGACTTGCGCGGCAGACGCTTCGGCGATCTCCAGCAACACGTCACCGGTAGCCGGGTTATAAACGGGCTGCTTCTCGCCTTCGCCGTTAACCTGTACTCCATTGATAAGCAGTTGATGTTGCATAGTTCAGTCCTTTTAGCATGGTCAGTTATTTGCCGGTTCCGGCAATCGTGTCGGTATCACGGGTCAGCCACCAGGCCCCCAGAATCGGAATCATCGTCACCAGCATTACCAGCAACGCCACAACGTTAGTGACGGGCACATCGCGCGGACGCCCCAACTGGTTGAGCAACCACAGCGGCAGCGTACGCTCGTGACCTGCGGTAAACGTGGTGACAATGATTTCGTCAAATGACAACGCAAACGCCAGCATGCCACCCGCCAGGAGCGCCGAACCCAGATTGGGTAACACCACATAACGGAAGGTTTGCCAGCCGTTCGCGCCCAAATCCATTGATGCTTCGACCAGGCTCCAGGAGGTTCGCCGAAACCTGGCAATCACGTTGTTAAACACCACCACGACGCAGAACGTGGCATGCCCCACGACGATGGTGAAAAAGCCCGGCTCCAGATTGACCGTTTTAAACGCGGTCAACAGCGCAAGCCCGGTGATAATTCCCGGTAAAGCAATCGGTAACAGCAGCAGCAAGGAAATGGCGTTTTTACCGAAAAATTCGCTGCGCCATAAGGCCATTGCAGCAAGTGTGCCAAGAACCAGGGCAATTGCCGTCGCCAGCGCCGCGATTTGCAGTGACAGTGTCACCGCATCGAGAATATCTCCCCTCGCCGCCGCCACGCTAAACCAGCGCAGCGTGAAGCCCTGCGGCGGGAAGCTGAACGCGGCATCCTCAGTATTGAAAGCATAGATGGCGATGATCAAAAGCGGAAAGTGCAGAAAGATGACGCCGCCCCAGGTGGCGACTTTGAGCAAAAACGGTGCGCGTTCAGAGTGCATCAAACGCTCCCAGGCGTTTCACAAACGCCAGATAAAGGGCTATCAACACCATCGGGACAAGGGTAAACGCGGCGGCCATCGGCATATTACCAATCGCCCCTTGCTGCGAATAAACCATATTGCCGATGAAATAGCCCGGCGGGCCAACTAACTGCGGCACGATAAAATCTCCCAGCGTCAGCGAAAAGGTAAATATCGAACCGGCCGCCACGCCCGGTACCGCCAGCGGTAACACCACATAACGGAAGGTCTGACGCGGATGGGCGCCTAAATCGGCTGAAGCTTGCAGCAGCGACGGGGGTAAGCGTTCGAGCGCCGCCTGAACCGGCAAAATCATAAACGGCAGCCAGATATAGACGAACACCAGAAAACGGCCCAATCCTGAAGTGGAGAGCGTATTGCCGCCCACGGCGGGTAGCGTCAAAAACGCAGCAAGTAGCGGCTCCAGCCCAAGATGGCTTAAAAACCACTGCGCCACGCCATCTTTCGCCAGCAGCAACGTCCAGGCGTAGGCTTTAACGATGTAGCTCGCCCACATCGGCAACATCACTGCGATATAAAAGAAGGCTTTCCATTTGCCCTGCGCATAACGCGCCATATACCACGCCATCGGAAAAGCGAGAATGGCGCTCGCTACCGTCACACATAGCGCCATCAGCAGGGTACGAAGAATGATGTCGTAATTGGCCGGATTAAACAGCGCCAGCAGATTGGCGAACGTTAAATCCGGCGTGACCGACATGGTGAAGTCATCGAAGGTGTAAAACCCCTGCCATAACAACGTGAGCAGTGAACCTAAATAGACAATGCCAAACCACATCAGCGGGCCGAGCAGCAGCAAAAGCAGCCCGTACACCGGTTTGCGCCAGAAGATGGCGCTAAGATTGCCGCGGCGCGGCGAGCGTTGCGCAATACTCATCACCCTTTCACCCCGCTCCCTGTAACGGCACCATCGCCTCGCGCGACCAGGAAACCCGCACCGATTGGCCCGGTGCCAGCGTTTCCGGCAGTAACGCATCGGAGAGGTTCGCCTGGCTGACTAACAGTTTTTCTCCGTGCGGCAGCGCCAGTTCAAAGCGGGTAGCTGCGCCCTGATATTGCACCGCCTGCACCACCGCGCTGGCCTCGATCTCCCCTGGCGTATTCAGGCGAATATGTTCCGGTCGCAGCGAGTAAACCCCGTTCATGCCGCAGAGTTTTTCCGAAAGCTTCGCATCAAACACATTTGAGGTGCCGACAAACCCGGCGACAAACGGCGTGCGCGGGCGCAGGTAAAGCTCGCGTGGTGTATCGATTTGCTCGATACGGCCATTATTGAACACCGCCACGCGGTCAGACATCGACAAGGCTTCGCCCTGATCGTGGGTAACAAAAATAAAGGTGATGCCGAGATCCTGTTGCAGCTTTTTCAGCTCCAGTTGCATCTGTTCGCGCAGCTTCAGATCCAGCGCGCCCAGGGGTTCATCGAGCAATAACACTCTGGGTTCATTTACCAGCGCGCGGGCGATGGCGACGCGTTGCCGCTGGCCGCCGGAAAGCTGCGAGGGTTTACGCGCATGCACAAAACCGAGCGCCACTTTTTCCAGCGCGTCACGGGCGCGGGCATGGCGCTGTTTTTTGTCCATGCCTTTCACCATCAGCCCGTAGGCGACGTTATCGAGAACAGACATGTGCGGAAACAGCGCGTAATCCTGAAAGACGGTATTCACGTCCCGCTCCCAGGGCGGCAGCTCGCTGGCTTCGCGGCCAAAAATACGAATGGCACCGCCGCTAAGCTGTTCAAACCCGGCAATCAGCCGCAGGCAAGTGGTTTTGCCGGAGCCGGATGGCCCCAGCATGGAGAAAAACTCCCCGTCGTTGACGGCGAACGTTACGCCGTCAACCGCCCGGACATCACCAAAGACTCTGGCGACATCCAGGAATTCTACCGCATAGGTCATAGCGCGCTCCTGGCAGGTTAACGGCCGCCCATTATGGCGATGTAATCCTGCGTCCAGCGGCTGTAAGGCACATATTTGCCGCCTTGCGCTACCGGCGTTTTCCAGAAGGCGATTTTGTCAAAGAAGCTGTAACCGTTGGTTTCGCAGCCCTTTTCACCCAGCAAGGTGCTGGCTTTGCACCCTTCCGGTACCACCGGCAGTGAACCAAACCACGCCGCCACATCGCCCTGCACTTTTGGCGTCAGCGACCAGTTCATCCACTTATAGGCGCAGTTCGGGTGTTTCGCGTCGGCATGCAGCATGGTGGTATCCGCCCAGCCGGTTATCCCTTCTTTGGGAAAGACAGTGGCAATCGGCTGATTTTCACCTTTCAGGGCATTCGCCTGATAAGGCCACGCGCTGGAAGCCACCACGCCTTCATTCTTGAAGTCGCTCATCTGTACCGTAGTGTCATGCCAGTAACGGTGAATGAGCAAATGCTGATCGCGCAGGGTTTTCAGCACCGCCTGATACTGCGCTTCGGTAAGCTGGTACGGATCGTCAATACCCAGTTGCGGTTGCGTGGCTTTCAGGAACAGCGCGGCATCGGCGATATAAATCGGGCCATCGTAGGCCTGCACGCGCCCTTTATTACTTTTGCCATCCGGCAGATTTTGCTGCACAAAGACCACCGACCAGCTATCCGGCGGCGTCGGGAACGTTTTGGTGTTATACATCAGCAGGTTGGGCCCCCACTGATACGGTGTGCCGTAGGTTTTTCCACCGACGTTAAACCAATCGCCTTTGACCAGCTTCGGATCAAGCGTTTTCCAGTTGGGAATAAGCGCGGTGTTGATTGGCTGGACGCGTTTCCCCATGATCAGGCGTAAAGAGGCATCGCCGGAGGCGGTCACCAGGTCGTAGCCACCTTTCGCCATCAGGCTCACCATCTCATCGGACGTGGCAGCGGTCTTCACATTCACCGCGCAACCGGTCTCTTTTTCAAAGGCGGTCACCCAGTCATATTGCTTATCGGTCTGGCCGCGCTCGATATAGCCGGGCCAGGCGATAATATCCAGCCGACCTTCTCCCTTTCCCACTTCGGTTGGTTCGGCGGCGTGTGCGGTCATGACGGTCAGACCCAGCGCACACAGGCTGCTGCGGGCAAATTTCTTGCTCATTATTTTCTACTCCTGTCGCAATGAAAAAAGTGCGGCAGCCTTGCCGTAAATATATCTCCCTTAATAAAAATAGACGGCGCGCTGACGGCATGAATGTGGCCCGTCGGAAATTTCGCAAGGATGTGACAGATGACGCATTGCGTTAACAACGAAAATGCTACTGCGCGCTCTTTTGGAGTATAGACAAGGGGTTAGCGAACGTCCGTTAATCTGTGTTGTTATTCACATTTCCTATGAATACCAGGTTCGGGAGCGCAGAAAATAATGACGGCGCACGTCATATTTTCGCCGCCGTTATTTTTAACGGGAGAATAAGTTATTCATAAAATAAGAAAGACGGGTGCGTTTAATTCATCATCTGGCGAATTAATTCACCCAATTGCATTGCCGCCCGCTCCTCTTTATCGCCCCAGACCCAGGCGCAATTAAAGCGGAAAAACGAACGCCAGTTGTCGGATGTCGAAAACATTTTTCCCGGCGCAATGCTGATATGGTGCGCCAGCGCCTGCCGGCTCAGTTCACCGGCATCCAGCCCGGCGGGCAACTCCAGCCATAAGAAATAGCCGCTCTCATTACGATAGATTTTCACTTCCGGCGGCAGATGCCGCAGCAACGCCTGCCAGGCCAGATGTTTGCGCTCGGCAAGCTGTCGACGCAGGCGGCGCAAATGAGCGTCGTAGTGGTGCGTCGATAAATAATCGACCAGCGCCAGTTGCAGCGGTGAACTGGTGGATAAAGTGCTCATCAATTGCAATTGCTGAATGCGCCTGGCGTGGCGTCCGGCCGCAACCCAGCCGACGCGAAACCCGGCGACCAGACATTTAGAAAAGGAGGAACAGTGCAACGTCATGTCTTGCGTGTCCCAGGCTTTGGCCGGTAACGGCTGTTCACGCCCGTAGTAAAGCTCGCTGTAAACATCGTCTTCAATCAGCGTGACGTTATGTTGTGCCAGCAGCGCGACCAGTTGCGCCTTTTTCGCAGCACTTAAGGTAAACCCGAGCGGGTTCTGCGCATTGGTCATCAGCCAGCAGGCTTTGACCGGATAGTCGCTTAACGCCTGCGCCAGCGCCTCAAGATCGATGCCCTCTTTTACATCAGTCGGTACCGACAGCGCTTTTAACTTCAGCCGTTCCAGCGCCTGCAACGCGCCGTAGAAACAGGGGCTTTCAATAATTACCCAGTCCCCCGGTTCTGTCACCGCCTGCAGGCTGAGGTTCAGCGCTTCCAGCGCGCCTGCGGTGATAACAATCTCATCCGGCGAAATGTTCATCCCCTGGCGGGCATAGCGTTTGGCAATGGCGTGGCGCAACTGGCTGTTTCCCGGCGGCAGGTTTTCTATCACGCTCATGGCGGTGGCGCTTTTGCTCACCTTTGCCAGCGACCGGTTGAGCTGCGGCATCGGGAACAGTTTGGGGTCGGGAAAGGCGGAACCAAACGGCAGCACCGAGGCATCGCAGCTGGCCTGTAACACGTCAAAAATATAGGTATTGATATCCACCGCTTCGTCACGCGTGATCCTGGCCGCCGGCGCACGCGGCAAGCCAGGCGCTGGCGCGACAAAATAGCCGGACTGTGGCCTGGCAATCACCCGTCCCTGGCTTTCCAGCAACTGATACGCATGACCGACGGTCATAAAACTCAGCCCGCTGCTGACGACCTGCTCGCGCAGCGACGGCAGCTTCTCTCCGGGTCGCCAGACCCCAAGCTCAATTTGTTCTGCGATTTGCTGCGCCAGGCGCTGGTATTTTTTCATGATTTTTCACGTGTTAACAAAACGACTACATCATGGCACGCGGTGCGCCATCTTGCTATATCAGTTTATACAAAACAGCCCATTATGCGCACTGTTATGGTTACGGGTTACCGCTTCGTCTGGACTAATCCGCAACCTGCCATACCCTTTACAGGGAACTGTTATACGAAAATTACCTGTATCTGTTTCTGCAAGTTCACGCTTGTGCTCATTAACATTGACGCCACAACATTGACATTGGGGTTGTGCATGTTCGGTTTAGACGCGTTTTACCTGGCGAGAATACAGTTCGCCTTCACCGTTTCTTTTCATATCATTTTTCCGGCAATAACCATCGGCCTTGCCAGCTATCTGGCGGTGCTTGAAGGTTTGTGGCTTAAAACCCGCAACCCGGACTGGCGCACGCTGTACCATTTCTGGTCGAAGATCTTCGCCGTTAACTTCGGTATGGGGGTGGTGTCCGGGCTGGTGATGGCGTATCAGTTCGGCACGAACTGGAGCGGTTTTTCCCAGTTCGCCGGTAGCATTACCGGGCCATTACTGACCTATGAAGTGCTGACCGCCTTCTTCCTTGAAGCAGGTTTTCTTGGCGTGATGCTGTTTGGCTGGAACAAAGTCGGCCCTGGCCTGCACTTTTTGGCCACCTGTATGGTCGCGCTGGGCACCATTATGTCCACCTTCTGGATCCTCGCGTCCAATAGCTGGATGCATACGCCGCAGGGCTTTATCGTTGAAAATGGGCAGGTGGTGCCGGTCGACTGGTTTAAGGTTATCTTTAATCCCTCCTTCCCGTACCGGCTGATGCACATGACTATTGCGGCATTCTTAAGCAGTGCGTTGTTTGTCGGCGCGTCTGCCGCCTGGCATCTGTTACGCGGCAATAATACGCCAGCTATCCGCAAGATGTTTTCTATGGCGATGTGGATGGCGCTGGTTGTGGCACCGATTCAGGCGATGGTCGGCGATATGCACGGGCTGAATACGCTTGAACATCAACCGGCAAAAATTGCCGCCATCGAAGGCCACTGGGAGAACCCGCCCGGCGAAGCGACGCCGTTGCTGCTGTTTGGCCTGCCGGATATGGAGCAGGAGCGCACGCGTTATGCCGTGGCGATCCCGGCGCTCGGTAGCCTGATCCTGACGCACAGCTTCGACAAGCAAGTGCCGGCGCTGAAAGATTTCCCTAAAGATCAGCGCCCCTATTCCCCGATTGTCTTCTGGTCGTTTCGCATTATGGTCGGGCTTGGCGTGCTGATGATTGGTCTGGGCGTCGCGGCGCTATGGCTGCGTTTTCGCGACCGGCTCTATCAGTCGCGACCGTTTTTACACTTCGCGCTATGGATGGGGCCCGCGGGGTTGATTGCCATTCTTGCCGGTTGGGTCACGACGGAAGTGGGTCGTCAGCCTTGGGTGGTATACGGCTTGTTGCGTACGGCCGATGCGGTTTCCGCCCATGGCGATCTGCAAATGAGCCTCAGTTTGCTGGCGTTTTTTGTTGTCTACTGTTCCGTTTTTGGCGTGGGTTACAGCTACATGGTGCGGCTGATCACCAAAGGGCCGCAGGAGCGTGATGAGCACGCCACGCAAGGTACTCCGGCGCGACCGCTGTCTGCGGCGGGCGAACATCTCCAGGCGGATGAGGATAAATAATGGGCATCGATCTTTCGTTAATCTGGTTTGTCATTATCGTCTTCGCCACCCTGATGTATATCGTGATGGACGGTTTTGACCTTGGTATCGGTATCCTGTTTCCCGTCACGCGTGACGCTCACGATCGCGACGTGATGGTCAACAGTGTCGCGCCGGTCTGGGATGGCAACGAGACCTGGCTGGTGCTCGGCGGCGCGGGGTTATTCGGCGCGTTTCCGCTGGCGTATGCGGTGATTGTCGATGCGCTGACCATTCCGCTGACCTTAATGCTGATCGGTCTTATCTTTCGCGGCGTGGCCTTTGAGTTTCGCTTCAAAGCCACACCCGCGCACCGGCCGTTCTGGGACAAAGCGTTTCTCTCCGGCTCGCTGCTTGCCACCTTTACCCAGGGGGTGGTGGTGGGCGCGGTGCTGAACGGTTTTCCGGTGACGGGCCGTACGTTTAGCGGCGGTGCGCTCGACTGGCTGACGCCGTTTAACCTGTTTTGCGGCGTCGGGCTGGTCATCACTTACGCCCTGCTCGGCGCGAGCTGGCTGGTGATGAAAAGCGAAGAGCCGTTGCAGGGGAAAATGCGCAAGGCCGCGAGAAAACTGTTGCTGGCGATGTTGGTGGTGATTGCCGTGATTAGCCTGTGGACGCCGCTGACGCATTCCGCAATTGCCGATCGCTGGTTCAGCTTGCCGAATCTCTATTTCTTCTCGCCGGTACCGCTGTTAGTTGTGGTACTGAGTGCCTGGCTGTGGCGCAGCCTCGGCAACCCGGATTCCCACACGCTGCCATTTGTGCAGACGCTGGGGCTGATTTTCCTCGGGTTTAGCGGGCTTGGCATCAGTATCTGGCCGCACATTATTCCGCCGGATATCACGTTGTGGCAGGCCGCGGCACCTGTGCAAAGCCAGGGCTTTATGCTGGTCGGTGCCCTGCTGATCATCCCGATTATTCTGGTTTATACCTTGTGGAGTTACTACGTGTTTCGCGGCAAGGTGCAACATGGCGCGGGGTACCATTAATGAAACAGTCGTTTTTTAACCGCCTGATGTGGATGTTAATAATCTGGGGAGGCAGCGTGCTGGCACTGTTTGCGGTCAGTATGGTGTTCCGGCTTCTGATGTCGGCGGCGGGGTTTAAATCGCACTAACTGGCCATGGGCAACGCACGATCCCGGCTAGAAATTTCCGGGATCGTTCACTACGCTTTTCGTTGTCCAATTTACATTAGAGCTGCGATTTTTCATGCGTTTAGGGAGAAATAATGATTAACCTCGTTCAGACGCCTTACAATCTCCGGTCGGGTTACCCGATTGTTCGCCGTACGCTGGAAGACAAAAAGAAGTTGGTTAAACAAGATGGTTTTGGCCCGGAATCGTGCTGCGCCACCGTCGAATACACGCTGCGCGGTAATTCCCGCTACGCCTTTGGCAATAGCCAGATGCGTATTGAGATGCCACCGGATATTTACACCAATAACTGGGTAAAATTGCATGGCGAAATGGCGGCACTGATTGCGGCGATACGACGCATTGAGAACTCTGGCAATGTCGATGAACAGTTGCCGATCACCAGCGTGTATATCGAATTACGCCCCTGCGAAGCCAACTGCATGCAGGCGTTGCAAAATATCCTGCCTGATAACACCACCGTTTATTTCTCCTTTCTGCACCCCGATCAGGTTGATGAGTGGAAACAAAGCGCCCGCGCGCTTTGTGCCGCATAACACTGACCAGAGACGCTCGTCATTAGCGTCTCTGGTCACCACGGCGTTACCCGTGCATCACCACACTTTGCTCAACGGGAATCCGCGGCATGCGTGTTTTCGCAGAGGGCGCAGACATATCGGCATAACCAAACGAGATGCCGAACAGCAGCCGATAATCAGCGGAAACACCGAGTTCTTCGCGGATCATATCGGCGTGAAAACCCAGTAAAGTCTGCGGAATTCCGGCAAAACCACGCGCCGTCAATGACAGCAAAAAGCTCTGCGCATACATGCCAATGTCGGAGGCAACGCGGATGTTGTCGCCAAAAGATGGCATAAACAGAAAAGCGGCGTGTGGCGCGTTAAAAAACTGATAATTTCGCAGATAAGCCTCTTTGCGCCGTGCTTTATCTTCACGCGCCACGCCTATCGCCTCGTAATAAATCCGCGCTTGCTCATGAGCGCGCTCAAAATAGTCGCCATGAAAATCATCATAAGAAAAGGTGAAATCCGGCGTCTGGTGCCCTTGCAGATCGTTTTCCGTCATCCTTTTTCCAAGACGATTTTTCGTTTCACCGGAAACCACATGCACATGCCACGGCTGGGTGTTGCAGTTAGACGGGGAATATTGCGCATCCTGCAACACGTCCCGAATTTGCTCGTCCGTTAACGGGGTTGGTAAAAATGCGCGGGCGGAAAAACGCTGGCGGACGGTTTCATCGAAGGCTTTCACTATAGTGCTCATGATTCTTCTCCGTATTAATTGTTCGCGTAGCTTAACGATGAAACCTGTTCGCAAAAACACTACAATGCGCCATAGACCTTTGCGGATTACGCACAGATGAATAAGCTCAGTCAAATTAGTGCCCGCTCAATGCAGCTGTTTCTCGCCATTGTTCGCGAGGGAAATTTATCCGAAGTCGCACGCAATGAAGGTCTGGCGGCCTCATCGCTATCGCGCGTGGTTCAGCAACTGGAGCAGGCGCTGGAAACCCAGTTGTTGTACCGCAACACGCGCGCGGTGATTGCCACCGAGGCGGGTCATATCTATGCCGACACGTTTCGCGCCATGTTACAGCAGCTTGCGGACGCGCAAACGCAGGTGGACGAGCGTCGCGATGAGCCTGGCGGGCGCATTCGCATTAATGCGCCAATCTCGTTTGGCCTGCGCCATATTGGCCCCAAAATCAGCGAACTGAGCGAGCGCTATCCGCGTCTGCATATCGAACTGAACCTGAACGATGACTATATCGACCCGTTTGCCGACGGTACGGATCTGCTGCTGCGTATCGCGGCGCTGCAGGATTCTGAGTTGCACGGTCGGCTGATTGCGCATCAGCAGTGCCATTTGGTGGCGACCCCCGCCTACGTGCGCCGTTATGGTCAACCGAACACGCCAGAGGAGTTGCAATCGCACCGGTTACTGGCGTATCGCGGGAAAAGTGGTTTACAGCGCTGGCGTTTTCAGCGGGGAGAGAAATATGTCCAGTTTTCGCCGCAGGCCAAAATCGTTTCCGATAACGCGGAATTGCTGTTACAGGCCGCACTGAGTGATGCGGGAATATTACTTTTCCCGGACTGGCAAGTGGGTGAAATGCTGAATCGCAACGAGCTTGTGGCGCTCATGCCTGATTTTACCGCCAGTTATTCGGCAACGCAGCAGTCGCTGTGGTTGCTCTATCCTGGCGGGAAATACCCGTCGCTTAACACCCGCACGGTGATCGATTTTTTACTGGCGAGTTTCGGTTCACCGCCTTACTGGCGCTATCTTCCTCCGCGCCGCCAGGAATAATCCCGAAGGCGTAACGCTCCATAATCCCTTCACTTTTTTATCGTCAAATCGTCGCCACGCAACAGAACGAGTAAGGATGAAAAAGATGAAAAAGAGTGCACTGGTGACTGCCATTCTGGCGGTGAGCTTCTCTTCGATGGCGTTTGCTGACGAACGTCCGCCGCTACCGCCGGAACAGTACCAAAATGGCCCGCAGCATAACGGTGATAAAAAACCGTCGCACGATGCGCCGCCGCCGAAACATAAGCAAGATAAGCCGCCGCGCCCGGATGACAAACACCGCGACAAACACAACGGTAAGAAACCACCGCTGCCGGAAGAAAGTCGTCCGGGTGACGACCGCTAATCCAGCCCGCAATGCAAACAGGCCTTTCGTGATGGCGAAAGGCCTGTTTTTTTATCTGGCAGATACGGTTTTAACGCCGCTTGCTCAGGAGATTACGATCCCATCGCTTTGGATAACCAGGACTTGCAGATGCCACGGCGTAAATTCCACGGTTTCGCCGGTTTATCCTGGTAGCGGTCATACACTTTATCCAGATCGTCCTGGCTGGTGATATTCAAATCCGCCGGAATTTCGACCGCGCCGCGGGAGCTGATTGCCACATAGTGTTTTCCTTTTTCAAGGAAAAATGCGGTCTCATGGATCCACATCCTGCCGCTTGAATTATCCTGAACAATTAATGTCCAGTATTGATCGCCTTTCAGACGGCTGGTAAAAAGCCGGTCAACAACGCCTTCCAGCATATTATTGCTGATGTAAATCATCTCGGCGGAATTAAAGCAGTCGCCCTCTTTGTTATAACGCTGGAAATAAAAAAGCCCTTGATGAGCCTTATTAGCCTGGGTGTAGACCACTGTCGCGTCGCTACCGGTATAGGCCTGATAACGCTGCGTTCCGAGCGGGCCAGGCGTACAGGCAGACAATAAAAAAGCACCAGCAACAAGCAAGGCGCTTAACGTAAATTTACGCATTTCCTCTCCGTGAATATCATCAATAAGCCATTTCTTATTATTTTCGCCCGGCTAGATTAACGTATTACGGTTATTAACGCATGCTTGTTATTAGCGCGGCGGGATAATTTATAGCTATTCAGAAGAATTGTTTTAGGGACAGTAAAAAAACAGGGTGGCACAGCGCCACCCTTTGTTTATTTGCGTTTTGGCAACGTTTTTACTAAGTCATCGGCGCTTATCGACGCCACTACGCTGCCCGGCAGGGGCATTTTCAGGATATGGTGCTTAATTTTGCCAATCACATGCATTTCACACGGACGGCAGTCAAACTTCAGCGTCAGCACTTCGTCGCCATGCACCAGTTGCATCGGCGTCGCGCGCCAGCTTTTGATGTTGCCTTTCGCCTGTTTCGGGCACAGGTTGAAGGCGAAGCGCAAACAGTGTTTGGTGATCATCACCGGCACATCGCCCTTCTCTTCATGCGCTTCGAAGGCGGCGTCAATCAGCTGCACACCGTAGCGGTGATAAAATTCACGCGCTTTATGGTTATAGACGTTTGCCAGGAACGACAAGTGTGTTTCCGGATAAATCGGCGCGGGTGTCGCCACCGGTTTGCGGCTGCCGCGCTGGTAATTCGCCAGCCGGGCCTCTTCCAGCATCTCTACCGTTTCGCGACGCAGCTGGTTGAGCAGGCTGTTGGGCACAAACAGCGCACCCGGCAGATTCACGGTGATCGCCTGTGCGTAATACCGGGTTTGCCCCAGTTTCGCCAGCCCGTCTTTCAGGCTTTCCAGCGCTTTTTGCGCATTATTGGCTTCGTCAAACTGCCCGTCCAGCGTGTGCGTCACGCTGACGCCATCTTCGCTGGTCAGCGTCAGCACCAGTTGCTCCTGCCAGCCGCCCAGCTCAATATCCACGCCGATGCGACGCTCGCTGGAGGTTTTCAATAATGCCTGCTGCCAGTTATGGTCAAGGTTACGGTTCAGCGCGTGGTGCGGGCGCAGTGTTCGCAGCACGTCCGGCATTTCGTTCGGGAATACGCGGTAGCGGTTCTCGCCCGTTTTCTCGGCGACGTTGACACGAAAACCCACCACTTCACGCTTCACCAGCACGTTCAGGCCATCACCGTTGGCCAGCGGTTCGGTCACTTCAACATCGAGATGATCTTTCGCTACTTTCAGCACTTCACCGACCGGCAGGCCGATAAATTTCGGTGAATCAAACGCGCCGATATCAATTTTACGCGCATTGACAAAATAATCGGTGCTGCCGCGATGGAAGGTTTTGTCCGTCGAGGGAATAAAGAAATGTTCGGTACGTCCGGCGGACGCACGCGCCAGGTCGCCGCGATCTTCGATAATGGCGTCCAGCATCTGGCGGTAATGTGCGGTGATGTTCTTCACGTAGCTCATATCTTTGTAGCGCCCTTCAATTTTGAAAGAGCGCACACCGGCATCGATCAGCGCCGCCAGGTTGGCAGTCTGATCGTTATCTTTCATCGACAGCAGGTGTTTTTCATAAGCCACGACGCGGCCCTGATCGTCTTTCAGCGTATAGGGCAAGCGGCACGCCTGAGAGCAGTCGCCGCGGTTAGCGCTGCGCCCGGTCTGCGCATGGGAGATATTGCACTGTCCGGAGTACGCCACGCACAGCGCGCCATGGATAAAGAACTCAATGGTGGCGTCGGTCGCGTTATGAATGGCGCGGATCTGCTCCAGGTTCAGCTCACGCGCCAGCACAATCTGGCTAAAACCGACATCGGAGAGGAATTTGGCTTTTTCCACGCTGCGAATGTCGCACTGCGTACTGGCGTGCAGCTCAATCGGCGGGATATCCAGCTCAAGTACGCCCATATCCTGCACGATCAGCGCATCGACACCGGCCTGGTACAGGTCATGGATCAGGCTCTGCGCCGGTTCCAGCTCGTCATCATGAAGGATCGTGTTCAGGGTGATAAACACTTTCGCGCCGTAGCGATGCGCGAACGGCACCAGTTCGGCGATATCGCGCAGGCTGTTACCGGCGTTGTGGCGCGCGCCAAAGCCAGGGCCGCCAATGTAGACCGCGTCAGCGCCATGAAGGATCGCTTCACGGGCGATGGCGGTGTCGCGGGCCGGGCTTAACAGTTCAAGATGATGGGGGTGCAGGCGCATACAATCGTCGTTATCCATTATGTACAAAATGGCGGCTATTGTAGTCACAACCGGGGCGTTTCACCACCTGCCGCAGGGGGAATTTGCGTCTGTCGGCAATGCAATGTCGAAATTGCTATTTCCGCTGCGTTTCATGCGGCGATAGAGTGGTGGCTCGGACATTCCTCGTCACGTTTTATCCACCGTACTGCCGGTTGCAGGTGAGGCTGAACTTTCCTGCAGCCCGAAGTATCGCGGGTCAACGTTGTCATGTTATTTATCGTCGTCGTTTTTAGCCGCAGGCGTGCTTGCGGCTTTTTCTTTTGGATAATGGATCAACGAGTGGAAATGCACGGTGTGTGCGGAACTGTTGCGATAGGCATGGGCCTCATCGCCCGCAAAGCGCACACCCATTCCGCTGGTAAATGTTTTCCACTGCCCGCCGAGACATAAATCCAGCGCACCATTGATGACAATCACATGCTCAATCACCCCGCTTTCGTGCGGCGTCGATTCACTTATCGCCCCCGGCGCCAGCGCTATTGAAAAGAGATCAAAGTGCAGCTTTTCATCCCACGGGAAAATGGGCGTGATTACCATCGCCTGCTGTTCAGGATCGTAGGCGTGCGGGGTATCGCTCTCCGGCGGCGCAATAAAGGTAGAAAACGGCACGTTCAGGCCGGTGGCGATTTTCCAGAGTGTGGCCACTGTCGGGCTTGATTCATTACGCTCAATTTGCCCGAGCATCGCTTTGGAAACGCCCGTTTCTTCTGCCAGCCTGGAAAGGCTCCAGCCACGGCCCTGACGGAGAAGTTTTAAGGTGCTTGCCAGGTAGTCTGCGATGTTCATTACGCCTCCGGGAAGAAAAATCCGGGGCAGTATAGCGCAGCGTTTCTTTTTTAGAGAGCGAAACTATAACCACGCTAAATACCTTATTGCACTGCCAGCTTGTGCGCTATAACGGCCAGTGATATTTTATGCGGATGCTATAACGCACAAGGATTATTTCATGTCGCACGCCACCTTTACTCGCGCGTCTGCCCTGCCTTTTTCCAGCCTGCTGGCTGGCTTTGTCGCGGTGCTGGTCGGTTATGCCAGCTCCGCCGCCATTATCTGGCAAGCGGCATCGGCGGCGGGCGCAACTGCCACGCAAATCGCCGGCTGGATGACCGCGCTCGGTCTGGGTATGGGCATCAGCACGCTGGTGTTAAGTCTTTGGTATCGCATGCCGGTGCTTACGGCCTGGTCAACACCAGGCGCCGCGCTGCTGGCGACCAGCTTACAAGGGGTTTCACTGAATGAAGTGGTGGGCGTATTTATCTTTGCCAATGCATTAATTGTCCTGTGTGGCATTACCGGGCTGTTCGCCAGGCTGATGAAAATCATTCCCCACACGCTGGCCGCGGCCATGCTGGCGGGCATTTTGCTGCGCTTCGGTTTGCAGGCGTTTAGCAATATTCAGGGGCATTTCGTCTTGTGTGGCAGCATGCTGCTGGCCTGGCTTATCTGCAAAGCGCTGGTACCGCGCTATGCCATTGTCGCCACACTTCTGGTCGGGGGGCTGGTGGCGTGGCTAAGCGGTGACGTTGTCACGCAAAAAATCACTATCGCGGTCGTTGCCCCGACTTATATCGCGCCGGAATTCCACTGGTCCTCGCTGGTGAGCATCGGTATACCCTTCTTTCTGGTGACAATGGCCTCACAGAATGCGCCCGGTTTTGCCACGATGCAGGCGGCGGGATACCACGTGCCGGTTTCACCGTTGATTATTTTTACCGGCGCGCTGGCACTGCTGTTCTCGCCGTTTGGTGTCTATTCCATTTGTATTGCCGCCATCACGGCGGCGATTTGCCAGAGTCCGGATGCTCACCCGCAGGCGGAAAAGCGCTGGCTGGCCGCGGCGGCAGCCGGGGTGTTTTACCTGCTAGCCGGTCTGTTTGGCGGCTCGATAACCTCGCTGCTCACCGCCTTGCCATTAAGCTGGATCCAGACGCTGGCAGGGCTGGCACTGCTGGGCACGATGAGCGGCAGCCTGCACCAGGCGCTGATCACCGAACGCGATCGCGATGCCGCGATGGTCACCTTTCTGGTTACCGCAAGCGGCGTCACGCTGCTGGGGATTGGGTCTGCATTCTGGGGCTTAGCGATCGGCGGGATCTGCTACAGCGCATTACGCTTAGCGCGACGCGCGTAACTGCGAGGGCGTAATGCCTTTCGCCGCTTTGAAGCGGTTACTGAAGTGGCTGGCCGAGTTAAAACCGCAGGCCAGCGCAATGGTGGTCAGCGGCTGAACGCTATGAAGCAGCAGATCTTTCGCCCGCGCCATGCGCCGTTGCATCACGAACTGGTGCGGCGCCACGCCCATTGACTGGCGGAACATGCGGGCAAAATGGTATTCGCTCAGCGCGGCCTGCGCGGCCAGATCCGCCAGCAGCAGCGGTTCTGCCAGATGCGCATCGATATACTCCAGCACCGTGCGAAGCACCACGGGCGCTAAGCCGCCCGTTACGGTCGGCAGTTGCCACTGCACGTTGCTGTAGTGCTGCACAAGGTGCGTCAGTAACAGCGTCGATGCGGTACTCAGCGTTAACTGGTTGGCGTTTTGCTGCCAGTCGCAACCGAGCAAAAACTGGCGATAAAGCGCGGTGATACGCGCATCCTGGGAGAATGTTTTCTCATCCAGCGTGAACGATGCCGGGCTGCGATCCCACACCTGCTCACCCACTTCACGCAGGTGCTCATCGGTGCAGTAAAGGTGGACAAAAGACAACGTATCGCGGATATCCCACACCGATTCGCTCTCTTTCGGCATCAGGCAAAAGCGATCCGGCCCGCCGCCATTTTTCCAGCCGTAGGCGGTTTTGTGATAGCTCTCATAGCCGTCGGCAACGTACAAACTCAGGGTATGGTGATTGCAATATTGGGTGATGTTGTCGCGTTTGTTCGACCAGGCCGCCAGTTGAATGCCAGAGTGCAGCGCCACCGAGTTGTGCAATACGGCGTTGTGTTTACTCAAGTTTTCAAAGGCTTCGTAGTGTTCAGACATTCACGGAAATTATCATAAATTCACCAGAACCCCAGTCTATGAATAGCTGGCGGCGGATACCAGCGTTGTGTAAAGAAAAGCGCAAGAATATGCAAGTCCGGCGCAAACCGGTGCAATCGCCTGCGTTGCGGTTTTGCCACACTCAGCATTCGTTTTACGCACTGGAACTCAATATGAACGCATTGCTGTACGGTTTGGTGGTGGTTATCTGGGGGACAACCTGGATTGCGATTTTTCTACAACAAGGGCCGGTCGCCGCGCCGGTGTCGATCTTCTGGCGCTTTGCACTGGCCACAGTGGCAATGATGCTGGTACTGCTGGCACAGCGTAAGTTGCGCGCCCTGCCGCTGCGCGATCATCTGTTTTGCCTGCTCCAGGGCTGCTGCGTGTTTGGTTTTAACTTCTGGTGCTTCTATACCGCTGCGGCGTGGATCAGCACCGGGCTGGAGTCGGTGATCTTCTCGATGGCGGTGTTATTTAACGCGGTAAACAGCTATCTCTTTTTTGGTCAAAAGCCACCGGCGCGCTTTTTTGTCGCGGCGCTCCTCGGCCTGACGGGGATTGTGACGCTGTTTTGGCAGGATCTGGTCACCAGCGGCTGGAGCATAACGTTACTGATGGGGATTGGCCTGTCGGCGCTGGGCACGCTGGGTTTCTCGTTTGGCAATATGATAAGCCTCCGCCATCAGCGCAAAGGGCTGGAAACCATCACCACCAACAGTTGGGCGATGCTTTATGGAACGTTAATTATGGGAGCGATTGGCCTGCTGCGCGGTGACGATTTCACCCCGCAATGGACGGCCAGTTACCTTGGCGCGCTGGTCTACCTGGCGCTGTTCGGATCGGTGATTGGCTTTGGCGCGTATTTTACGCTGGTCGGGCGCATTGGCCCCAGCAAAGCGGCTTACAGCACCCTGCTGTTTCCGCTGGTTGCGCTGACGGTTTCGACGTTTTTCGAGGGCTATATCTGGCATTTCAATGGCGTTGCCGGGTTACTGCTGATCCTTACCGGCAATCTGGTGATGTTTGCCCGCCCGGAAACCTGGCTGGGCGGGCGCGGAACACGGCGAAAAGCTAACGCTTGCTGATATCAAACATCGTCGCGTCGGTCGCCATATCGTCAATAACTTGTTTCAGAGAGTCGACGGTGACCGGCGCATTTTCGTTATTCACATCTTTCCCTTGTCCCTGGCGCACCACTTTCAGCACCGGCGCATTGGTCTGCGCATCAATTAGCTCGCCTTCAAAATAGAGGTGCGTGTTCATCGTGCGATGACCGGTTGCCATCTGCGTTCCCGCCACGACCATGGCCACCGGCACCACTTCATAGAACTGTAACCCCTGTTTGCTGGCATCCACGCCGGTTATCGCCCCGCGGAAAATCAGGCTGTGCTGGCCTGGCGATGTCACCAGCGGTTTACGCGCGGCGGCGGCAGCTTTCAACTTGCTGTTGGTGTAGTTGAGAACGCCATCCAGCACCTGTTGATTTACCTGGCTGGTAGGTTTCGCCAGCGGATAATAGACCACCGGGTGATAGACAATACTGTCGTATTTCGCCGGATCAAAACCCGGTGCCACCCAGCGAAGTACCGGTTTACCGGTGGCGGAAGTGGTTTCCTGCAGCCCTGAATAATCTTTTAGAAACCCGGAGTATTTTTCCGGTTGCGTCACTTTTGACGCGCAGCCTGATAACGCCAGCAGGCCGGAAAAGACGGCAACGCTAACCAATGCATGAGTACGCATGAGGATGTCCCTGTGAGTGCGGAATTGCTCTTAAGGTATAGCAAACGCAGCGGCGTTTTGTGGGGGGAAAAACGGCAGCGTTGACAACGCCGATACCCTCAAGGTTAACGCGCAGAGAAATGGACGAGCAAACCGCTAACGTACAGGGTTCGCTCGCCCATTGATGGCTATTTCTTCAGATCGACTTGCCAGAAAATATGTTTGCCAAACGGGTCGATTTCGTAGCCCTGCACCTCTTTGCGTACCGGTTCGAAAATCGTTGAGTGGGCAATCATCACCGCCGGCATTTGATCATGCATCATCTGCTGCGCCTCTTTATACAGCGCGACGCGTTTTTCATGATCGGTCGTGGCTTTCGCTTCGGCGATAATTTTGTCAAATGGCGCGTAACACCATTTCGCCGAGTTAGAGCCGCCATTGGCTGAGGTACAGGTAAACAGCGGGCCAAAGAAGTTATCCGGATCGCCGGTGGCGGTAGTCCAGCCCATCAAGGCTGCCTGGTGTTCGCCGCCCTTCACCCGTTTCAGGTATTCGCCCCACTCATAAGTGACGATTTTGGTCTGCACGCCCACTTTCGCCCAGTCCGCCTGGATCATCTCGGCCATCCGTTTGGCGTTCGGGTTATAGGGGCGTTGCACCGGCATGGCCCATAAATCGATGGTTGTTCCCGGCGCAAATCCGGCCTCTTTCAGCAGCGCTTTGGCTTTTTCCGGATCGTAGTCGTAATCCTTCAGTTCGCTATCCGCGCTCCAGACGCCCGGCGGCAGCAGGTTTTTCGCTGCGGTGCCCGTTCCCTGGAACACGGCCTGAATGATCGCCGGTTTGTTGATCGCCATCGCCAGCGCCTGGCGCACTTTGACATTATCCAGCGGCGCTTTTTGCGTATTGAATGACAGGAACCCGGTGTTTAACCCGGCTTTGCTCATCAGCGTGATGTCTTTATTCTCTTTCAGGCGCGGTAAATCGGCCGGATTGGGGAATGGCATGACCTGGCACTCGTTCTTCTCCAGTTTTGCCACCCGCACGGACGCATCCGGCGTGATGCTGAAGACCAGACGATCAATTTTGGCTTTGCCCTGCCAGTAGCCGTCGAACGCGGTAAACAGAATGCGCGAATCTTTCTGGTACTGCGCCAGGCGGAACGGACCGGTGCCAATCGGATCCATATCGACACGTTCCGGGGTTCCTGCCTTTAACATCGCATCGGCGTATTCCGCTGAGAGGATCGACGCAAAATACCAGCCAAGATCGGCGACAAACGGCGCTTCCGGGTGCGCCAGCGTAAAGCGCACCGTATGGTCGTCGAGTTTATCAATCGCGGTGATCAGCGAACCGAACTCCAGGCTTTCAAAGTTCGAGTAAGTGCCGTTAGAGACATTGTGATAGGGATTACTGGCGTCTTTTTGCCGCATAAACGAGAAGATCACATCATCGGCATTGAAGTCGCGCGTTGGCGTGAAGTATTTATTGCTCTGGAATTTCACCCCCTTGCGCAGATGGAAGGTGTAAATCTTGCCGTCTTCACTGACATCCCAGCTTTCCGCGAGGCTGGGTTGCAGTTGCGTGGTGCCCACTTTGAAATCCACCAGCCGGTTGTAGACCGGCACCGCGCTGGCATCCACGCTGGTGCCCGAGGTATAGAGTTGTGGGTTGAAGTTTTCCGGCGAGCCTTCCGAGCAATAGACCAGCGTTTTCGCCGCCACAGAAGAACTCACTATCATCGCGGCCAACGCCAGAGCAAGTGTTGTCGGTTTGCTAATCATAGTTTTTCCTGTTGTTTTATTGTAAAGGCTTGTTGTTTGCCCTCTCATAAATAACATTAAAGTGAATTTGCAAACACCTGATAATTCGAATAAAGAAGGAATCACTATGACGTCGTCGCTCTCCAGTCAATTAACGCATCGCTTCTTTCGCTATCTCAGCATCACCAGCCAAAGCGATCCGGCGGCCACCACTTTACCCACCACCGTCGGGCAGTTTGATATGGCGCGTGAACTGGCTAATGAGTTGAAAACACTGGGTCTTGAAGAGATCATTATTGACGATCACGCGACCGTCACCGCCGTCAAAAAAGGCAATGTTCCCGGTGCGCCGCGCATTGGTTTTATCACCCATATCGACACCGTGGACGTCGGTTTATCCCCGCATATTCATCCACAGATCCTGCGCTTTGAGGGGCAAGATCTCTGCCTGAACCGCGCGCAGGATATCTGGCTGCGCGTTGATGAGCATCCGGAGATCCTCGCTTATCCGAATGAGGAGATAATCTTCAGTGACGGCACCAGCGTACTCGGTGCGGATAACAAAGCCGCGGTTACCGTGGTGATGACGCTGCTGGAAAACCTGACGCCAGAACAGCGTCACGGCGATATCGTGGTGGCCTTTGTACCCGATGAAGAAGTGGGCCTGCGTGGCGCGAAGGCGCTGGATTTAGCGCGTTTTGATGTTGATTTTGCCTGGACAATCGACTGCTGCGAACTGGGCGAAATCGTTTACGAGAACTTTAACGCCGCCAGCGCGCAAATTCAGTTTACCGGGGTGACCGCGCACCCGATGTCGGCGAAAGGCGTGCTGGTGAACCCGCTGTTAATGGCAATGGATTACATCAGCCACTTTGATCGTCAACAAACGCCGGAGCACACGGAAGGACGCGAAGGTTATATCTGGTTTAACGGTATCAATGCCGTGCAGAGCTACGCGACGCTGAACGCCAACATTCGTGATTTCGACAGCGAGAGTTTTGCTAAACGCAAACAGCAAATCGCCGATGTTGCGGCAAAAATTGCGGCTCAGTATCCCACCGCGAAAGTAGAGTACAGCATCAGCGATACCTACAGCAATATCAGCAACGCGATTGGCGAAGATCGCCGGGCGATTGATTTACTGTTCACAGCCATGGAATCACTGGGTATCACGCCAAAACCGACCCCGATGCGCGGCGGCACCGACGGTGCGGCGCTTTCTGCTAAAGGTTTGCTGACGCCAAATTTCTTCACCGGCGCGCATAACTTCCACTCGCGTTTTGAGTTCCTGCCGCTACGCGCTTTCGAAGCCTCTTATAACGTTGCGCTGCAGCTCTGCCTGCTGGCGGCGCGTTAAAACAGACCGGGGATGGCGTTGGAACGGCATTCACCCCGTAATGATAGTCCGATCTAACCTGCCGGATGGCCTTGTAATCCGGCATTTGCTACCCATGTGATGGCAATTTATCCCCGTCATCCTTCAACCCTTTGCAGGAGGCATTTACCCGGCGAATAGCGGGAAGTGGCGCAGTAGAGATTGAAAGAGAAATACGGAGGGCTGGCAGTAAAAACCGGAGGCCAGCTTCCGGCGCTTTTACTGCCGCAGCAGGATAAGTTACGCGGATTTGCGTGCCAGCATCGTGGCGAAACGTAATTTGATGCGGTTACCGTTGGCATCGGTGCGGTGAAGTTCACCCACCTCTTCGTTGTATTTCAGCAGTTCCCAACCGACGTAGTAATCGCGCAACTCCCCCTCTTTAAAAGCAAACGGGAAGCCGACCGTGCACGGGAAATCTGCCGTGTCCATTGCCGCGACAATCAGGTTATAGCCGCCGGGTTTGGTGCAGCGCTGCATATTGGCAATCAGCCTTGGGATGGTTTTCGCTTCCAGAAACATCAGCACTACGGTCGAGAGAATAAAATCGTACTCGCCGTCAAAACTGAGATGGTTGAGATCAACCGCCTCAATATGTAAGTTTTCCAGCCCTTCTGTTTCACGAATATTTTGTAAGTTGCTCAGACTGTTCGGGTTTTTATCCCACGCGGTGACATCAAAACCCCGGTTGGCGAGAAACAGACTGTTGCGGCCATTACCGCAGCCGAGATCCAGCGCTTTACCCGGCTGGACATAATTCATGGCGTTAAGCACTTCCGAATGGGTCGGGGTCATGCTGTATTTTTCAGTAAAGTAGTTATCAGTGCGGGTGGTCATGCTGTTCCTCAATACGTCGCGAATTTATAAGTTGTATTTTTTGTGCATTTTATTGCTTTCGCTGGCGGATAGCCAGCGGCGTAAAATTTGCTACGTTTAACTCAGGCAGATGGGGGAAATGTAGCATGAATAAGTATCGGCTCAGTGATGAGCAACGGACAATGCATTACCAGATTGGCGGCGAGAAGCGATCCGTCGCCCTGCGCCAGATTATTGCCCTGCGCGATTTCAACGATGTTGTGGCGGGCAGCGCCGGTGGCTGGGTCGATAATGAAAACGTGCTCGATCAGCAAGGAAACTGCTGGATTTACGATGAAAACAGCATGGTTTTTCTTGGCAGCGCAGTGCGTGGCAATGCGCGGATCACCCAGCCGTGCGTGATTTGCCACGATGTCATAATTGCGGATAACGCCTGGGTTGACGGCAGTGAGATAAGCCACGGCGCGCAATTAAGTGACAACGTCACCGTTCAGGCCTCTACGGTGCGCGGTGGATGTCATTTACGCGGCGATGCGCGCATTCTCAGCGGCTGCGACATCATTGCCGC
Organism: Enterobacter sp. R4-368; assembly: GCF_000410515.1. Taxonomy (NCBI): domain Bacteria; kingdom Pseudomonadati; phylum Pseudomonadota; class Gammaproteobacteria; order Enterobacterales; family Enterobacteriaceae; genus Enterobacter; species Enterobacter sp. R4-368. Next base: position 363,358 of record NC_021500.1, on the reverse strand, counting down.
GAAAGGTTTAACGCTGGATAACGAACAGATTTTGCAGATTTACGATCGCGCCACCGTCAGCCATTCGCGCGTGGTGCATCAGGCGCAAATTTATGGCGATGCCATCGTCAATTACGCCTTTATTGAACACCGCGCCGAAGTCTTTGATTTCGCCCTGCTCGAAGGCAACGAGCTCAATGATGTCTGGGTGTGCGACTGCGCCAAAGTGTATGGCGCCGCACGCGTGGTCGCCGGGACGCTTGACGATGAGATCCCGACCATTCGCTACAGCTCGCAGGTAGCCGAAAACGCCGTCGTTGAAGGCAACTGTATTTTAAAACACCACGTGCTGGTAGGCGGTCGCGCCTGGCTACGCGGCGGGCCATTGCAGCTGGATGAAAAAGTGGTGATTCAGGGCAATGCGCGCATTCACGGTAATGTGCTGATCGAGCATCAGATTGAAATTTACGGCGATGCGGTCGTCGAGGCGCAGGAAGGCGAAAGCATTCTGTTACGCGGGCCGAAAGTGATTAACGACACGCAGCACATTACCCGCACGCCGCTGGTTGGCTCTTTGTAAGGCGCTTGTCTGTTATCAAAGCCGACGTCGTTTATCCGCGACTTTTCATATTGTTGCAGGTGGTTTATGAGGCACCCGGCGGAGAAAACGCCCCCCCTGACCTGTTCACTTTCCTCCTGCCAGGCTGCGGAATTTTCGCTTCAACAACCTTTGCGCAGTTTTTGTAAACCGTAGCGGCCGTCACCCGGCTGGCGGCAAAGACGGCACCTTTGCCACGCACTTTGCGACGAGACATCCCTGATAACACCGGGCCTGCAACGAACACTCTGTTGCAGGCTTTTTTCATAAAAATTTTTTTCTTTCGTGTGGAATAAACCCGCCGTTGCTTCGTCTTATCCGCTCATGATTAGCAGGTGAGCGACTATGACAAACACTCCTTTTACGACCGGCCAGATCCTTGCACGCCTTGCGGCAATCGCATTTGTTCCGCTGGTGTTGATTGTGCTGTTTCTGTGGGGCGGAGGCTGGTTAACTCCTGCGCGCCTGAGCGCAGATAAACTGGTTAATGTCTTACAACAAGCGGGCGGCGAGCATCCGGGCTATCGGCGAAATCACGCCAAAGGGCTCTGCGTTACGGGCAGTTTTATCTCTAACGGTAATGCCAGCACGCTATCGCGCGCCTCGGTATTTGCTGTCGGAGAAACGCCAGTAACCGGGCGTTTTGCCATCGCCGGAGGAAACCCCGCCGCGCCGGATTATGCTGTGCCTGTGCGCAGTCTGGCGCTGGCGTTTCAGTTAGCAAACGGTGAACAGTGGCGCACCGGCATGAACGCAATGCCCTTCTTCCCGGTCTCCACTGTTGAGCAATTCTATGAATTACAGGTTGCCTCGCTGCCCGATGCGGCAACCGGCAAACCGGATGCCGGGAAATTCAAAGCCTTCGTGCAAAACAACCCGGAGGTCGCGCCGTTTCTGGCATGGGCAAAACAGAATGTGCCTTCGTCGAGCTGGGCCAGCGATCGGTTTAACAGCCTGAACGCATTCCGGTTTATGGATAAAGCAGATGTCGCGCATCTGGTGCGCTGGAGCATGGTGCCACACACCGATTATCAGCCCATCAGCGCCGACGAAAAGCGTGATAAAAATTTCCTGCAAACGGATCTCAAACAGCGTCTGGCGCAGGGGCCACTGAAATGGGATCTGCTGATCACCGTCGCCCAGCCGGGTGATGATGGCAGCAATGCGGCGAAAGTCTGGCCGGCCGACCGGCAAACCATCAACGCCGGAACGCTGGTTCTCACCCGGGCAACCGAACAGCAAAACGGGCCATGCAATGACATCAATTACGATCCGCTGATCCTGCCGGATGGCATTGCCGCCTCCGACGATCCGTTACTCAATGCGCGTTCTGCGGCTTATGCTAAATCTTACAATGCGCGCACCCGTGAACAATCCGCCCAGGCTGGAGCTCATTTATGAAACAGGTTGCCTATTTCCACCCGGCGCTACGCGTGCTGCACTGGTTAATGGCGGCGGCGATCATCGCGATGCTATTTATTGGCGTCGTGATGGTTTCCACCGTCTCATCCCTGCACAGTCTACTGGTGTCGATCCATAAACCACTGGGTTTGATGATTTTTGTGCTGGTGCTGGTTCGTCTGTGGCTGCGGTTTTATACTGCCACGCCGGCGTTACCGGCGACGCTTGCGGGCTGGCAACGCGCCATGGCGCATCTTTCACACTGGGCGCTCTATGCCATGATGCTTGCGCAACCGCTGATTGGCTGGGGAATGCTCTCGGCAGCGGGCTATCCGGTGACTGTCGCCGGTTGGGTGTTACCGCCCGTCCTGCCGGTGAATAATGATACTTACGCGCTACTGCGGCCACTGCATTCCCTGGTGGCGCTGGCGCTGTTCGCAACGGTGATGCTGCATCTGGCCGCCGCACTGTTTCATGCCCTCGTGCTCCGCGATGGCGTTTTTGAAAGTATGTCGGGAACCCGCAAGCGATGAAGGCAAGCTATGCAACTGACTGATGATGAGATTCGTCAGGTGATGCCACATTTGCAACGCTTTGCGCTGTGGCTAACCCGCAACCCGCACAGCGCGGAAGATTTGGTGCAAAGCTGCCTGATGAAAGCGCTGACGCGTAGCCCAAATAGTGATGGCGAACGGAGCCTGCGCGCCTGGCTGTTCGCCATTCTTTACCGTCAATTTATTGACGGCGAGCGGCGTAAGCGGCGGTATATGAAAATCCTCGCCTTTTTCACCGGCGAGGAGGCCACCGGCGCGTCAACCGAGTCACTGGCCATGGCGGATGATACGCTGGCAGTGTTCGCCACGCTGCCGACCGATTATCGTGCCATTCTGTTGCTGGTGAGCATTGAAGGGCTGAGTTATAAAGAAGTCGCCCAAACGCTCGATATCCCGACCGGCACCGTGATGTCGCGCCTGTCGCGCGCACGTAAATTGCTACATGAGAAATTAGACGGTACGGCAGCGCCGCTGCCGCTGAGGAGACTGAAATGACGTTGCCACCGGATGAACACGATCTGCATGCCTGGATGGATGGCGAAACCGATGAGGCGACCTCAGCGCGTATCGAGCGCTATCTGGCAGAAAACCCCGATGCCGCCGCGCAGGTTGCAGGCTGGCGGCGTGACGCGCAACAACTCCGCCAGGCCATGAGCCAGCAAACTATCGCCCTGGAAAAACCGGAGCCACACTATTTACGCCGCCAGGTACGCCAGCAGCGACAGTGGAAACTGGCCACCGCGTTCGCGCTGGTACTGGCGTTAAGCGTGGGCGGTTATACGGGCTGGGAGCTGAAAGAGTCGCAGATGTTAATGACTCATCAGCCGATGGAGGACGCGGTTCAGGCTTATAAACTTTTTGATAATGCCGCCGTCACGCCAATGGATGTGGTGGCAAGCCAGCAAACCGAACTCACCCGCTGGGTCGCCCGGTATTTTATTAACGGTAACCAGCCGCCGAATCTCGAACAGTATGGTTTCACCTTATCCGGTGCGCGGCTTATCGCCACCGCGCAAGGCCCGGCGGCGCTGATTATGTATCAGGACAGGAACGGAACGCGGGTCGGCTGGTATATCCGCCCGTTAAGCCCGGTCAAACTCCCTCACGGGGAACGCGAGGCCGAAGATGTAATGGCCCAGTACTGGAGTGATGATCACTACAACTACGCGCTGGTCACACCGATGAACTCACCGGCGGTAAACGGCCTGCGCAAAGCGGTGTCGCAGGCCACCAGTTAGCGCGATCAGGCCTTATCGACGATCTTCGCCCAGATATTCTGATCGTCGTAGCTGCCGTTGAGAAATTCTGCCTGTTTAAGGCAGCCTTCGAGCGTAAAGCCGTTGCGCCCGGCAACCTGATTGCTGGCATGATTCGCCACCCGGCATTTGATGACAAAGCGGCGGATATCGCCGCGGCGGGCATAAAAATCGATCATTGCCTGCATGGCCTGAGACAATATCCCCTGCCGCTGGCACTCTTCATCCAGCCAGTAGCCGATATAAGCCGTTTTGTTTAACGGCTCAATCGCGTTAAACGCCAGCACGCCCACCAGCACATCGTCGCGCACAATCATGAACATTTTGGCGTAGCCGCGCTGGTGCAACAGTATATTGCTCTGCACGGTTTTACGGGTGTCATCAACGGACGTGACCGACTGCGGCCAGTTGAGAAACTGCTGTAGCCAGTCGCGGTTTTTGACAATTAACTGGTGCAGATCGTGCACAAACCGCTCGTCGGCGGCATGCAGCGTGAGATGGTCATTCACCGGTATAAGGGTATCGTCCATTGCGGCTCCATAAAGCATTCGCCCCCTGACGGGGGCGAAGTGGGTTTAGCGCATGACGCGGTCATCAACGTAGTTACGTTTGTCTGGCGCGGGCGGGAAGTATTGATAAAGCCAGGTTTCGCTGATGGCGTCACCCTGGCAGCGCAGGAACAGACGCATGTCTACCGGATCGGTGGAATCATTGGTCGGATACCAGTCGAACAGAATGCGATAACCGTCAAACGGTTCGACATAGAGGATCTCAACCTGTTTCGCTTCCCCGTTTGAAAGCGTGATCACCGGTTCAATGCCTTTCGGCGCGGCCGCTTTCAGGTCACCGCCAACAAAATCAATGGCGAAACGACGCGCCCATTTATCCGGATAGTGTTCGCCCGGCGCCCAGCCTTCCGGGAAACCGCCCATGCCGGTACGGGTGGCGTAAACGCGGGCCAGTGGAGAACGCACCGGCGGCATCGCGCTCCAGTACAAGCGGTACTGGAAGGCAAAATCATCGCCCGCTTTGACCGGTTTTTCCGGCTGCCAGAAGCAGACAATGTTATCCAGCGTTTCGCCGGTGGTCGGGATCTCCATCAGGCTGACCGCCCCTTTGCCCCACTTGTTACGCGGCTCCACCCACAGACTCGGGCGTTTGTTGTACCAGCCCATCACATCCTGGTAGTGGGAGAAATCACGATCGAGTTGCAGCAGACCGAACCCTTTCGGGTTTTCATCCTGATAAGCGTTGAACTGCAATTTTTGCGGGTTGTTCAGCGGGCGGCAGATCCACTCGCCGTTCCCGCGCCACATCGCCAGACGATCGGAGTCGTGGATTTGCGGATGAATGGTATCGCAGACGCGGCGTTCGTTATTACCGCAGCTGAACATACTGGTCATCGGCGCGATACCCAGTTGCTTAATGTCTTTGCGCGCATACAGGCGGTTATCGACATCCATGATCACCTGGCTCTCTTCGCAGTGGATCACGAACTTATACGCGCCGGTAATACTCGGGCTATCGAGCAGCGCATAAACGGTAAAGGTGGTGTCGGCGGGTTTTGCCGTCTCAAACCAGAAGGCGGTGAAATCCGGGAACTCTTCCGGCGTATCGGTAAAGGTATCAATCGCCACGCCGCGTGCGGAAAGACCGTACTGGAAGGTGCTGTCTACCGCGCGGAAATAACTTGCGCCAAGGAACGAGACGATATCGCGGCGCGCCAGTTCAGGCGCTTTAAACGCGCGGAAACCGGCGAAACCAAGATCGCTTTGCCCTTCCAGCTGTTTGGTATCGACGCCCGCGTCGTGGTAGTTAAACAGCTCCGGGCGGAAGTGAATTTCACGCGCCTGGTGCGTCTCCTGGTCGAGGGAGAACATGCGAACGCGGCGGCGAAATCCCATGCCGACGTGGAAAAACTGCACGTCCAGCAGGCGGCCATCAACATTGTTCCACAGCGAGTGCTGCGCATCGTACTGAATGCTGTTGTAAGCCTGCGGCGTCAGGTTCGCCAGCGTATTGGGAAGCGCTTTAGGCGCGCCGCCCCACTGCTGTTGCGCCAGATCGTGCGCCATGGACTGCAGCACGGAAAAATCAAAACGGCGGCTCTGGCCATCGGCGATGTCCGTTTCCGCCGCGAACGCCGCGCGGGAAAAGAGCGATGCAACACCGGTGGTGCCGTAAGTTGCGGCAAGGGCCATGGATGCTTGAATAAATCGTCTGCGGTTCATGCCTGGTAACACGTCCTTCTGGTCGTCAAATGGCATTTCGCGATGGCGCGAAACAGCGGCAAAAGCGTTCATTAATGAACGCATCACTCTAGACAAAATTCATTGAGAATCCAATTGTTGGCTGCCGAATATATGAACGAAACATGAAATATTTTCTGTCGATAAGAGCATCCCGAAAGCGGCGTAAAGATCTGTATAACGGCAGGGGTTTGCGGCGGAAATAAAAAAGCGCCTGCCGGACATCAACGGCAGGCGCCAGAGTGGTAATGCTTTATTGTGCGCTGACACTAACATCAATGCCGGGGAAGTACTTCTCCGCCAGTTTTTTGATGGTGCCATCAGCGCGGATTTTATCGATGGCGGCATCAAGTTGCTTTTTGGTGGCCTCATCACCTTTACGCAGCCCGAAACCGATACCACTGCCGAGGATCGTATCGTCCGATACCGGTTTGCCAATAAAGCCAAACCCTTTCCCCTGCGGCTTGCTGAGGAAACCTGCCTGTCCCGCCGCCGACATCACCAGTGAGGCGTCAATGCGACCGTTCAGCAAATCTCCCCACGCCATATTCTGATCTTTATACGACACCACCGTGACACCGTGCTTTTCCCAGTGCTCTTTGGCGTAGGTTTCCTGAATTGATCCCTGCAACACGCCAATGGTTTTGCCTTTCAGCCCCTCGGCGGTCGCTTCCATGCCGTCGCCACTTTTGCCGACCAGTTGTGATGGAATGCGATAAATCGGCTGGGTGAAATCGATGCTTTTACGCCGCTGTTCGGTAATGTTCATCGCCGAGTTGATGGCATCAAATTTCTTGGCAGTCAGCCCTGGGATCAAGGCGTCAAACGAGGTTTCCACCCAGCTACATTTCAGTTGCGCCGCTTTGCAGACAGCGTTCCCCAGTTCGATATCAAAACCTTCCAGTTCGCCTGACGCGTTGCGGCTTTCAAACGGCGGATATTCCGCTTCCACGCCGTAACGCAGCGCGTTTTCGGCAAACGAGGAGAATGAGCAGAGCAAACCCATGCCCAGACAGAGTGCTTTAAATTTCATCATTAACGCTCCTTAGCGTGGCTTAACACGACACAGGGCCTGCGCGCCTGCTCTTAATGTTGCCTCGTCTTTCGCAAAAGAGAGGCGGATCAACTTGTTATCTGTACCATCGGTATAAAACGCCGACAACGGAATGGTGGCGACCCCGCAGTCAATAATCAGCCTTTTTACCATCTCACTGTCGCTTTCATCGCTGAAGTGGCTGTAATCCGCCAGCAGGAAAAACGATCCCGCGCTGGGTAGTAAACGAAACGGCGACTCAGCGAGCAAGGTTTGCAGCAGGTCGCGCTTACGCTGGTAAAACGCCGCCAGCGACAGCCAACCCTGCGGGTCACGCATATGATCGGCAAAGGCATGCTGCATGGGGGTATCGGCGGAAAACATCAAAAACTGGTGTACTTTGCAGATCTCATCCATCAGTTCCGCAGGCGCAACGCAGTATCCCACGCGCCAGCCCGTCACATGATAGGTCTTGCCAAACGACGAGATAATCACGCTGCGCTCCGCCAGTTGCGGATGGGTTGCCATGCCGTGATGCGGCTCGCCGTCGAATACCACATGTTCGTAAACTTCATCGGAGAGGATCACAATATCGGTGTGCCGGGTGATCGCCGCCAGTTGCTCAAGATCGGCGCGGGAAAACACCTGCCCGCTGGGGTTGTGCGGCGTGTTCACGATAATCATGCGCGTGCGCGGTGTGATTGCCGCGCGCACTTCGTTCCAGTTCACCGCGAAATCCGGCACCGTCAGTTTGATGGCTACAGGCGTTGCCCCCTGCAAACGGACAATGGGCGCGTAGCTGTCGAACGAGGGTTCAAAGTAAATCACTTCATCACCCGGATGCACCAGCCCGCTGATAGCCGAGTACAACCCTTCGCTGGCGCTGGCGGTGATAAGAATTTCACTGTCTACGTCGTAATCCGTGCGGTACAGCTCGCTGATTTTCTGCGCAATCCGCTCTTTTAACGGGCGCAGACCGGTCATTGATGCGTACTGGTTATGATTGGCCTGCATGGCGCGCGTCACCCCGGCAATCAGCTGCGGATCGCAAGGAAAGTTGGGCGCGCCCTGAGAAAGATTTATCGCATTATGTTCGGCGGAAAGCTGGCCGATAACGGTAAAAATGGTGGTGCCGACATCGGGTAATTTGGAGCGAGTTTTCACCGGGGTACGCAGAGTCATGCCTGATCCTTTCACATAAAAAGTGCATAACCATTCAAACTAAACCCCGTTGAGCCGACAACCGAATTGTTGTCATAATAGCCATGAATAAATTGCATAGCTGGAGTTGTCATGTCGCCCCGATCTTTGCCGCTCAATGCCATCGACGCTTTTCTGATCACCGCCCGCCATCTTAATTTGACACACGCAGCAAAAGAGTTGTGCCTGACACAGGGCGCGGTTAGCCGCAAAATCGCCGCGCTGGAAAACTGGTTCGGCTTTCCGCTGTTTGAGCGCCACGCGCGCGGTTTACACCTGTCGCCGCAGGGCAGCGCCCTGTTACCGGAACTGCGCGGTGCGTATGAACAACTGGTAGCGGTCGCCTTTCAGGCGCGCTCGCAACAAACGGTGGTGCGCCTGAAAGCGCCGACCTGTGCGATTCGCTGGCTGGTACCGCGGCTGGTGAATCTGGAACAACGTTCCCCGGAATTACAGGTGGCATTGACGACTACCACCGATCACACCATTAACTTCAAAACAGAACCTTATGACGCGGCGATTGTGTTTGGCACCCAATTAAGCGCCGGGGATCTGCTGTTTGAGGAGGCGCTAACGCCGGTGATTAGCCACGCGCTGGCGCAGCGCAATGCGCTGGAAACCGCCACGTTATTACATCCGACGCGGGACAAAACCGACTGGTCGCTGTGGCTGGCAAGACAAAGCGCTTTTCAGCCCGTCATGAGTAAAAATCAACACTTCGACACCATGGATTTAGCCATTACCGCCGCCATTCAGGGGCTGGGGATGGCCATCGCCGATGAGACGCTGGTAGCCGAAGATATCGAGGCCGGACGCTTGCTGCGCCCATTTTCGCAGAGTGTCAGAACCGGTGCCAGTTACCGCCTGGTGCTGCGGGAAACGGAGAATAAAGCCGCCGGGCTGGCGGCATTCAGAGAGGGGTTACTGAGTGCTAATCAAGCTTGACATGGTGGCGCATAACCCGGCGAAAGAAGCTCAGACGGGCACGCATAAAGCGGTTAACCAGGCGAAATCCTGCATGTTTATTCAATCCCATGCGTAACAACCGATCGCGACCGCGCACGCATGCCAGCCAGTTGACCGGGCCGGGTAACGCTTCTGTACGGCGACTGGCCTGGGCGGCAAAACGGACCCAGTAATCGGCAATATGCGCGGCAAAGGCGAGATCGCGCGGGTTGACATAATGGCAGGACGGCTCCGAAAGCATAAGATTGTCGAATACATACGGCACTTCATTACCGTGCCACGCGCCGTTGATATAGGTGTCGTGTGCCGCTTCGGCAACATAATCAAACCAGTAACGCCAGCAGGGTTGCCCGACACGCTGCTGAGCCTGCATCACCACCAGGCCAAGCGTGGTAAAGGCCATATCGCGGCACACCTGGCGACCCAGTTCCGCATCCCCTTTCACCCCCGGATAAAGCAGGCGGATAAGCCCCAGTCCGAGCCGCTGTTCGCGGCGCATCTTTTCGATTTGCCCGGCGAGATCGACGCCAAACTCGGCCATCACGCTGGCTTCATCACTGTTCGACCCGATAATGACCGGCATCGGGTGTTGTCGACCGGCGAAAAAGGTATCGAGCATCGATTCCGGTAACACGCAGTCACCCGCGATGGGCGCAGGCGCAATTTTCAATGGCGCTTCCAGCGGCCAGAAGGCTTCTGCCGGCAGCGCGCGCAGCTGCCCGGCACTGGCATTTTCCAGGCCAAAATGTGCGGCAATCGCTTCACCTTTTGCCAGCGCCGCTTCGCGCGGCGTATCCGGCAAGGTATAACTGCTCTGAATAATGGCTTTGTGAAACAACCCTTCAGCCAGCGGCGAGGCCATCAGCGCCATCACGCTACGCGCACCCGCCGATTCGCCAAACAGCGTCACATTTACCGCATCACCCCCGAAAGCAGCAATATTCTCCTGTACCCAACGCAGCGCGGCTATCTGATCAAGCAAGCCAAAGTTGTAGACACGTTCACCGCTCTCCTGCTCAAGCGCCGGATGGGCGAAAAAGCCAAGATGGCCAAGGCGATAATTGATCGTCACCAGCACGACGCCGCGTGCCGCAAGCGCTTTTCCGTCATACGGCGGCAACCCGCCGGAGCCGATAGTAAACCCGCCGCCGTGCAGCCAGACCATCACCGGCAGCGGTTTTGTCCGCGAAGCCGGTGACCAGATATTCAGATAGAGACAATCTTCGGAGAAACGCCCCGGATCGCCGCCGCCGACCTGCTGGCAGTAATCACTGTTTTGCCAGCTGGCGGCGGAAAACGTGTCGGCGATGCGCACCCCCTGCCAGGGTTGCGGTGGCTGTGGCGCGCGCCAGCGCAGCGCACCAGTGGGCGGCGCGGCAAAGGGAATACCGCGCCAGACATGAAAGGCGTCTTCACTGCATCCCAGCACACTGCCCTGGCGGGTGTGTGCCAGCGGCGTTAATGGATTTTCCATAACAATATCCAGAAATAACTGATTTCTGGCAGATTACCTGTTTTACAGCAGACCGCAACGCCGTTTGCTGCGCGCTTCGGCTTCCGCATAGAGTGTGAATTCATCGAACACCGGGCAACCCAGCGCGGCCTCAAACTGCGCCTGGCTGGCGTTGCCATGGCTACGCGCCTGGGTTTCGTTGCCGAGGTTAGACTGGAAGATCCCCGCCGCGCTGACCGGCAGAAAATCCTCATAGGTAATGGGTTGCGCCACCACCCAGCCGCGCTCGATCAGCGGCTGCGGATCGTCGCCGGGATGAATCGCCTGCCGGTGCGCTTCGCCCGTTGGCGTCAGGCGATAGCGGAACCACGCCAGCCCCTGCTTGCGCAGCAGCATTTCGCTGTCAGGGAAGGCTTTAAACACCTCCTGCAAATGCAACTGGTGCGTCAGGTTATCTTTGCCGGTTCCGGCGCTGGTCAGCAGTTGATCATAGAGTGCGCGCCCTTTCTGCGTTAACGCGATGCCGCGCTGTTCGATTTCGCCAAAACGCGCGGTATGCGTGCCCTGGTGCTCACCGTTAAACAGCACCGGTTCATCCAGCGCTTTGAAACTGGTCTGGCGCAGCAAAATCGGCACATCGCGACGCGGTGGCCCTTCAATGAGGATTTTCGGTTCTATGCCGTACTCCGGCATCAGCGCCTGAACACGGTCAATATCCAGCGTGCGTGGCGTTAAGTGATTGATATGGCAGCCAGGGAAACAGACCACATCGGCAATCAGGCGGTGCTCATCATGCAGCGCCTGATAGGTTTGCGCATCCACCGTGGCATGGCGGTGCCAGCGGAACGTTTCCAGCGCTTCCTCAACAAAGGCTTTGGCTTGCTGCGGGGTAAAACCGCCATTCAGTTCATGCAGCTCAATCAGCTGGCGGCATGCCGGGGTGAATATGTCACGCTTTGCCAGAATGGCGGCGGCTTTATCACGCAGCGTGTCGTTCTCGATAAGCTCCAGGCGCAGCAGCGAGGTAAAAATACGAAACGGGTTACGCGCCAGCGCCGCGTCTTCGATCGGGCGAAAGGCGGTGGAGTGCACCGGAACGCCCGCCTGCGAGAGATCGTAATAGCTGACCGGAAACATCCCCATAATGGCAAACATGCGCCGCAAAGTAGAAAGCTCCTCGGCCGTCCCTACCCTGATGGCGCCGTGACGCTCGACATTGAGCCGCGCTAATTCATCGGCGTTGGCCAGTTGTTCATGCAGACGCGGGTTGTTCTCCAGCACCGCCAGATTCACATCCGCGACCAGCTCCAGCAGCGTGCCGTATTGTGGAACTTCCTGCTGATACATGGCTGACATCGCCTGTGAAAATTGTTCCCGAATCTCATCAGCCGTGATGCTGTACGCCATAGTGTAATCCCTCCAGTGTGTTCTCTCTGGAGTGTAGAGAAGCCTTTTTACGTGCGTGATGGGAAATTTACAAAGTGTGATCGTGGCAGAAAACGCGCGTGCGCCGCGCGGTAACGAGCATAACGAAAGATTATGGAACAGCGCCGCCAAAAACCCTTATCAACATGCAGGTTACGTCACATTGCGGGCAGAATCCGTTTGTAACTCAAAGAGATTAGATGTTAATAATATTTTGCTATCTGGTTATCAAAATTAAACAACTTAACTTGCCAGCGGTTCTGCACGGTTTTTAACATCATCTTATGGAAAAAAACGGTCTGTTTTCACAGCGCATTCGTCTGCGCCATTTGCATACATTCGTTGCCGTCGCTCAACAAGGAACTTTGGGGCGCGCGGCTGAAACCCTTAACTTAAGTCAGCCTGCGCTGTCGAAAACCCTCAACGAACTCGAGCAACTCACCGGTAAGCGCCTGTTTGAACGCGGCCGCATGGGCGCGCAACTCACGCTGGTTGGCGAACAGTTTCTTACCCACGCGGTTCGCGTTCTGGACGCGGTTAACATTGCCGGGCAGTCGCTGAGCCACAAAACCGAACTCAAAAACGACCTGATCCGTATCGGCGCGCTGCCGACCGCCGCGCTGGGGATCTTACCGGCGGTCATTGGCCAGCTGCACAAGCAGCAGCCGGATATCACCATTCAGGTTGCCACCGCCAATAACCCGATGATCCTCGCCGGGCTGAAATCCGGTGAACTGGATCTGGGCATTGGTCGCATGTCAGACCCGGATTTGATGAGCGGCTTGAGTTATGAACTGCTGTTTCTCGAGTCGCTAAAACTGGTGGTACGCCCGCGACATCCATTGCTGCAAACCACCGTCACGCTAAGCAAAGTGCTGGAATGGCCAGTGGTGGTCTTGCCGGAAGGCACCGTGCCACGGCAAAACACCGAGGATCTGCTCGCCAGCCAGAACTGCGCGCTGCCGTCTGGTTGCCTGGAGACGCTTTCCGCGTCGCTGTCACGCCAGCTCACGGTGGAATATGACTACGTGTGGTTTGTCCCTTCCGGTGCGGTAAAAGATGATTTGCGGCTGGGCTCGCTGGTCGCGCTGCCCATTACGCCGCCCGGTATTGGCGATCCGATTGGCATCATCACCCGCGTGGATAGCCCCCTGCCACCTGCCGCTCACGCGCTGATTGCTGCGATTCGCAAAACGATGCCGGGTTGATCCCGGCTGGCTTATCTTCTCTTCCGTTTGCGCAACAGGTGAACAGCTCGTTAATTGTGTGATAAAAATAGGTTGTTGAATAAGGGTTGTTGTTACGCAACTTACACTAACGCTGTAACAATCCGCAGCCGGAAGAAGAGATGAAATTCAAAACCGCAATTAAACCCTACCACGCTGCTGCCGGTGGTCTGGGCTCGCTGGAAGCGACAACGCGCTTCGTTATTGACAGTAAAAACGCGCTGAAAAATATGCGCAACCTGTTGCGCATGAACAAAGCGCGCGGCTTCGACTGCCCCGGCTGCGCCTGGGGTGATGATAATAAAAGCACCTTCAGTTTTTGCGAAAACGGCGCGAAAGCCGTGACCTGGGAAGCGACCCGTCGCCAGATTGACGCCACCTTTTTTGCGCAACACAGCGTGACAGCGCTTAACCGCCAGAGCGACTATTTCCTTGAATACCAGGGCCGGCTGACCGAACCACTGCGTTACAACCCGCAAACCGATCACTACGAACCAATTTCCTGGGACGATGCGCTGGCGATGATTGGCGAGCATATTAAGGCAATGGATAACCCCAATCAGCTCGAACTGTATACCTCCGGCCGTGCCAGCAACGAATCGTCCTGGCTTTATCAGCTGTTTGGCCGCATGGTCGGCACCAATAACTTCCCGGATTGCTCCAACATGTGCCACGAAGCGAGCGGCGCGGGGCTGAAACGCAGCATTGGCGTGGGTAAAGGCACCATTCACCTGGCTGATTTTGAGAAAGCAGACGCCATTTTTGTCTTCGGGCAAAACCCCGGCACCAACCACCCGCGTATGCTGCACAGCTTGCGGCACGCCGCCGATCGCGGGGCGCGCATTGTCACCTTTAACACCCTGCGCGAACGCGGTCTTGAGCGATTTGCCGATCCGCAAAAACCGCTGGAAGTGGTTACGCCGATGGCGGGTGCGATCAGCTCATCTTACTATCAGCCCAATCTCGGCGGTGATATGGCGGCGGTGCGCGGAATGGCGAAAGCGTTGCTGGAAACACAGCGCCAGCGGCTGGCTAACGGTGAAGCGAGCATTTTTGACGATGCCTTTATTGCGCAGCACACCCACGGCATTGACGCGTGGTTTGCGCAAATCGATGCCACCGACTGGCAGACCATTGAGCAACAGTCCGGTCTCACTCAGCAACAGTTGCGCGACGCAGCCGCCATCTGGCAGAACGCAAAACGGGTGATTTGTACCTGGGCGATGGGTATTACCCAGCATAAACACTCGCTGGACACGGTACGGGAAATCACCAACCTGCAACTGCTTGGCGGTCACTTAGGCAAACCGGGCGCGGGGTTGTGTCCGGTGCGCGGGCACAGCAATGTGCAGGGCAACCGCACGATGGGGATTGACGAAAAACCGCCGGCTGCCCTGCTCGACAGCCTTGCTCGCCATTTCAGTTTCGAGCCGCCGCGCGAGCACGGGCACCATACGGTAGAGGCCATTTCGGCAATGCTGCGTGACGAAGTGAAAGTGCTGCTTGCCCTCGGTGGCAATCTGGCCGCCGCCGCGCCGGATACGCCACTGACCTGCACCGCGCTGCGCCGTTGCGGGCTGACGGTCTACATCAGCACCAAACTGAATCGCAGCCATTTAATGCCGGGTAAACAGTCACTGATCCTGCCGACGCTTGGCCGAACCGAAGAAGATATGCAGGCAAGCGGGCGTCAGTTCGTCACCGTGGAAGACTCTTTCAGCATGGTGCATGCCTCTGAAGGCATTGGCAAACCGCTGGCCGCCACGCAGCGTTCGGAAACCGCGATTGTCGCTGGCATCGCCCATGCCACGCTGGGCAGTGACAAGGTTGACTGGCTGGCGCTGGCGGGTGATTACAACCTGATCCGCAATCATATCGCCGCCACAATTCCCGGCTTTCAGAACTTTAATGCTCGTTGCGAAGAACCAGGTGGTTTCTGGCTGGGGAATGCTGCCGCAGAGTTGCGTTTTAATACGCCTTCCGGCAAAGCGGAATTCAGCGCCGCCGCCCTGCCGCTGTCGGTCTGCCCGGAGACGCTAGCGCCGTTTGTCCTGCAGACATTACGCTCGCATGACCAGTACAACACCACCATTTACGGGCTCGATGACCGTTACCGTGGGGTTTATGGGCAGCGCGACGTGCTGTTTATGCATCCGCAAGATATTCACGCGCTCGGGCTGAATGATGGCGACCGGGTGGATATTGAAACCCAGTCGACTGATGGCGTGCAGCGCCGCGTTGAGGATTTCCGTCTTGTCGCTTATGACATCCCGCGCGGCAACCTGGCGGCCTATTATCCGGAAACGAACCCACTGGTGCCGCTGACGCGTTTTGGCGACGGCACCGGTACGCCAACCTCGAAATCCATTCCTGTCATTATCACGCCGGCAAAAACACGCGAAACGCTGCGTATTGCCTGATCGCAACGCCCGCGTTCGGCGGGCGTTCTCAAAAGCGCTTCCTGTTTAACCGGTTTACGGATGCATTACGGCGCGATCCGCTTACCGTTGCAATCAACAACCTGCTCCCCATCCTCTTTCGTAAACGCGCCTTTCTGCGCTTCAGGCAGGATCTCCAGCACCACTTCCGACGGGCGGCAAAGGCGCGTACCGCGCGAGGTAACAACAATCGGGCGGTTAATCAAAATCGGATGCTCAAGCATAAAATCGATCAGCTGAGCATCGGTGAAGCGATCTTCTGCCAGCCCCAGTTGTTCGTACGGCGCAACATTTTTGCGCAACAACTCACGCACTGAAATGCCCATAGCGCCAATCAGTGTTGTGAGTTCATCGCGCGAAGGCGGTGTCTCAAGGTAGTGAATAATTGTCGGCTCCACACCGCTGTTGCGGATCAGCGCCAGCGTGTTGCGCGAGGTGCCGCAGTCAGGGTTGTGATAAATCGTAATGTTGCTCATAAGTACTCTCACGACAAAGGAAAAGAGAGGCGCAATGCCAGCGCCACCAGCGTGACAAAAAGAACCGGCAGTGTCATCACGATACCGGTTCGGAAGTAATACCCCCAGCTCACCGCGATCTTCTTCTGCGCCAGCACATGCAACCAGAGCAGTGTCGCCAGGCTGCCAATAGGCGTGATTTTCGGCCCCAGATCGCAGCCAATCACATTGGCATAAATCATCGCCTCTTTAAGCACGCCCGTTGCGCTGCTGCCATCAATCGACAGCGCACCAATCAGCACTGTTGGCATATTGTTCATTACCGAAGAGAGGAATGCGGTAATGAAACCTGTGCCGATGGTGGTCGCCCATAAGCCCTTATTGGCCAGCAGATTCAGAACCCCGGAAAGGTATTCGGTGAGCCCCGCGTTTCGCAGCCCATAGACCACCAAATACATGCCCAGCGAAAAGACAACGATTTGCCATGGTGCACCGCGCAGCACTTTGCTTGTATCAATCGCTGCCCCTTTTTTGGCGACGGCAAACAGAATAAGCGCACCAACAGCCGCAATCGCACTCACCGGAATACCGAGCGGTTCCAGCACAAAAAAGCCTGTCAGTAGCAGGATCAGCACTACCCAGCCGGTGCGAAATGTCGCCGGATCTTTAATTGCGCGGGCAGGTGCTGCCAGTTTATCTGCGGCATAATTTTGCGGAATGTCGCGGCGAAAAAAGAGGTGGAGCATGGTAAGTGTCGCCGCGATTGCCGCGATGTCCACCGGCACCATGATGGAAGCGTAGGCGGTGAATCCCAGGTGGAAAAAGTCTGCCGATACGATATTGACCAGATTCGAGACAATCAGCGGCAGACTGGCGGTATCGGCAATAAAGCCTGCGGCCATCACGAACGCCAGTGTGGCTCGCGGGCTGAAACCAAGCGCCAGCAACATGGCAATGACAATCGGTGTCAGGATCAGCGCGGCACCATCGTTGGCAAACAGGGCTGCAACCGCCGCTCCTAACAACACAATATAAGTGAACAGCAACCGCCCGCGCCCGTTGCCCCAACGTGCAACATGCAGCGCTGCCCATTCAAAAAAACCGGACTCATCCAACAGTAAACTGATGATAATGACGGCAATAAACGTCGCCGTTGCGTTCCAGACAATATTCCACACCACCGGAATATCGCTCATATGAATCACACCGCAGGCCAGCGCCAGCACCGCGCCAAGCGTTGCGCTCCAGCCAATACTCAACCCTTTGGGCTGCCAGATAACCAGCACGAGTGTGAAAATAAATATGCTTCCAGCCAGTAACATTTCAGACTCCATGATATACGGATTTATGCATATGTTTTGTTATCAGCACGAACCCAAAGACACTGATTGCAGTTTGGCTCGCGTCTCTTTACGCAAGCAATCCCATGCTGTATCGATGGTTGCTGCCGCCCAGGCGGGCATATGAGGTGACAGCCGATAATGGATCCATTTTCCTGCTCGTCGATCAACGACCAGACCATATTCACGTAACATCGCAATGTGCCTGGAAATTTTAGGTTGCGACTCCCCCGCCGCTGCGCAAATATCACATACGCAAAGTTCGCCGGACTCTCTGAGCAACAGCAGGATGGTTAACCGCGTTTCATCGGCGAGAATTTTAAAAAGCTGAACGGGTTGCAGCATGCCTTTACCTTAATGACGCCAAAGAACATATATGTTAATTCATATGTATTGCTTTTTGAAGAGACAACGAGAATCACCGGAACATCTGGCCTTTCACATCATTTTTTTTGCCCAGCTGCAACCAATGTTAAACAAACATTTCACTCATCGGACACGTATTCATGGCACTGATAAACTCAACAGTATCTATCACAGCGATCGGAAGGTTATTGCCATGCAATATGAAGAACAGCAGCTTATCAACGGCCTTTTCCAGCGCCTGAAACAGACCGAGCAACAGAACGGCCAGCGCGACGCCGAGGCTGAGCGTCAGATAGCGGAATTTGTGCGTCAGCAACCTGCCGCGCCGTACTATATGGCGCAATCGATCCTGATTCAGGAAGCGGCGCTAAAACAGCTCCAGAGCAAAGTCCAGCAACTGGAAAGCGAGCTGGCGGCGCAAAAAAGCAAACCGCAAACCGGCGGTGGCAGTTTCCTCGGCGGCCTGTTTGGCGGCGGGAGAAGCCAAAGTCCACAGCCGGAAAATAACTGGAATGCACCTCAGCAGCCGCAGCAGGACTATTCCCGTTCGGCGGCACCTGCGCCACGCGGGAGCGGTTTTATGGCCGGGGCCTTACAAACCGCGGCGGGCGTTGCCGGTGGTGTGGTGCTGGCCGAAATGCTGACCAGCATGTTCCATCAGTCCCGCCCGGAAGAGATTGTGAATATTATTGAAGAACCGGCGACGGCGGCGGGTAATTCGTCGTTTGAAAACACGCAGAACGACAACTTTAGTAATGCCTCCGACACCCGTTTTCTCGATCAGAACGATTCGTTCGGCAATGACTCTTACCAGAACGATGATTTTGATGACACCGATTACAGCGACGATGACGACAGCTTTATTTAACGCTGCCCACGCCTGAACCTGGCCCGGTGGCGCTGTCTGCCGGGCAATTTCTCCCCCTTTTTAAAACCTACCAATTCAGGTGGCATGCCCCTTGCCAGTCGGGCATTGATGCTAACCTGTGCGGCGCTCAGCAAAAATGAGTCGGTTTTTTCTTTTTTCGGACAAGGAGAATGGGATGTTCATCGCCAAACCTGTCGCACGTACGCTGGCGGTTGCCGCCTGCCTGCTGGCACTGTCAGCCTGTGACGACAAAACCACCAAAACGCAAGAAGCGCAGCCGTCAGCCGAACAGGCCGAAGTGCTGAAGTACAACGAATATATTGCTGCGGCTAACATGACCTCGGCCAACTTCGGTAAACAACTTGCTGAATACCAGAAGTACACACAGCCCGCTTTCGATGGCAAAAAGAAAATGGATGATCTGTTTTTTACTGAACCGCTCTCTATGGGGCGTATTAAAGAACATCTGGATAAAGCGCACAGCATGAAACCGGATATGCCGGAACTGGATGAACCGGGGCGTCTTTACAGCGAAGCGCTGGCAAAAGCCGAACCGGTAAGCCGCGATATGTACAACTACATCAGCGCAAAAACATACAAAAGCGATAATGGCGCTCACGGTCGCGAGATCCAACCCGCGTTGTTGAGCAGCATGCAGATGCTGGTCGTTGCGCAGGCAAATTTCTTTGAAGGTATCGAGGCAAAAGATCGTGCTCGCATTAAAGCGGAATTCGAACGTACGCAAAAAGGCACGCTTGAGCACGCGCAAATGGGGATGGTCTACTACCTGAAAGAGAGCCTGGATGCCGCCGGTGGCGTGCTGGATGGCAAAGGACTGGGCGATAAGAAGGCGGCATTCAAAGAGGCGCTGGATCAGTTCAACAGCATGGCTACCGCTTACGATGCCAAAGTACGCGAAAGCAACAAAACGGGCTGTTCGAGTCTTCTGTCTAAAGCCAATGACTATCTCTCCACCGGCCGTGACATTATTGAGCGCACCGAAAATGGCGAGTACGAAAAAGATGCCAAACAGTCAACGCAGTTTCAGCTGATGCAATCGCAGCAGACACAGGACGCCCAGTCCCTGCTGCAAAACTACAACAATATGGTCAGCGCCTTAAACACCAACCAGTGTTAAGATTTTGCGCATAAAAAAGAGGCCGTCCGGCCTCTTTTTTGTTTTCTGCATACTCAGAACGTTTCCCAGTTATCACCCTGCGCCAGCGCCGGGCGCTGTGGCTTGAAGGTTTTGCTGGTTGGCGATGCCGCATTATTCTGACGCTGCGGTGCCGCATCAGTTAAACGGAATGCCCCCACGGCTTCGGTCAGACGAGCCGCCTGCTCTTCCAGCGAAGCCGCCGCCGCCGAGGCTTCTTCTACCAGTGAGGCGTTCTGCTGGGTGACGTTATCCATTTCCGTGATCGCCTGGCTCACCTGAGTGATGCCTTTGCTCTGCTCATCAGAAGCGGCGGCGATCTCCAGCATGATATCGGTCACGCGCTTAACGGCTGTGACGATCTCACCCATGGTTTCACCGGCGGAAACCACTTCTCCGGAACCTTGTTCAATTAAGCTCACGGATTCGCTGATCAGCGCTTCAATCTCTTTCGCCGCCTGCGCACTGCGGCTTGCCAGCGTACGAACCTCGCTTGCCACCACCGCAAAACCACGCCCCTGTTCGCCAGCGCGCGCCGCTTCTACCGCCGCGTTAAGCGCCAGAATATTGGTCTGGAAGGCGATGCTGTTGATAACCGCTGTGATTTCGGAAATTTTGCGCGAACTGTTGGTGATATTGCCCATCGTTTGCACGACGCCAGAAACAATCTGCCCACCTTTGGTCGCTTTGCCGGAGGCATCGCGTGCCAGCCCGCTGGCATGGTGCGCGTTGTCGGCGTTCTGCTTCACGGTCGCGGTTAATTGCTCCATGCTGGCAGCCGTTTGTTCAATGGCCGCAGCCTGTTGCTCAGTACGGGAAGAGAGATCGGTGTTACCGGCGGAGATCTCGCTGGTGCCGCGATAGATCTCTTCCGCGCCCTGACGCACCGTCGCGACTGTGGTGACTAGTGAATGCTGCATCGCTTGCAGATCGCTACTCAGACGACCAATTTCGCTACGCCCGGCAGGCTCATCGGCTACCGTTAAATCCCCGGTCGCGATGCGAGAAATGCGCTGAGCCGCACGTTGCAGCGGGTTAATCACTACGCTGCGCAATACGGTAAAGGTGATAACCGTCAGCACCAGCGCTAACGCAAAGGCGGCAGCCATAAACATCAGCCCAAGCTGGGTGCGGCTGTGAGCCTCTTCGGTCAGGCGCTGCGCACGTGCGGTACGGATATCAATGGCTTTTAACAACACTTCGTTATAAGACGCATCCAGCTGGCGCGCCTGCTCACTTTCGTGGTTAATGATCGCTTCAAACATGCCGTTTTTGGCATATTTCAGCATAGGTTGCATGCCCGCGATGTAGGCATTAAAACGGGTGGTGAGATCGCCATCCAGGGCAAGGTCCGCCGGAGTTTTGACCGGGCGTTCCATATATTGATTAAAACCGTCCTGTGACTGCTTCATGCGTTTTTCTGCTTCAGCCACGTTGTTTTTCATATCTTCCATTTCGGCGATGCGACTGGCCGCGCCGGCGTGGATCAGGCTGATACGCGCTATGCGTAAGTTATTCGAACTGTTGGATAATCCCATGCGCACCTGGATTTCCTGTGTGACATCCTGCTGATCGCGATCCGCTTGCATCAGGAAGTAACCCGCCAGACCGGAACTTAATGCAAATAGCACTAAGATGCCGCCGAGAATGGAAGAAAACAGGGGAACCAATCGAATATTGTGCATAAAACCAATGCCTTGTGTTCTTTGCATCGCTGCTTTTTTATCCATGGCTATCGACTCTCATATATGTCTGATACGTACAACAGGAATGATATATAGGCATCGGCAATAATTGGATTATTCTTATGGCGAAAAGCGCGTCAGCGGTCACAGATTTGGAGTTTGGTTGCGCCAGCGGTGACACCGCTGGCGTGAGGGAGCGTTACTTTTCGCCGAAATGGATAACGGTGCGGATAGATTTCCCCTGATGCATCAGCTCAAAGGCATCGTTGATCTGCTCCAGTGGCATACGATGTGTAATGAAGGGATCGAGGCGAATTTTGCCCGCCATCGCATCTTCTACCATGCCTGGCAGCTGTGTACGACCTTTCACACCGCCGAAGGCGGAACCGCGCCATACACGCCCCGTCACCAGCTGGAATGGACGGGTGCTGATCTCCTGCCCTGCGCCCGCCACGCCGATGATGACGCTCTCGCCCCATCCTTTGTGGCAGCACTCAAGCGCGGCACGCATGACGTTCACATTGCCGATGCACTCAAAACTGAAGTCCACACCGCCGTCCGTCATTTCGACAATCACGTCCTGGATTGGCCGGTCGTGGTCTTTCGGGTTAATAAAGTCGGTTGCGCCCATCTCTTTGGCGAGAGGGAATTTATCCGGATTGGTATCGATCGCCAGAATGCGTCCCGCTTTCGCCTGAACAGCGCCCTGGATAGCCGCCAGACCGATGCCGCCGAGGCCAAAGATTGCGACCGTATCGCCCTCTTTGACTTTCGCCGTGTTATGCACCGCGCCAATGCCGGTGGTTACACCGCAGCCCAGCAGACAGACTTTATCCAGCGGCGCTTGTTCGTTAACTTTCGCCAGCGAGATTTCCGCGCAAACGGTGTATTCGCTGAACGTGCTGGTGCCCATGTAGTGATAAATCGGTTCGCCGTTATACGAGAAACGGGTTGTACCATCCGGCATCAGGCCTTTGCCCTGCGTGGCGCGAACGGCCTGACAGAGGTTGGTCTTCCCGGATTTACAGAACTTACACTCGCCGCACTCCGCCGTGTAGAGCGGAATAACGTGGTCGCCCGGTTTCAGGCTGGTCACCCCTTCGCCGACTTCCACAACGATGCCGCCGCCTTCATGGCCGAGTACCGCAGGGAACACGCCTTCCGGATCGTCGCCAGAAAGCGTAAATGCATCGGTGTGGCAAACGCCGGTGTGTGTGATGCGCACCAGCACTTCACCCTTTTTTGGCGGCGCTACGTCTATCTCGACGATTTTGAGCGGTTGACCCGGCCCAAAGGCCACAGCTGCACGTGATTTCATAAGTCGCTTCCTTTTTGTATATGGCTTATTGCTTATTTTAGATAAGAGCGCAGAAGATGACCGACTTCCGCCATGCGCACCGCGCGTTGATCAGCAGTGGTTTCGCCGGTGACCAGCTCATCTTTGAGGTGAATTTCAACCATTTCGCCCATCAGACCATTGGCTGCGCCGCGCACGGCGGCGATTTGCTGCAAAATCGCGATGCAGGGCTCGCCGCTTTCCAGCGCACGCTCTAATGCATCAACCTGGCCACGAATGCGACGAACCCGCGTAAGCACGCGTTTTTTATCTTCTGGTGAATGGGGCATGGGGCATGCGACCTCCTTGATACTATAGGGGGGTATGGTAACTTTTAATTTAGTATGGTGTAAACATTAGGTTTATATGGGTATCAGAAGGTTAGGCGTTTCAGTACAACGACCTGTGAAGCATAAAAGGGGTTTCGCCGTCCCAATTCGCCCCGGTTGCGAATATGAACCAGCCGGATCAGGAATAACCGCTTTCCTTTTTCACCGCGAATAAAAAAGCCCCGGCGAATGCCGAGGCTAGTGATAAGACCAGGGTAGTATTACCACTTCAGATCTTGTTTTGATGCCTTTTGATTTTCGTTGTACATCATTTCAATAGTCGTGTAGTTACACATATCCAGTGCCGAATGGCAGTATGTCTTAATGACTTTATCCATTATTTTTCGGTCTTTCGCCTGTGAAGCCTCTTTGAACGCGCGCAAATTCTCCTGCTCCATCATTCTTAAAGTCGTTTCCTGACACATATTGAGCTTGCTATTGCAGTAATCTTTCTGAACGCGATCTTGAATGTACTTAATAACTTCCGCTTTCTGCGCCTCTGAACCATCAAAATCCATCGGATGAATGAATTTTGCGAAAGATAAAGAAGGCAGGAAACAGATAAAAAGCAACAGTGATTTTTTCATAAACATCCTTTTATTATTTATCAGAAACATGTCGTTACATTACATCAAATCAGTTTGTTTGGCACTTCGCTGATAGTAAAAAATCCCGCCCAAAGCGGTTTTTATCGGGATGATGTATAAAAACAACTTATCAAACATTCGTTATGCATTGCCCTGTTTTATTCGGTTGTACAATATTGATGCGCAAATTCATCGAAAACGTGATCGCGATGATATGCACTGTCAAAGCCGCCTCATCTACAGCGCTCACGGTATGTTTCAATGCCAGCCAGTGCGAACGATAACGTTCACACCAGCCTGTCTGCTCAACTCCGCACCAGCGTATTCCTGATATGTTCCATAAAGGAGTACGCAAAGGTAATATGCCCTTCTCAGCGTATGATCGCATCGATGCTATGGGAGAGAGTTATTTTAATCATTAAAAACGTGGGGCTCTTTTTTATCTGCTTCGTGGCTGCATTTTGTTTATCAATATATGGAATGCCGCTCAATAGCTTAACCGTTGGCGTTTCAGACTGGGCTTATGCAACCTTTCGCCCGTTGATTTCCACGCCTTATGAAGCCGATGCCGATCCCACCTCACTTTGCATTTGTCATTATGCTATGTGTTTATGCATCGATTATGTTCGTGATCGTTAAATTAATTCTTCGCACAAAGAAGAGTTAATAACTCGCGTTCTTAATACAAGCAACTATTGTCGCCAGCGTTTTGACCGACAATATTTCTCAGGTTGCCACCCCCTGCGGTACTCAGCCTCAGTTTTACTTCACCAGCGACGAATAAATCAGCTTGATCCCTAAAATACTCAGTACCGTGGCCGAGGTTCTGTCCACCGCTGTTTTGATGCGCAAATACACGCGGCGCGGTTTCTCGGATGAAAGCAGCAGCGCCACCAGCGAATACCAGCCCGCATCAATCACAAAGCTCATTAGCGGGATCACATAATAGAAGACCGCTGGAATAGAGGCTGGCAGCAGCGCGGTGAAAATAGACGCGAATACGATAGCCGTTTTCGGGTTGCTTAACTGAATAAACAACCCATCACGAAACGTCTTCCACAGCCCTTTGGGTGCGTCGTTATGGTTCACAGAGAGCGTCAATGGTTGTGACGCGCCGCGAAAAATCTTCACCGCCAGCCAGATAAGATACGCGCCCCCTGCTATCTTTAGCGCCATATAGAGTTCCGGCACCGCATTCAGCACCCTTTGCAATCCCAGCATCGCCATCAGCGCAAAAGTCGCCGCGCCAACCCCCATTCCCAGCGAGGTGACTAAACCATGCACACGTGAATGCGCCAGTGAATTACGCGCAACGTAAATAAAACTCGGACCTGGGCTCATTACCCCCATCATTAGCACGGCGGCGATCGCAATCAGACTGGACAACAGCACGGGAAACCTCCTGACAAGGCGAGACTAAAGTGACGTGATGACTCTAGCAGAGAGAAAACATAATGTATTCACCGGAAAAGGTGAACAATCGTAAAAATATATTGTACAAAACCCCACCATTTTTGTTTGATATCAAAATCCTAAGTAAATTTAATTAAATATATCGTAGGTTAATCAGTGCAATATTAAATATAAAATTTAACTTAGGACTGGCGCGAATTATTTGATAAGATTTTTCTTAGTGAGACATTATGCTATTAGCAAGGAGAACTTATGCGCTGGGATATTACGGATATGCTGCTTTCCCCAACGACCGGCACGGCGTTTGCTGTCGCCAGGAATAGCGAGCATCTGTCGGTTATTGTCTGGTATCGCGGCAACTATTTTTTGCGACCAAACAACTACTTACATACTGATGGCGCACGGGTATCCATTGATGGAAAACCACAGAATTTTCGCGTTATTCATACCATGCCCTTTTTCCCTGCTATCTGGCGGACTTTAAAAACCAGTTGTCATTGTCCTGGTAATGATAACGTTTCATTACGGAATTGTGAAAAGCAGCAGACGTGTTTATTCGAACTTTGTCCCTATGGAATAAAAATGATTTCCTAGGTTAATATCACGTTGATATTTATTCCCCGAACGGACAAATAAATATTCCCCTGTAGATGTAAGCGAAAGAAAATCATCGGCCATTGCGCGCACCCGCCACGTCCTGCTCCGTGACGGATATGCGCAATATCCTGTTTAAGATTTACCTGATAGCCCGGCGGGCTCCTCCGGGCAAACGTCAGCGTTTTAACGGCTGCCCTGCGGTTTCGCGGGCGCGCAGCACTGTCAGGAAGGTGATGAGCGCCGCGCCCATCACATAGAAGGCGGGCGAAAATTTATCGCCGGTGCTGGTAATGAGCCAGGCGGAAAACCAGGGTGTGATGCCGCCAAAGAAGGCGACGGCAAAGTTATAGGCGATAGACAAGCCGCCATAGCGCACGCTGGTGGGGAAAAGTTCCGCCATTGCGGCGGTACAGGCGCCATCAAACGCGGCGATAAACGCCCCCAGCATCACCATTGCCAGCACAGCAGAGAGCACATCACCGTTCGCCATCACCATCATGGCCGGGTAACTCAGCAGAATAAACCCGGCGCACCCGGTCAGCATTAACGGTTTACGGCCATATTTATCCGACAGATAGCCCATAAACGGCACCAGCACCGCCACGGAAAAGAGACCAATCGTGGTGATGGCGTAAGCGTTAAGTTTCGAGAAGTGCAACTCGGTGGAGAGATAACTCGGCATAAAGGTTTGCAGCGTCCAGTGCCCGACCGCTTTGATCACCACAAAACCGACGCAGAACAACAACGCGCCCCACGCAGTGGTTACCGCTTTACGCAGCGGCGCGGATTCGGTTTGCCCGTTCTTCATGGCGTCGAGAAATTCTGGCGAATCTTCCAGATGTTTTCGTAAATACAGACCGACCCAGCCCAGCGGCCCGGCAATTAAAAAGGGAATGCGCCAGCCCCAGTCGCTCATTGTGCTTTCACCGAGCGTTGCCGTCAGCAGAAAGACCAGCCCGGAGCCGACGACAAACGCCATAAAACCAAAGTTATCGATCCAGCAGGTGAAGTAGCCACGGCGCTCCGTGGGGGCATATTCCGCCAGGTAGGTTGTCGCGCCCGAGCTTTCGCCCCCTGCGGCAAAGCCCTGAATCAGGCGCGTTATCACAAGCAGCACCGTCGCGGTAATACCAATCTGATGATAAGTCGGTAGCAGCCCCATTACGAAGGTGGCACCGGAGGTGAGCAGGATCACCGTTGCCAGCACTTTTTGCCGCCCTTTTCTGTCGCCCAGCGAACCGAAAAACAGCCCGCCAAGCGGGCGCATAATAAAACCCGCGCCAAAGACCGCGAACGACGAA
Organism: Enterobacter sp. R4-368; assembly: GCF_000410515.1. NCBI lineage: Bacteria > Pseudomonadati > Pseudomonadota > Gammaproteobacteria > Enterobacterales > Enterobacteriaceae > Enterobacter > Enterobacter sp. R4-368. Next base: position 336,147 of record NC_021500.1, on the reverse strand, counting down.
AGCAGTGCGACGCTCGGATCGCCCGCCTGGAAAAACTGCAGGCCGATAATGGCGGCGAGCGTGCCATACAGGCCAAAGTCAAACCATTCGACAAAGTGACCAATGCCGGTGGCGAGCAGCACTTTGCGTAATTTGCGCGATCCGGCAGCGTGTTCTTGTGTTGCCATCCGATCAAGAGACTCCTGTACTGGCTGTGTCATATCCCCTCCGCCCGATAGTGTTTCTATAATAGATATACTATCTACACTGCTTGTACGAATTGCGCACAGCACGGATGGCGTAAAATGTGATTTCCGCCCTGCTTTTCAATGTGGAAAACCCGACAGGATCACATTTTAGACGCGCAGAAATGAAAAGGCCCCGCAGGATGCGGGGCCAGCAATGAGGAAGCGTTAACCGCGTTTTTTTGGCATCATACGCAGCAGCGTGTTGTCTTTAAAATAGTAGTGATGCGCCAGCGCCGCACCGGCATGCAACGCAATGACAAAATAGCCGACATTGGCCAACAGCTCGTGGAACTCTTTAAGCGTATCCACCAAATCATAATTCGCTTCGGCGGCATACGGCATCGTAATACCGAAAGCAATCCACGGACCACCGCGGTTATACATCATCAGCAGGCCAATAACGGGCAAGGCAATAAACAGCAGGTAAATGACCAGATGCCCAAGGTGCGCCAGCCCGGTCATCAGCGCGGACGGTTTCGGCTCAATCGGCGGCGTCGGGCTTTTCAGCCGCACCAGCAGACGCGCCAGCATCAGCACCAGAATTGAAATGCCGCATGAAACGTGTACCAGATTGAAATACGGACGATAGCTGCGCGGGAAGAATCCGCGTAGTTCCATGGCGCAATAAGCGCCAATAACCAGCAGGAACACCAGCCAGTGAATGGCGATTTGTAATCCGGAATATTTGCTACGCATAAGGAACCCCAAAACGAACGAACCGGCGTTCAACATACCGGGCTTTCCTTAAAAATTCATTAACTTTTCCTTATCATTTTTCAGGGACTTACCGCTGCCTGAATGGGATTCATTTGCCCAATAACGCCCGCCAGGTTATCACTAAATAAGTGCAAAACGGTGATTCATTACATTCTGATGGAGAAGATCGATGAGCAAAATTGGCATTAATGGATTCGGGCGCATTGGGCGCCTGGTGTTACGTCGCCTGCTGGAAACCAACAGCGGCGCAGAGGTGGTGGCGATCAACGATCTGACCTCACCCAAAGTGCTGGCCTATTTGTTAAAGCATGACTCCAACTACGGCCCGTTCGGCTGGAGCGTGGATTTTACCGAAGACGCGCTGATCGTTAACGGCAAAACCATCACGGTATATGCGGAAAAAGAGGCGAAAAATATTCCGTGGCGCAGCGCCGGTGCGGAGATCATCGTTGAGTGTACCGGTTTTTATACATCAAGCGAAAAATCGCAGGCGCACATCGACGCCGGGGCCAAAAAAGTGCTTATTTCCGCTCCGGCAGGCGAGATGAAAACTATCGTCTACAACGTTAACGACGACACGATTAATGCGCAGGACACCATTATTTCCGTGGCTTCCTGCACCACCAACTGTCTCGCGCCGATGGCCAAGGCATTGCAGGATAATTTCGGCATTAAAGTCGGCACCATGACCACCATCCACGCCTACACCGGTACGCAGGCGCTGGTCGATGGCCCGCGCGGGAAAGATCTGCGCGCCTCCCGCGCCGCCGCGGAAAACATCATTCCGCACACTACCGGTGCGGCGAAAGCCATCGGTCTGGTGATCCCGGCATTGAGCGGCAAGCTGAAAGGCCACGCGCAGCGCGTACCGGTGAAAACCGGCTCCGTTACCGAACTGGTATCCATATTAGAGAAGAAAGTGACGGTCGATGAAATTCATCAGGCACTGAAAAAAGCCACCGAAAATAATGCATCTTTCGGCTATACCGACGATGAGATCGTCTCGTCTGATGTTATCGGCAGCCATTTTGGTTCCGTTTTTGACGCCACGCAAACCGAGATCACCGAAGCTGGCGGTGTACAACTGGTCAAAACCGTCTCCTGGTACGACAACGAATATGGTTTTGTCACTCAGCTGGTTCGCGTACTGGAAAAATATCGCGCGCTGTAATCTCTCCATCCACGCCGGGTAATAACCCGGCGTATTCAAACCAGGCAGCACATGAGAAATATCAGCCCGGAAGATTTACTCACCCTGATGAAAGTAGCGGTACAACACGCCACGACGTTCCCCGTCTGGCCAACCGGCGAAGCTCCGGGTGCCGCGGTAAGCCCGGTGAAGTTTCAGCTTGAAGAGCATCATACCGGCCCCTCGCCTTTTGACCGATCCGTCACCGGCGTACGCGCTCCGCACATTACTGTCTACGCGCCACAAAACCCGAACGGTGTCGGTATTCTGGTCACGCCTGGTGGCTCTTATCGCCGCGTGGTGCTGGATAAAGAAGGCAGCGCGCTGGCCCCCTGCTTTAATGCCAAAGGTTACACTCTGTTTGTCATGACCTACCGCCTGCCCGGCGACGGGCATGAGGAAGGTGCGGACGCGCCGCTGGCCGATGTGCAACGCGCGATACGCGTCATTCGCGCCCGTGCGCAGGAGTGGCGACTCGATCCTGAACGTATTGGCATTATGGGTTTTTCCGCCGGCGGCCACGCCGCAGCCAGCCTTGGCACACGCTACAACGAAAACGTCTATCACCCCGTTGATGAGATGGATAAGCAACACGCCCGCCCGGCGTTTATGGCGCTGGTCTATCCGGTTATTACCATGCACCAGGAGATTGACCACCCGATGTCACGCCAGCAGTTGATTGGCGATACGCCGGGCGACGAACAGATCCGTCGCTACTCCGCAGAGCAAATGGCCGATGAAAACACACCGCCGACCTTTCTGTTGCACGCGGTCGATGACCCGGCAGTGAAAGTGGAAAATAGCGTGGTTATGTTCAGCGCCCTGCGCCGCCTTGGCGTGCCGGTTGAGATGCATCTGTTCGAACAGGGGAAACACGGTTTTGGCATTCGCGATGCGCTGGGCTTACCGGTGGCAATATGGCCGGAACTGATGATGGCGTGGATAGCAACCAAAGTATGAAACGTGCCCCCGCCATGCGCGGGGGCTACGGATATCAGGACTGCAGATAGACCATTTGCGTTTGCAGATACTCGTTCAGGCCGTGGCGTCCATCCGCCCCACCAATGCCCGATTTGCGCCAGCCCGCATGGAAACCCTGCATCGCTTCGAAATTCTCGCGGTTAATGTAGGTTTCACCAAACTTCAGCCCTCGCACGGCTTTCATTGCTGTCGTCAGATCGCGGGTATATACCGACGACGTGAGGCCATAATCGCTGTCGTTGGCCATCGCCAGCGCCTCTTCCAGCGTGTCGAACGCAACCACCGGCAGCACCGGGCCAAACGTCTCTTCATGCATGATGGCCATCTCCTGGCGCACATCGAGCAGCAATGTCGGCGGGTAAAAATAGCCTTTGCCGGCGACCGCCTTGCCGCCGAGTACCACGCGCGCGCCTTCAGACACGGCGCGCTCGACCTTCTCTGCAACGCGTTGCAGTGCCGCCGCATTGATAAGCGGCCCCATCGCTATATCGTTGCGCTGCGCCGGATCGCCAAACTGTACCGCTTTCATCGCTTCGCCAAGTCGATTGACAAAGCGGTCATAAATGCCTTTTTGCACATACACGCGTTCGGCGCAGTTACACACCTGCCCGGTGTTAATGACGCGGGAATCAACAATCGCTTTCACGGCCAGCTCAAGATCGGCATCATCAAAAACAATTGCCGGCGCTTTGCCGCCCAGTTCAAGACACACTTTGGTGATGTTTTTCGCCGCTGCCGCCATGATTTTCTCACCCGCGCCAACGCTGCCGGTCATGCTGACCATCGCCACTTTCGGATTCCCCGCCAGCTCCTGCCCAACGGTTTCCCCGCGCCCGAGCACCAGGTTAAAAACGCCTTTTGGTAAGCCGACATCATGGACGATTTTCGCGAAGGCGATCGCGTTGTTCGGTGTGAATTCGCTCGGTTTAATCACGATGGTGTTGCCGGTAATCAACGCAGGCGCCATTTTGCGGGCAATCAGGAAGAACGGGAAATTCCACGGCAAAATGCCAGTGGTGACACCCAACGGGCGTTTAAAGACAAAGATATTTTCGCCCGGACGGTCGCTTTGCAGAATTTCGCCTTCATAGCGCCGCGCCCACTCGGCCATATAGTCGATGTAATCGGCGGTAAAGGAGACTTCCACCTCCGCCAGTTGCTGGATTTTTCCCCCTTCGGCGACAATCAGCGCGCTAATCTCAGACGCTTTTTCACGAATACCCGCCGCGATTTTGCGTAACCAGCCCGCGCGCTCAATAGCGGGCAGCGCTTCCCAGCCTGGCTGCGCACGTTCTGCGGCGTCAATGGCCTTACGCGCGTCTTCGGCGGTGCCATCGGGAATACGCGCCAGGATCGCTTCGGTTGCCGGGTTGATAACATCCAACCACGTATCGCCTTGCCAGCTCACGAATTGACCATCGATAAACATAGGGTGCTGTACCGGTGCTGTCATGCCTCGCTCCTGTAATAACATTGTTTTTAACAAGTGAATTCGTTGTTAAAAATCTATCCGCGCACGACATTTTTCCTACAGACAGGGGCAGCTTTTGTGAGAGAACGCATAAAAGGGGCGCTAAAAAGCAACAAAACCGTGACAAGTACAGCGGAGGAAATGCCCGTTTGCGGCAACGTCTGCGCAAACGGGCATTGGGGTTACAAAGCGCGGCTGCCGAGCGCCGCAGTAAGCGTGGTATCGGCCATTAAAACCTGCCACGCAGCGTCGACTTCCTCCGGGAAATCAACATGAACGATAAAATCACGGCCGTTTGGCCCGTAGCCATTAGCATCATCGCGCAGACGCGGCACTTCCCCCAGCAGCAACGACAAATAACGCTCAACCGACCATAAACCTCGCTGCTGCGTCTGGAATGCCAGCCCCTCAGCCGTGTTGGTTAACTGCGGAGTAAAGCCGGGCCAGCTCAGCCAGTGCGGCGCATCGTGACACTGCTGGCTGACGCGGGCAAACGTCGCCATTGTGCGGCGCTGCATGGTGGGATCCTGCACCACCATCACGGTTTTCGGTTTTACCCCCTGCGACATCAGCATATCGATGCTGAACCTGGCGTTCTCGCCGCAGTTGGTGGATTTGTCCTCAATCAGGATCTGTTTCGCATCAATCTGCCAGAACTGGCGCGCGATATCGGCCAGAATAGCCGCTTCGCCGCGCCCGGTGGTACGCACGACGTTATAGCGTGGATGCCGGGCGACAGCCGAATAAAGAAACGTGGTGGAGTGCCCCACGCCACCGCTTATCAGAAGCGGCGTTTGCTGCGCCGCCGCCAGTGAGCAGGCGGCATCAATCGCAGGAATGACAGCATTACCCGCGAGGATCACCACATCAGCCCGCACGGGCGTGGGCTTACCGACAAAATCATTTTGCGCCAGCCATGCACCCAGCGTATTTGCCGCCGCCAGCGTGCGCTCTGATACGGCAGGAAAAGTCGTCATCAGCATAGAACCTCCTTCGCTTTAACTTACAGCCTACCGCGTCAACACCCGCAGAACAGGGGATCACTCCGAATCCTGTTCGCAGCGGTTCAGGTAAGTTTCTGTAGCCTTTTTGAAACATGTGCAATAACCCACGATGCAGGGATTACCGCTGTATCTGCCCCATTGAAGACAGCGCCTGTAACCCGGCGTTAAGCAGGCAAAACGGCATACTTTTATGCTGCACGCATTCGTGCACTAACGAAACCGCACCTACCGGTCACAACGCTTTTTCGAAACATACCGCTTCCGGCCTGCCAATATAGGTGCCGTAGTTTTCACGGATCCGAAAGCCGTTGCGCTGATAGAAATCAACGGCACGCTGGTTGATTTTGCGCGTCTCCAGCCACAGCGCATGAAAACCGCGCTCCCGCGCATGCTGCTCAAGCGCGCGTAGCAACCGAGCGCCTACGCCGCGCGTACCGGGGCGCGCATACATGCGCTTGATTTCACCGATCCCGGCGGACAATTCACGAACCGCAACGCATCCCACCGCCACCGCGTTTTCTTGTGCCAGCAAAAAGAAGCCCCGCTCACCTAAGGCTGCGGCGTCAAACGAGGCTCTGCCGCTGCTGCCTGTGAGGTGTTGCAGGTAATCGGAAAGCGCGTCCTGAAGTTGCAGGCATGCAGGCTCGCTTGCCCCGGTAAGCGTAATGGTTAGTGCACTCATAGTGACGTTGTCACCTATAGTTGTTTATTTTTATCAATAAAGCAGATCACTTAACGTCAGTAACCTATATTTTTCTTATGCGCTTGCATTGACTTTGACGGCACAAGTAGAATCATTAGCCCGCTAACCATTCACATTAACAACCTTTGTTTCTATATGGATTACAGCTGTCCCCGACATCTTCATACGCGCACAACTTACCGTCGCGAACGATCACCCTTAGCCCGGTCAGGAAAATGTAATGCGTTTGCCGAAAAGCGACCCGTATAGCCCACGCGAATGGCAGCCGCATGAAAAACCGATGCTGCTGGGTTCGCCTTCCACCCCTTATCACAGCACTCCGCGCCGTATCGCCTATGGTGTCGTTGGCCTGCTGGTTTGCATGACCGGCGCGCTCGGCAACGCGATGGTGACAGCTAATCTGCAAAACCTGCAAGGCACGTTTGCCGCCTGGTCGACGGAGATCGCCTGGCTGCCCGCCGTGTATGTGATGACCAATGTGTCAATTAACCTGCTGCTGGTAAAGTTTCGCCAGCAATACGGTCTGCGCGCGTTTACCGAAGGGTTTCTGGTGCTGTATGTACTGGTGACCTTCTTCCACCTGTTTATCAACGATCTCAGTTCTGCCCTGTTTGTCCGCGCCGCGCACGGCATGGTGGCGGCGGCACTCAGTTCGCTCGGCATTTACTATCAGATTCAGGCCTGGCCGGCGAAACATCGCTTAAAAGCGCTGACCATTGGTATTACCGGTTCGACGCTGGCGATTCCGATTGCCCGCCTCTTTTCTACCGAGCTGCTGCAACTGGATGAATGGCGCGGGCTGTACCTGTTCGAACTTGGGCTGGCGCTGCTCTCGCTTGGCTGCGTGATCGCCTTAAAATTGCCGCCGGGAGATCGTAAAAAAGTGTTTGAAAAGAAAGATTTCATCACTTTCTTTCTGCTCGCACCAGGCATGGCGCTGCTGTGCGCGGTGCTGTCGCTGGGTCGGCTGGACTGGTGGTTTGAAGCGCCCTGGATCGGCTGGGCGCTGGCAGGTGCCGTGGTGCTGATCGTCTCGGCGATAGCCTTTGAACACAACCGCAGTAACCCACTGCTCAACACCCGCTGGCTCTCCAGCGGCAGCATTGTGCGTCTTGGGCTGATTATGCTGCTGATCCGCATTGTGCTCGCCGAGCAGAACACCGGCGTGTTTGGCTGGCTGCAATATGTTGGCCTGCAAAACGAGCAAATGACCAGCCTGGCGTGGTCGATCCTGGCGGGTATCATCTGCGGTATTACCGCCAGTTGCCTGACGATTAAACCCCAGCGACTGGCATGGCCGATTGTCACCTCGCTGGCATTGATGATTATCGCCTCGCTGCTTGATAGCCAGTCCACCAGTTTGACGCGTCCCAATCAGTTGATGGTAAGCCAGTTTTTACTCGGTTTTGCCAGTGCGTTTTTTATCGCACCAGCGATGCTGGCAGGGATTGGCGGCGTGGTGGCGGAGCCGCGCAACCTGGTCAGTTTCTCGGTGCTGTTTGGCATGAGCCAGAATATCGGCGGGCTGCTGGGTTCGGCGATCCTCGGCACGTTTCAGACATGGCGGGAAAAGTATCACTCCAGCCTGTTAGCGGACCAGCTCACTACCTTAAACCCACTGGTCAATGAGCGTTTGCAATATTACAGCCAGATGTTTCAAAGCCAGCTTGGCGACAGCACATTGCTTAGCGCGCAGGCGGTGACGCAGCTGCAAACGGTGTCGACGCTGGAAGCGAATATTCTGGCTTACAACGATACTTATCTGCTGACGGCCAGCATTGCTGCCGCCACGCTGATTTGGATTTTATGGCGCTTGTTGCGCCTGCGTATTACTGCCCGCCTTGTGTTGAAGCGGGCCACTGGGAGCAAATAATAATGTTACTGGAGTGTCTATGAGCCAGCAGGATGCCGCCAAAGAGCGGGCCAATACCCGCAGCAACTTACGTGTGGTTTCTCTTTTTTCCGCCGCCGCGATTGGCCTGGTGGGCGTACTGGTGATCCTTTACGCCTGGCAGTTGCCGCCGTTTACGCGCCATACCCAGTTTACTGATAACGCCTATGTACGTGGCCAGACAACATTTATCAGCCCGCAGGTGAACGGCTACATCACCGACGTGCCGGTACAGGATTTCGCCGTCGTGAAAAAAGGCGATCTGATTATGCAGATCGATGACCGAATCTACCGCCAGCGCGTCGATCAGGCGAAAGCCACGCTGGCGATGAAGCTGGCTGCGCTGGATAACAACCTCCAGCAGCGAAAAAGTGCGCAGGCCGTCATTGCCCGCAACGAAGCCGCGCTTGCCAGCGCCAAAGCGCAGGATTTGAAATCCCAGGCAGATTTAAAACGCGTGAAAGCACTGACCGCAGACGGCTCGCTCTCCATTCGTGAACGCGACGCCGCCCTCGCCACCGCCGCGCAGAACACCGCCAGTATTGCCCAGGCACAAGCGACGCTTGAGATGTCGCGCCAGGATTTGCAAACCACCATCGTTAATCGCGGGTCGCTACAGGCAGATGTGGAAAATGCCAAAGCGGCGCTTGAACTGGCGCAAATCGATCTGCAAAACACCCGTATCGTCGCCCCTCGCGACGGGCAACTGGGGCAAATCAGCGTGCGCCTTGGCGCGTATGTCACCGCCGGAACGCACCTGACCTCGCTGGTGCCGTCGCAACGCTGGGTGATCGCCAACCTGAAGGAGACGCAACTGGCAAATGTGGTTGTCGGGCAGCCAGTGCGCTTTACCGTCGATGCGCTGGACGGGCGCAGCTACCACGGGCGCGTGGAGAGCATCTCACCGGCCACCGGCGTGGAATTTAGCGCTATCAGCCCGGATAACGCCACCGGTAACTTTGTCAAAATCGCCCAGCGCATTCCGGTGCGTATCCAGGTGGAGGCGAAACCCGACGAACTGGCAAGGCTGCGCCCTGGAATGTCGGTGCAGGTACATATTGATACGCGGGAGGCAGAGCAATGAAGCGGCGTCTCACCGTTGTCGCGTTGAGTCTCACCCTTGCCGCTTGCCAGTCTGCCGATGTTCAGCAAGCCCAACCGTCGCTGCAGATCCCGGCGGCCTGGCGCAGCGAGGCGGGTCTGGTCAGCAAAACGGATAGCGTCTGGTGGCGCAACTTTCACGACAGCCAGCTAAACCGCTATGTCGACCAGGCACTACGCCACAACAGCGACGTGCTGATCGCCCGCGAGCGGGTCAATGAATATCAGGCGCGGGTTTACGCCGCCGACAGCGCCCTGTTCCCCGAACTGGACGCCGGAATTTCCGGCACCCGTGCCCGGTCGCAATCTGCCGCGACGGGTTTACCCGTTTACAGCACCTTGTACAAAGGCAATCTGACGGCCAGTTATAACGTCGATATCTGGGGAGCCAGCCGCAGCGCGTCTCGCGCGGCAGACGCCTCGCTGGAAGCCCAGAAAGCAGCGGCAGCGGCGGCTGATTTGACGGTGGCGACCAATGTCGCTTCCGGTTATCTCACGCTGCTGTCGCTGGATGCGCAATTACAGGTCACGCAATCCACGCTGGCAGCGCGGGAAGATGCGCTCAAACTTGCCCGGCGACAGTATGAGACCGGCTATACTTCCCGGCTGGAGCTGATGCAAGCGGATTCCGAGTTGCGCAGCACGCGCGCGCAGATCCCGGTGCTGCAACATCAGATAAGCCAGCAGGAAAATGCATTGAGTGTGCTGCTGGGTAATAATCCGGCTGCGGTGAATCGTGGCGAATTTGCGGCGTTAACACCGCTGACATTGCCCTCGCAGTTACCGTCAAGTTTGCTCAACCGGCGGCCGGATATTGTGCAGGCACAGCGCCAGTTGGTTGCCGCCGATGCGACACTCGCCGCGTCGCAGGCGAAATTACTGCCGTCGATTAATCTGACGGCAACCGGCAGTATGCAGGACGATACGCTGCCCGGTTTGCTGGATAATCCGCTACGGTTGTGGAGCATTGGCGGCAGCATTCTTGCCCCGTTGCTTAACCGCCAGGCGCTGAATGCGCAGGTCGATGTCTCGATGTCGCAGCGTAATCAGGCGCTTTACACCTATGAAAAAACCGTGCGCAACGCGTTCAAAGAGGTGAACGATAGCCTTGATGCCATCACCCGTCTGGGCGAGCAGCTCACCGAGCTTGCCGGGCAAGTCGATGTCGCGCAGGAGACGTTACGCATTGCGCAAAACCGTTATCACAACGGTTATTCCTCTTATCTGGACGTGCTGGACGCCCAGCGCACGCTGTTTTCCGCTCAACTGAGCGCGGTACAGGTTAAAAACAATCTGTTACTGGCGCAGGTGGATCTCTATCGCGCACTGGGAGGTGGCTGGTCCGGGCTGAATTAAGTTTCTAATAAACCAGGAGTAATGCTATGCAGCAGAAGTGGTCCGCGGTTGACGAATACTTAGTAAAACAGCTGATTCCGGAAGATGAAATCCTGACTCAGGTGCTGGCAAATAACCAGCGCGCAGGGCTTCCGGCCATTGATGTTTCGCCCGCTCAGGGGCAATTACTGGCGCTGTTTGTGCGCATGGTGCGGGCGAAGCGCATTCTTGAAATCGGTACGCTCGGCGGTTACAGCACGGTGTGGATGGCGCGCGAGCTGCCAACCGGCGGCGAACTGCTGACGCTGGAAGCCGATCCGCTACACGCGGCGATAGCGCGTGAAAACCTGCAGCTTGCCGGGGTGGCGCATCAGGTCACTGTTGCCGAAGGCCCGGCGCTGCAGACGCTGGAAAACCTCGGCGAACGCCCGCCGTTCGATCTGATTTTTATCGACGCCGACAAACCCAATAACCCGAACTACCTGAAATGGGCAATGCACTATGCCCGTCCGGGTACGCTGATTATTGGCGATAATGTGGTGCGCGACGGCGCAGTGACTAACCCGACGACCACCGACGCCAGCGTGCAGGGCGTGCGTAAATTCATTGAGATGATTGGCGCCGACCCGCGCCTGACGGCCACTGCCATGCAAACGGTCGGCGTCAAGGGATGGGACGGCTTTACGCTTGCCTGGGTGAATGCGTAAGGTTACCGGTGCAAATCATTGCGGATGGGAAACTCGCTTAGCTGGCAACACGCGAAAGCGATGATAGTCGCCCGGTAGGCATCGCAACCGGGCTGCTATCAGTTCTCTGTTCAGGCGCTAATCTGCTCCATTGCCTGCAGGATACGCTTATCGGAGATGGGATACGGTGTCCCCAGTTGCTGCGCAAAGTAGCTGACGCGCAGCTCTTCGATCATCCAGCGGATCGCTTTGACATCCTCATCTTCCCGGCGTGCCGGCGGCAGTTTATTCAGCCACTGCTGCCAGGCTTGCTGTGTCTGCTCCACTTTCAGCATCTGCGCGCGGTCGCGGTGCGGATCGACGGCCAGTTTTTCCAGCCGCTTCTCGATGGCTTGCAGGTAACGCAACGTGTCGCCCAGACGGCGGAAACCGTTGCCGGTAACAAACCCGCGATACACCAGCCCGCTCATTTGCGTTTTGATATCCGACAGCCCGAGCGCCATGGTCATATCCACGCGCCCTTTCAGCCGCTTGTTGATATTGAACACCGCCGTCAGGATCTGTTCGACCTGTTTGGCGATCTCCACCACCGTTTCGTTCAGTTCGGCGCGCACTTTTTCATGCAGCGCAGCGAAGCTCTCTTCCGTCCATACCGGGCCGCCCGCGTCATCAATCAGTTTGTCCACGCCGCAGGAAATGCAGTCATCAATCAAATCCAGCACTTTGCCGTACGGGTTGAAATAGAGCCCCAGCTTGGCTTTGTTGGGCAATTTCTCGTGCAGGTATTTAATCGGCGACGGAATATTTAGCAGCAGCAGGCGGCGGATACCGCGCCACATCGCCTGTTGCTGCTCCTGCGGGTTATCAAACAGCTTGATCGCGACACTGTCACGTTCATCGACCAGCGCAGGCCAGGCTTTTACCTTGTAGTTACCGCGTTTTTGCTCGTAGCTTTCCGGCAACTGGCCGAAACTCCAGATATGCAAACCGCTCTGCTCAATGCCGTCATCGGCCACCGCAGAAAGAGTTTCCTGCACTTTGCCTTTCAGGCGCTCTTTCAGTTCGGCCAGCGAGCGCCCTTCCAGCAGCTTCTTGTTCTTGTCATCCACTACGCGGAAGCTGATTTTCAGGTGATCGGGCACCTGATCCCAGTGCCAGTCGTCGCGGTCGACGGTAACCCCCGTCATCCGGCGCAGCTCGCGCTCCAGCGCATCCAGCAATGGCAGTTCCAGCGGTGTAACGCGTCCCAGAAACGCTTCGGCGTAGTTTGGCGCGGGAACGAAGTTGCGCCGCGTCGGTTTCGGCAGTGATTTGATCAGCGCAATCACCAGTTCGCGGCGCAGGCCGGGAATTTGCCACTCAAACCCGCTCTCTTCGACCTGGTTTAATAACGGCAGCGGGATATGTACCGTGACGCCGTCTGCATCCGCGCCCGGTTCAAACTGATAACTCAGACGCAGCTTCAGGTTACCCTGATGCCAGAAGTTGGGGTAATCGAGCTTACTGACGCCCTCTGCGCCCTCTTTAATCAGCATGCTCTTTTCGAAGTTGAGCAGATCGGGGGCTTCACGGCTGGCCTTTTTCCACCAGCTGTCGAAATGGCGGGCGGAAATCACCTCGTGGCTGATGCGCTGGTCATAAAACTCAAACAGCGTTTCGTCGTCCACCAGAATGTCGCGGCGGCGGGATTTGTGCTCCAGTTCTTCCACTTCCGCGCGCAGTTTCAGGTTGTCGCGAAAGAAAGCATGCCGGGTTTGCCAGTCACCCTCGACCAGCGCGTGGCGAATAAAGAGCTCACGACACAGCATCGGGTCGATCTGGCTGTAGTTCACTTTGCGCGCCGCAACGATTGGCAGACCATAAACCGTCACTTTTTCCGTTGCCATTACCGCGCCCTGCGCCCGCTCCCAGTGCGGTTCACTGTACGAACGTTTAATCAGGTGCTGCGCTACTGGTTCAACCCATTCCGGATCGATGCGCGCGGCGATGCGCCCCCACAAACGGCTGGTTTCCACCAGTTCCGCAACCATTGTCCATTTCGGCGGTTTTTTGAATAAACCCGAGCCCGGGAAGATGGAAAAACGGGCATTCCGCGCGCCGGTAAATTCCTGTTTATCGGCATCTTTCATACCAATGTGCGACAGCAAACCGGTTAACAGTGCGATATGAATTTCGCGATATTCCGCAGGCTCGCTGTTGACCGGGATCCCTAACTCTTTCACCACCTGGCGCAGTTGGGTGTAGATATCCTGCCATTCGCGCACGCGCAGATAGTTCAGGTAATCCACCCGGCACTGACGACGGAACTGGTTTGACGAGAGCGCTTTTTGCTGCTCGCCCAGGTAATTCCACAGGTTCACAAAAGCGAGGAAGTCAGACTCTTTATCATGAAAGCGCTGGTGCTTCTCGTCTGAAGCCTGCTTTTTATCCAGCGGTCTTTCGCGCGGATCCTGAATCGACAGCGCCGAGGTAATGATCATTGCTTCGCGCACGCAGCCATGTTTTTGCGCTTCCAGTACCATACGCGCTAAGCGCGGATCGACCGGCAGTTGCGATAGCTGGCGGCCCAGCGGCGTCAGTTTGTAGGCGGTCTGCTGCTCGTCGGTGGTGATCGCGCCCAACTCTTCCAGCAGGCGAACACCGTCCTGAATATTGCGTTTATCCGGCGCTTCAACAAACGGGAAGGCGGCGATATCACCAAGCCCTAAAGCTGTCATTTGCAAAATGACCGATGCCAGGTTGGTGCGCAGAATTTCCGGATCGGTAAATTCCGGGCGTGACAGGAAATCATCTTCTGAATAGAGACGAATACAGATCCCTTCCGACACGCGGCCGCAGCGCCCTTTACGCTGGTTGGCAGAGGCCTGTGAAATCGGCTCAATCGGCAAACGCTGCACTTTGGTGCGATAGCTGTAGCGGCTGATGCGCGCCGTACCCGGATCAATGACATATTTGATGCCCGGTACGGTCAGCGACGTTTCCGCCACGTTGGTCGCCAGCACGATGCGCCGCCCGCTGTGCGGCTGGAATACGCGGTTTTGCTCACTGTTTGATAAACGCGCATACAGCGGCAGGATCTCCGTGTGGCGCAGATCGCGCTTGCTCAGGGCATCAGCGGTGTCGCGGATTTCCCGCTCGCCGCTCATAAAGATCAGAATATCGCCTGCACTTTCGCGCCCAAGCTCATCCACCGCATCGAATATCGCCTGAAGCTGGTCGCGTTCCGTGTCGTCCGCTTCTTCGACAATCGGCCGATAGCGCACTTCCACCGGGTAAGTGCGCCCGGACACTTCGATAATCGGCGCGTTATTGAAATGGCGCGAGAAACGTTGCGGATCGATGGTGGCGGAGGTGATGATAATTTTCAGATCCGGGCGGCGCGGCAGTAATTCACACAGATAACCCAGCAGAAAATCGATGTTCAGGCTGCGTTCGTGCGCCTCATCGATAATGATGGTGTCGTACTGCATCAGCAAGCGATCCTGCTGGATTTCCGCCAGCAGAATACCGTCGGTCATCAGCTTGACCATGGTGCTGTCGCTAACGTGATCGCTGAAACGCACTTTATAGCCAATGCAACCGCCCGGTTCGGTTTTCAGCTCTTCGGCAATACGGTTGGCAACGGTGCGCGCCGCCAGACGACGCGGCTGGGTATGACCAATCATCCCTTTAATGCCGCGCCCCAGCTCCATGCAAATTTTCGGTAACTGCGTGGTTTTACCGGAGCCGGTTTCGCCGGCCACAATCACCACCTGGTTATCGCGGATAGCTTCGAGGATCGCCTGTTTTTTCTGGCTGACCGGCAGGTTGTCCGGGTAATCAATGGTCGGGCGCGCGGCTTCGCGCTGCGCCACTTTTCCGGCGGCTTCGTTTATCTCTTGCGCCAGCGTCTGCAGCAGTGCTTGCTGAGATTCAGGATTTTTAACTTTCTTGCTGCCATGCAGGCGGCGGGCGAAGCGCTGCTGGTCGCGTAGCATCAGGGTGCTGAGCTGCGCGCTGAGATCGGTAATCGTCAATTTCTGTTGTTCTGTCATAGCGTTATTGGGCAGAGCACTGCCGGGAAACATCTTAAGTTCGCAATCGCAGTAGGATAGCACATCGCCGCAACCCTTTTCTTGTTCAAGAAATTCGAACATAGGATTCGATATATTGCGCTATTCATGTAGAGATTTTGTGAATAGAGTGTCATGACGTCACGGGGCAACCCATTGCAAATACAATAAAGGAAACACCCAATGAGCAAAGTTTTAGTTCTTAAATCCAGTATTCTGGCAGGGTACTCACAGTCTGGTCAGTTAGCCGATTATTTCGTTGAACAGTGGCGTGAAAAACACGCGGCGGATCACATTACCGTGCGTGACCTGGCCGCTAATCCGATCCCGGTGCTGGATGGCGAACTGGTTGGCGCGCTGCGCCCAAGCGATGCCCCGCTGACACCGCGTCAGCAGGAAGCACTGGCACTCTCCGACGAGCTGATTGCTGAGCTGCAAGCGCATGACGTGATTGTCATTAACGCCCCGATGTACAACTTCAACATCCCGACGCAGCTGAAAAACTACTTCGACCTGGTGGCACGTGCTGGCGTAACGTTCCGTTATACCGAAGCAGGTCCGGAAGGGCTGGTGAAAGGTAAACGCGTCATCGTGGTTTCCAGCCGTGGCGGTATCCATAAAGACACTCCGTCCGATCTGGTTGCGCCGTACCTGAAATTGTTTCTCGGCTTTATCGGCATTACCGATGTGAACTTTGTCTTCGCAGAAGGTATTGCTTACGGTCCGGAAGTGGCGACCAAAGCGCAGACCGACGCCAAAGCCGCAATCGACAGCCTGGTGGCTGCCTAAGATTTCCCCCTCTCACCTCCTGGTGGGAGGGTGCTTTTCCCCGCTTTTCCGGCTATTCACCTTCCGCAATATTATCGGCTGGATGCTTACCCGCGCCGCCTGTGGTTACGACATATCCCGCTTTTTTATCAAACCCATGACGCGGTGGCTGATTCACCGGAGTGCGAAAGCGCTGGCAGGTTGCCCCAGCACCTTGCTCAGGAAGGTAACGCGCCGCTTACGGTTTCTTCATCCATTTACCGTTAATGCCCTGCACGTAGTCGCCGGGCTTCGCGCGTTCCACCAGTTTCTGTCCGGCCATTCTGGCCACGTCATCCACCGCGATGTTGTTGCGATCGGCCAGTTGCTGGTAGCTCTCAGTACGCGCTTTGTTAATGCGTTCCACCAGCGCCAGCGTCTCTTTATCCTGGCTTATCGGCGCGACATAGCCATTGAGTGTTTCACCGACGCGCCCCTGGGTGCGGGCCTCATCAAGCGTCAGCGCCTGAGCGGTTGCGCTGAAAAGGCCAACGGCCAGCAGCGCGCTTATGACACGTTTTTTCATCATCGCCTCAGAACAAGTCGCTGCGGGTTTTCAGCAGGGTTTCGACGTCTTTATCCACTTTGATGTGGATTTCATGCTCGATCTTCACGTTCATATTGATGGTGATCGGCTCCTTCGGCGCCGCCACCTCAATACGCGGCGTGCAGGCAGCCAGCAGCATTGTCGCCATCAATACGGGCACGGCTTTCAGGGTTCTCATTTTTTATCCTCACACTCTTCGCCCTTCGCGCAGCGGGCTTGCGGTAGCGCCGCGTGTTGCTCAAGCCATGACTGCAAATTGTCGCCAAAACGTAAACTGCGCCATAAGGTGAATACATTCTCCTCATGGGTATAGTTCAAATTCACGGTACTGCTTTTGCCATCGACAAAACTGGTGCCGCGCAGGGTGGCCTGCAGCGTCAGCAACCCCAAATTATCCAGATTGATCTTCGTCCATGAGCGGGAAATTTCCATATAGCGCAGCCAGTTAATCGCCGCGCCCGCTGCCATGTTGTCCTTCACCACCGCGTCAGCGGTATCTTTATCGATCCGCAGCGTCATCGGGCCGGGGTTATGCAACCAGCCATCTTTAATGATCCATTGCGGGTTATCCAGCCACAGCGGCAGCGCGCCGTCAAACGGCCCGGAAAGCGCGAACTGCTTCGGATTCACTGCGCTTATCAACTCACTGGCGGAAATGTGCTTCAGACGCAGCAGTGCCGGGTCGTGCTGCGGCATACGTAGCTGCTGCATGGTCACTTTTCCGCCCAGTACATCGACGCTGACATCGCTTAAAACGAGTGGATTATCCTCGCTCCACGGCCACGCGCCCTGCAAATCAGCGGTGATGTTTTTCGCCGTCACCTGGTTTGTTATCTCACCGATGCGCAATGAAACCGGTCTGCGGGTTCCCAGTTGCCAGCGCCCTTCGCGGTAGCGGAATGGCAGCACAAAATCGACGCCGCTGATTTGGTTGTCCGGCGTCCAGACACTGCCGCTTTTTAGCACACCGTGACCGCCCGCTTCAAAACCCTGGTCCGCTGCGGCGGAAAAGGCGACCTGCGCATACAGTGCGCCATTGAGCAGCTTCATTTTCCAGTCCGGGGGAATAAGCGGCTGGAATACCGAGAGCGCCTGGCGCGGCCACCATGCCTGCCCGCGTAAACGCTCACCGTCCCAGCGGCCATTAACCTGCACCGGGCCAATCGTGTCGGCCTGCAACGCCCCCTTAAACTGGAACATGGTTGGATCGTTGCCTTCGACGCTGAATGTCAAGGTCGAAGGCGGTAAGACACTTCCCGCGCTGAAGCTGGTTTGCCCGGCATCCAGCGTCAGTGCGCCGGTGAACTGCGGATTTGCCGCGTCACGCACCCACTTTACTGGTGCATCCAGCACTAACCGGGGCGCAGCCATGTGCATCGCGCCATATTGCAACTGGTCAAAGCCGGTCGAGAGATCGTTAAGTGTGATCGTGTTGTTATTCCATTCGCCGCGACCGGCGACATCCCAGCGTGCGTTCATCGGCGTGAAATTGCCGTCGCCCCAGTAGCGCCAGCGCCACAGGCCGTTATCCGGCAGAAAATCCTGCGCCTGACCATCAAGGTGCAGACGGAAATCCCCCATCGCATTTTCATGCACGCGAAGGATGGCCTGCAAACGCCCGTCAATACCATGCTGAGTGAGTTTGACGCCCGCCAGCGGCCAGCGCACTTCATCAATATTTAACGAATCAATCACCTGTCCGCGCGAGCGCAGCAACGCGCCAGGCGTAAAAGCCAGTTGCGGATCGTCAATACTGCCGCTCAGATGGGCGGGAAGCACCGCATAAAACACCAGATCGCCCTGCTTTGCTTCTCCGGTCAGCCGCAGCGGCATATCGTTATTGTCGCTACCAAGACGGCCAGGGCCAATTGTCAGTACCGCGTTACCTTTCCCGGCGTCGCCCTGCGTCAGCACGTTTAACCGGCCACTGAACTGCGCCTTTTCCAGCCCCTGTTGCCAGTTATCCACTTTTAAACCGACCCGACCGCTCAGCGGAAAACCCTGATAGGGCCAGCTCCAGCGTCCATCGCTGATGGTCAATTGTTCGGGCGTAAGCTGCCACGGCAGATCGAGTAGCGGATCGCCCTGATCGCGCGCCATAACCACCAGTTGCCCTTCGTTATCGCGCCAGTCGAGATCGACATCCACCACGCCCGGCTGCTGCGACAGGGTTAAGGTGCTTTCCATATGTCCGTTAACGGGTACGCTGTCTGGAACATCCGGCAGGGTAAATTCGCCACCGAGTGTAAACGGCGGCTGATCATCGACAAGACGCAGCGCCATGCGGCTAACCGTCAGCGTCTGCCCGTGCAGGCGCGCGCTAAGTTCAATGCGCTCGCCGGAGTATGTGAGTTGCTGCGCATCCGGTGTCAACGAGGCGGATAATTTACCTGCCCACGTTTTCCACGGCGAAACGGTAAAACGCTCCACCGTCAGCCAGCTATAAGGCAGCATGGCTTGCCATTCGGCCAGCGTACGCGGCGCGGCAGAAACAGTTTCACTTTGTGGCAGTTTATTCAGGCAGGCGGTGTTAATATCCAGCGCGCCAATATGAAGCTGCCAGCGGCTGGGGTGTGTGAGTTCGGCGTTCTGTAATGATGCCAGTTGACAATCACCGACCAGATAGCGCAGATCGGGGATGTTTAACGCGTGTCGGGTGAATCGCGGGCTCTCCTCCATCGCGATACGCGTGCCGGCTGGCAACCAGATCCCGACCAGCGTCGGCACCCATTGCGCAAGCGTCAGCAGCAGCGTAAGCGGCAACAGAAGGAACAGTAACACCAGTGCGATGGCGGCTTTGTATTTACCCTTCATGGGTAGCTAATATCCTGATTTTGCATATGATTAAGCCGATTCTGGCGGTTATTGTGGCATGTTTGACCGTCCCTTTGAAGGCGCGAGTCGCTTTAATCATAGTCTGGCGAGTGCATTTTCAGTAGTTACAGAAAATAGTGTTTTAATATCATTAACTTATGGATTAAGCGTATGTTCACGAAAGGCTCTTTAATTCGCGGCTGGTTTATCGGTACCACCGTTTTCACCTGCTTTACCTTCAGCGATTATCTCAGTGCTAATTACTTTCACGACTCCAAAATTCCATGGCTTATCGGCGTATTCACCGCTCTGGCGATCAACTGGAGCGCCATTGGCTCGTTGAAACAATTGCGCTAGCAGCGGATATACTGAAACTGGACACATTCACCGCACCCATGGTTGTCAATAAAATTTGAACGTTTACATAATAATTTTAAAACGTGATAATGTGGGTAGAAAACCATTGGAGAAAGTCTTATGAAACTCGCGATATACAGCACAAAGCAATACGATAAAAAGTATTTGCAGCAGGTAAACGAGAAATATGGCTACGATCTTGAATTTTTCGACTTTCTGTTAACCGAAAAGACTGCCAAAACCGCGAACGGCTGTGATGGGGTCTGCATTTTTGTTAACGACGATGGCAGCCGCCCGGTGCTGGAAGAGCTGAAAAAGCTTGGCGTGAAGTTTATCGCCCTGCGCTGTGCCGGGTTCAACAACGTTGATCTCGACGCGGCAAAAGAGCTGGGGTTGCAGGTCGTGCGTGTTCCGGCCTACTCACCGGAAGCGGTGGCAGAGCATGCCATTGGCATGATGATGACCCTGAACCGTCGCATTCACCGCGCGTATCAGCGTACCCGCGATGCTAACTTCTCCCTGGAAGGGCTGACCGGTTTCACCATGTACGGTAAAACGGCGGGCGTTATCGGCACCGGTAAAATTGGCGTTGCCGCCCTGCGCATTCTGAAAGGGTTTGGCATGCGCCTGCTGGCGTTCGACCCGTACCCGAGCGCAGCGGCGCTGGAGCTTGGCGTGGAGTATGTTGATCTGCCGACGCTGTTTTCGCAGGCGGATGTTATCTCCCTACACTGCCCGCTCACCCCAGAAAACTTCCACCTGCTTAACCGCGACGCCTTTGCTCAGATGAAAGATGGCGTAATGATCATCAATACCAGCCGCGGTGGATTAGTGGATTCGCAAGCGGCGATAGAAGCGCTGAAAACGCAAAAAATCGGCGCGCTGGGAATGGATGTGTATGAAAACGAACGCGATCTGTTCTTTGAAGATAAATCCAACGATGTTATTCAGGACGACGTGTTCCGTCGCTTATCAGCTTGTCACAACGTGCTGTTTACCGGTCACCAGGCATTCCTGACGGCCGAGGCGTTGATTAGCATTTCCGAAACAACGCTGGAAAACCTGCGCCAGTTACGCGACGGCGAAGCCTGCCCGAACGTGCTGGCCTGATTGTCCGGGGTTCCCCTGCCTGCACGGGAACCCTTTCGGACAAACCCCGATGACGCCCAGGCTTAGCCTGTTAGAATCCCCCACGTGATGGATAACCCCTTAGAGGACGAGATGAAGAAAATTATGACTTTGGTTGCGTTGAGCGTAGTGCTTTCTGGCTGCGTGAGTTCCCGCACCGACACATTGAAGCCACAGCAACTGGCAGATCAGCGTTTT